>JAJRQC010000121.1 GCA_024280455.1 Deltaproteobacteria bacterium | reverse complement strand
TTCGTTCTGAGCCAGGATCAAACTCTCCAGTTTATATCCTAGCCAATCACAAATCGATTGGACTTACTTTTACTTCTTACTCAAACCAAAATTTACTTTGGCCCGCTCTATTTGCTGTTTAGTTTTCAAAGATCAATGCCATATTCCGCTCTCGCAAAACAGGCGCAACGCAGAGTTTATATTAGCCATTTGGCTTTCTCCGTCGCAGGTGTTCAGTATATCTCGTTCGCTTTATGCTGTCAACATTTAATTGACTCTGGCGAACGTTTTTTTCCCGGCGCTCGTGATGTCTCACGAGCAACGAGGGGAGAAACTACCCTATCCTAAATTCGAAGTCAATGAGTTTTTCCGTCTTGTTTTCATTTTTTATAAATTTCGATTAACCAGTTTGTTTTTAAAGATTTTTTCTTTTCTGATTGATTGGGCTTACAGGATGTCATAATATGAAATAAATTATTCCTTTATATATATAGTGAGTTTTTATGCGCATGAACCCTACAAACGACTGTCCTGAACGAGCGGTCAACAGCACTTTACTCCGTCTTCTGCCAAAAGTTGACGATTGTATTCACACCCTGCAGCAGCAAGAAATATTGGCCGAGGTTTCCTTTAAGAGCCTGACTCGGCTGATCCGGCTCTATATCGACCAGGTTCGTCAGGATATCCTTCGAGGGGTTGAACTGTCCTCAGGTGATATGGAGCAGGAACGGTTTATTTCCAGGATGATCGATTTTATCCTGCATAAACAGAGAGTTCGCTTCAGGCGCGTGATCAACTGTACCGGTGTTATAATTCATACTAATCTCGGCCGGTCTATTCTACCAAAGCAGACAATGGATGCCCTCTATTATGCCGGAGGCCGATATTCCAATTTGGAATTTGACCTGGACACCGGTGAGCGGGGGAGTCGCTACAGTCTGGTTGAGGAACTGCTCTGCGAGCTAACCGGTGCTGAGGCCGCACTTGTGGTCAACAACAATGCCGCGGCGGTTCTTATTGTTCTTGAAACCTTAGCCAAAGGCAAGGAAGTTATTGTTTCCCGGGGCCAGCTGGTTGAGATCGGAGGTTCTTTTCGAATCCCGGATATCATGAGCCGCAGCGGTGCCGATCTGGTTGAGGTCGGAGCCACCAATCGTACCCATCTTCGCGATTACGAGAATGCGATTAGCGAAAACACCGGCCTGCTTTTAAAAGTCCACTGTAGTAATTACCGAATCATCGGTTTTACCAAAGAGGTTGATAATCAGGAACTTGTAACCCTGGGCAGGCAGCGGGACATCCCGGTTGTTGAGGATCTCGGTTCAGGTTGTCTGGTTGATCTCAGCCGGTTTGGTCTTATGAAGGAACCGACGGTCCAGGAAGTTGTTGCCTCCGGCGTGGACGTGGTGACCTTCAGCGGTGATAAATTGCTTGGCGGCCCCCAGGCAGGCATTATTGTCGGCCGCAAAAAGATTATAGATACAATCAAGAAAAACCCGTTAAACCGGGCCCTGCGGATAGACAAATTCACCCTGTCCGGTCTTGAATCGATTCTACGGTTGTATCGTGATGAACCGACAGCCCTGGAAACCATCCCGTCCCTTGCAATGATAGCGGCGCCGGTGGAGGTTGTCGATAAACGAGCCCGGCGACTTCTTCGCCGTCTGCGCAGAGATATGAAGGAACAGTGCAGAATCTCCATTGTCGACTCGACCTCCAGGGTTGGCGGAGGGGCAATGCCTGAGCAGAATGTGCCGAGCAGATCTATTGCCCTTGAACCTGTCCACCTCAGCGTCAACGAACTTGAACGGGCCCTGCGCAAGCAGGAAATTGCGGTGATCGGACGTATTGAAGATGACCGTTTGCTTTTGGATATGCGAACAGTGCTGGATGATGAATTGGCTCTGATTCATAAGTCTTTGCTGCAGATATTCTCATAATGACCTGGCTAATGCAATCAGAACAGTCAGGAAATGTTACACCTGATGACTGCATACTTCTTGCGCCGCTCTTTGAGGATGAAGTTGCTCGCCTGTTTCCATTGCCGGTAACTGTCCATCTCTATCTTGCAACATGCGCATCTTCGCCGCTTGTTCCCCCTGACATTCCTGAGATATTGCAGGGAACTGTTGCCGGGATAACTGCAGAGTCCCATCCTGGGTACTGCTTGGGCATGATCTGTATTCCACTTGTACTTGAGGGAAGCGCGGTGGCTGTTTTTACCATCGGTGATGCCGATCCGGCCCTGCTGCAGAAGTTTTCTTCAAGCTGGCTGCTTGATTTTCAAAAAATGTTGCAGCACCATATACAGCTTATCAGGCAGATCTACCTTGATCAGGAAACCGGCCTACATAACAGCAGAGCATTGGAGTATTTTTTTCAGTCTTCATCCCTTGGACAATCCAGGTATTCTTTATACCTGGTCAGTACATTTTTTATCCGTCGATCCACTGTCGGCAGCTTTCGTAAAATCCAATACCTCGCCGGTTTTTTTTCTGCCATCTGTCCTGGTGTTTTGTTTTTTTTAGGGCAGGGAGTGTTTGCTGTTCTGGTTGCCGGCAACGATAGGGCTCAAAGGCTGATTCTTGCCCATAATCTGCAAAGACGTTTGAAGCGGGAAGGTCTGCAGAGGGTTCATGTTGCCTTTACCGGTTTTCAAAGAAATGATGGTCACCTCTATCGTGATATCCAGCGGGCTCTTGTCGTTGCTGAGCGCAGAGGTCCGTTTGGCCTCTGTGATGCCGATGTGTTCAAGAATGCGGAGCAACATCCTTTTGTCGGCCCTGATGACAATGAGCTGAAAATATTGAAGAAATTATGGCGAGGTGTTGACCGGTTCGGTCTGGCACTTTTTCAGCAGGACAAAGAGTATAAAGGGCTCAAATCTGTTGAAGCACTTCTGGCTCCTCTATTGTCGGAGCAGGAACAACTCTTTACTTCCTCCCGGGGCCAGGTTTTTTTATTTATTGCCAATGCATCGGCATCGATCACCGAAAGTCGCGTGAAGAACCTTGCAGAAAAGGTTAAGGAAGCGGGCCGGATATCAGTTTCCATCGGCGCCTGCTCTTTTCCCTGTCTCCGGTATACCAAAACCACCATGGTACAAAATTGTCGTAAAGCGCTTATGCATGCGAAATTTTACGGACCGGGCAGTGTTGTCCATTTTGATTATCTCAGCCTGAATGTCAGTGGAGACTGGTATTTTGATGAAGGAGATTTCAGGCAGGCGGTCATTGAATACTCCCATGGACTCAAACTCCATCCCGGGGAAAGTAACCTGCTCAACAGTTTAGGGGTTGCCCTGATCGAAATGAATCGGAATCATGCCGCGATCGCCTCTTTTATCGAAGTGCTGGACAAGGACTCCGACAACTACATGGCTCTGGTCAATCTCGGCTATGCCTATCAGATGCTTGGTCGAGATGCTCAGGCCCTGGAGTATTTTGAAAAGGCTTTTACCGTCCAGTACCATTCGGGTATTTCCGGTACCGACATCTATCAGCAACTCAGTCGGTTGTATTGCCGGGCAGGTCAATATGATAAAGCTCTGCCGGTCCTTATGCTCTGGAAACAGGCTAAAGAAGGGGAAAAAGACTTCCTGCTCTACCGCCTGCTCGGCGAAGCCTACTCAGGAACCGGACAAACCACAGAGGCCATGAAGTCTTTTCAGCAGGCCCTGCAGCTGCATCCCCATGACTTGACCAGTATGAGTATGCTCGGGCTGCTGTATGTAGAGCAGGGGGAAGGGGAGGATGCCGGGCTTCTATTACTGGAAAAAGCTCTCTCCATTGATGATACATCAGCTGACTGCTGGTATCGTCTTGGCAGGGCCTTTTTCCATGTAGGCAGGATGGAGGAGGCTCATGAAGGAGCGCGCAGATGCCTGCGGCTTAAACGGGGGCATGTGCAAGCTATGCTTTTGCTCGGGAATATTCTTGCAGCATCAGGTAAACCCAGCCGGGCGGCAACAGTGTTTCATCGTGTGCTGGGAGCAAAAAACAGCCTGAGTATAGATAAAAAATCGGCGGAAAAGGCAATTGTCAACCTAGAAGAATTGTCGGTATCGCAGGAAGCGTAGACTTCTGGTGGTGATGGGGCATTGACCACATGAGGAGTGAACTCCCGAGTCTCTGAGAAACCGCGAAACCGACGGCGTAAAGATCGTACTATCTGTAATTCCATACTTGCAAAGGGCGTTTTTGAGTTTTTACGAGTCCATTAAAAATGAATTTAACCAGGAATCATGCGAATCAATGAGTAATCATCGTCGTTTTTCCCTGAACAGGGAAACACAATACTGTTTAAACAGTATGACCACCGGAGATTCCTGGCGGATGTTTCGGATAATGGCTGAATTTGTAGAGGGTTTTGACACGCTTTCTGAAATTAAACAGCCGTCGGTAACGATTTACGGATCAGCCAGGACGCCTGAGGATGATCCGGATTACATAAAAGCCAGGCAAATTTCCCGCAGGCTCGTCGAATACGGCTACGGTATTGTCACCGGGGGCGGACCCGGGATCATGGAGGCTGCAAATCGGGGAGCGATCGAGGGAGAAGGGCTGTCCATCGGCCTGAATATCGATCTACCCCACGAACAGGAGGGAAATAAATACGTCAACCTCCCTCTTGATTTCAGGTATTTTTTTGTTCGCAAGGTCATGTTTATGAAATATTCCATGGCTTTTGTCTGTATGCCCGGCGGACTGGGATCACTTGATGAACTGTTTGAATCCTTAACCTTGATCCAGACCCGGAAAATTAAACCCTTTCCGATTATTCTGGTGGGGTCTTCCTTCTGGAATGGTCTGGTCGACTGGATTAAAGAGCAGCTTTTAAGCAGTGGCAAGATCGGCGATGAAGACCTGTTGCTTTTTGAGGTTTTTGATGAGGTCGAAGATGTTGTACAGCATATTCGAAAAACCGTTGTTTTCTAATACTGATGGACTCGTGAAAAGGTAAAAACGCTATTTGCACAATACGGAATTACAACATGATACGCACTCTCCGCCGTCGGTTTCGTCGCTTCTCGGAGTCTCACGAGTTCGCTTACCGGAAGTCTTCGCTATCTAAGACACCGACAATACTCATTAGTGACAGGATTTATTTCAGCGTCAATAAACGTATTGAAAATATCCATGGGGCAGGATGAGTTGAATAGAGTGATAGAGTGTCGGATGATGCTATTTGTCCACAGATTTTATCCAGGGAGTTGAGTTATGGCACAGATTGATGCTTTTTTTAAGTTAATGAATGACGAAGGTGCATCGGATCTTCACATGATGTCGGGGCAGCAGCCTGTTTTACGTATCCGGGGCGACATGGAACGGGTAAAGTTCAAGGCGCTGGAAAATGAATCATTGAAGAGTATGTTGTATGAGATCTGTCCTGAGGATAAAATTAAAATTTTTGAAGAGACAGGGGACATGGACTTTGGGTACGAGATCCCAGGACTTGCCAGGTATCGTTGTAATTTTTTTCAACAGAAATACGGCATTGCCGCAGTTTTTCGGGAGATTCCCAGTGATATCCTTACCTGTGAACAACTCGGCCTGCCCAAGGTGATAGCAAAACTAGCCAGCCTGCCTAAGGGCCTTGTGCTGGTGACCGGACCGACAGGGTCGGGTAAATCTACATCTCTTGCCGCCATCGTCGATGAGGCCAATAAAACCAGAAAAGATCATATTCTGACTATTGAGGATCCCATAGAATTTGTTCACAAAAGCCAGCAATGTGTTATCAACCATCGTGAAGTCGGCACCCATACAAAAAGTTTTACCGCTGCCCTGCGCGGTGCCCTGCGTGAAGACCCGGATATAATCCTGGTCGGTGAGCTGCGTGATCTGGAGACGATCTCTCTTGCCATGGAAGCGGCCATGACCGGACATCTGGTTTTTGGAACCCTGCATACCATGAACGCCATGAAAACGGTCGACCGTATCATTGAGATTTTTCCGGCCAACCAGCAGGGGCAGGTACGTTCGACCCTTGCCGATGCCCTGAAAGCCGTGGTCTCCCAAACGCTGTTTAAACGAATTGATGTCAAGGGACGGGTTGCAGCACTCGAGATTCTGATCTGTACTCCGGCCGTCCGTAATCTTATTCGAGAGGCAAAAACCTATCAGATCTCTTCAGTTATGCAGACCGGGAAGAAGTACGGCATGCAGACCATTGATGATGCGATCATGGAACTTCTGGAGCGGAAGAAGATCAGCCCTGAAGACGCGTATACCAACTGTATAGAGAAACAGAAATTCGTTAAGTTCTTGAAAAAACCTCCGGTTGATTTTACCGAAATATAGGGGGCAACCTGTAATTCAAGCCCTTTGAATGGGGCGAAAGCTTACCTGTTGTTTGAACCGGTCCCCAGGCTGTTGAACCCTTCGACAAAGTCTTTGAGTATTTTTTTCTGGGTACGGTTCAGCCGCCCGAATCGGGCACCGTTTCTGAGAATAGTGGTTTGATGGCCTGCGATTTTCTGCACGCTCACCCGAGAGGAGACAACCTGTACGGGAAGGTTTTTCAGAAAGGTTCCCTGTTTGCAGTTGTAGAGGTCAATGGTAAAGTTTTCGTGGGCAAATTTTTGCAGATCGAGATCATAACTGAAGCCAATGCCTTCCATGCTGATGTCTTCGATTTTGGCAAATTGCTGCCGCTCCCCCTGGATGCGAACCAGCAGCGTGTTTGGTGGCGCTACCCGTTCACTGATGCGTTTATCAATGAGGATTGAACAGGGGGGGATATAAAAAAAGTCTTGTTTGCATTGTGAACAGGTAAAGTTTTGCACACCCGGCAGGTTACCGGGCCATACTTTGTTGAGCAGGGGCCGGCAGTCCGACGTTTTGCAACGCGGACATTTTTTTCCAAAAATTACAGGCATGGGATATACGGTTTTTTATCGCCTCAAAAATGGGGAAAAATACTTTATCTCCTTGATACCCTATCATAAAAGAAGTCTTCCTGGCAAATATTCCTGGCCACTTTCATTTTTTCCGTTGGTTGTCCCGTGCAAACTCTGCCCTTACTTAGTCGGTTGTTTGGATTGTTTTTCCGTCAGTCTGGCAGGTTATCGTGCCATCAATACCTGTGATTAACATATCAATACTCTGTTGCCGCCACCATTGCTGATGCCCAAATGTAGGGAAGACACCTTTTTTTGATCTACCGGCGGAAACAACGATGAGTTTTGGCTTAACAGCGTCGATAAATGCTCTGCTGCTGGACGTTTTGCTGCCGTGGTGAGGTGCAAGCAGTACATCCGCCTGTACTGGAACTTTTTTTTGTACAAGAAGAGCTTCCGCTCCTTTTTCAATGTCCCCTGGAAAGAGAAAGCTTTTTTTGCCGCACTGCAGCTGCAGAACCAGACTTCTGTTGTTGTCGGAGAAGTTTTCCATCGGCAGTCCGGGCATACCGAGACAGGTCAGGCTGCAAAGTGAATCTTTATGGAGAGTTTTTTGTACTCCGGCTGCTCTTACAGGTATTTTTTCCCGGACTGCCATACCCAGTAAGTCAGTATAGCTGTCGGCTTGCCCGAGCTGTCCGTTGGTGTAGACAATTTCAGGGTGAAACCGCTCAATGATAAAACCCAGGCCATTGTAGTGATCACTGTCGGGATGGGTTATGACCACCATGTCAATCCGGCGGATTCGTTTGTACCAGAGAAAAGGGGCGATGATATTCTTTCCCACATTAAATCGTTTAGAGCTGTTGCCTCCGCCATCAATGAGAACATTTGCCCCGCCCGGAAATTCTATCAGGGTTGATGTGCCCTGGCCCACGTCGAGATACGAGATCTTTGCGTTTTTTCTGCCGAAAAAAGGGTTGCCTGCAGTGAAATGAATAACAAGCAGGACGGTCCCAAGAGTAAACACAATGATTTTTTGTCTGTGTCGGGATGCAAAGATAAAGATGAGTAGAAAGAAATACAGGATACATTCAGATATGGAAGGCGTGATCGTCCAGAGTGATGCAAAAGGAAGCCGAGCGGCCCATTGGGTGAGGCTGTCGGCGCAGTGGAGAGCAACACCGCCAAGCTGCAGCAGAGCTGCCGCTACATTTGGTGCAAGCGGAATCAGGGGGATTGCAGCCAGGCCCAGGGGTAGGGCGATAAAACAGAGCAGAGGTTCAATCATCAGGTTCATGACCGGGCCGATCGGCGAAAATTGGTTGAAATGATAAAGGAGAAAGGGCAGAATTCCGACGGTTGCAGCCAGGGAAATAACCAGAGCGGTTATTGGCCAGCGGATAACTGTTGAAAACCAGTTATCCTGTCCCGGGTCTGTTTTATTTTGAACAAAGAGCAAAAGGATTTTTGGATACACCAGGGCAATGGCAACTATGGCTGCAAAGGAGAGTTGAAAGGAGACCGTAAGGAGAGCTAGTGGGTGTAACACCAGGACAAGCAGGGCGGCTGCAGCAATCAGGTGCAGAATGGAGTGCTGCCTGCGAACAAGAACGGCTCCGAGAAGAACGGCCGCCATGATCAGCGACCTGAAAACGGGAGTGTTCATCCCGGCAATAAAGGCATAAAAAAACAGGATAGGGAAGGTGAGGCCAAGGGCAAGGGTAGGTACGTGCGTGTGAAGAAGCAGCCATTGTGACCGTTTCATGGCCCAGGAAAACAGACCATAAACCAGAAGCGCAAGCAGACCCATGTGGAGACCGGAGATGGCCAGCAGATGCATGCAGCCGGTGGCGGCAAATTGTTCCTGGAGTTCGGGGCTGAGCCCGCTTCTATCGCCGATAAGAAGGGCTCGGTACAAGCCGCCTGCAACCGGGTCACATTTTTTCTGTATAAACCGGCTGACCTGTTGTCGTATTTTTTCCGGTAGGTTGCCAATTTTTATTAGTATTGATTTTTTTAGCGGCGTGAGCGGTTCAATAAACTGCGCGGAACTGATCCAGCCCGAGCTGTATATTCCCTGGTTGTGCATGTACAGGGCATAATCAAAGATGCCGGGAGTCTGATAGTTTCTGATCCGGTCCACTGTTGCCACCGCAAGTATTCTCTGCCCCGGAGCCAGGAAAGGGGGAGCTTGTCCGCGCATAGTGACTCTGATTTTACCGGTGGTTGGAAGTTGTTCTCCTGCTGACGACCCTGTCCTGTAAATAATCGTATCCAGTTTCAGCTCAAATCGTGATTTATCTTCATTCTGCGTCGCCATACCGGTGACGGTGCCGCTAAGGGTGATAAGGGATTTTTCGGAGATACGATTGTATATATGGGTAGGATCTCCCGGGGGCTGAAGGGCAATTCCGGTATGGATAAAGCCGACAAGCAGAAAAAAAATCATGAGGAAAGACAGTTCCGATCCGGGTTGTTTCCGCAGAAAAAAATAGGCGAAACACAAAATACCGGCAGCGATGAAAATCAATGCCGGTGAAGTTTGAGGGAGTTGACCGGCTGTCGTTGCGCCAAGAATATAGCAGCAGGTGATTGCAAGGAGAATGTTGCGGGAAAGCCAGGTGAAGAGGTCAGCCATTGCCCGGTGAAACAGGAGAATTCAGCAGCTGTTCTATGACATCCAGGTGGCATTGAACAACACCCTGGTTTTTCTGGACAAGGTTTTTTGCGGCTGCGCCCATTACTGCTGCTCGTTGAGGAGAATTGAGCAGGCTCAGAATTTGTTCGACCAATTCGTCAACGGTGGCAACGACCACTGCTCCTCCTGCGGCAACAAGATCGCGGCTGATCTCGGTAAAATCATCCATAAATGGGCCAAACAGAACCGGGCGTCCATAGGTTGCAGCTTCCAGGGGATTATGGCCCCCGGCAGGAACAAGGGAGCCGCCGATGAAAGCAATGTCCGCCAGCCGGTAACAGGAGGCCAGTTCGCCAAGGGTATCGAGGATGAGAATATCTGTGGATTCTTCGGAAGCCAATGAGCGCCGGGACGAGGACAGGTTGTACCCGCGGGCCAGCAGTTCAATCTCGCCTGCGCGGCTGATATCGCGCGGGGCAATAAGCAGATGGAAGTCCGGGATTTTTGTTTTGATTGCACAAAAGGCGATTAAGAGAATTTTTTCTTCGCCTTTATGGGTTGAGCCGCAGATGAGCAGAGGGCAATTTTGAGGAAGGTGCAGGTCGGAGCGCCGTATTTTTAGGCTGGCGGGAAATTTATCATTCAAGGCGGCATCAAATTTCAAATTGCCAAGCGTGGTTATCCTGTCTGCAGGAATGCCGATATGCTGCAATGTTTTTGCATCCTGACCGTTCTGCATGGAAATGAGAGAAAAACAATCAAACATCGGCCTGAAGAGAAGGCGAAAACGGTGGTAGGTGGTAAGAGATTTTTTAGAGAACCTGCCGTTGACCAAAAGGGCCGGGATCCGTCTTTTTTTCAGACAGTAGAGCCAGCCGGGCCAGAGATCGGTTTCTACCAGGACAAACAGCGAGGGCTTGATTAGGTTTAAAAAGTGCTGCAGGGTAAAGAAAACGTCAAAAGGGCTGAAAAAAACCGAATCAACAATTCCTTTGCTCAACTGCCTTGCTGTTTCCCGGCCTGTGCTGGTAGTTGTTGAAAAGTATAGCAGAGCGTTCGGATAGCGCCCTCGCAGGCCGATGATCAAGGGCAGGGCAGAGGTCACCTCACCGACAGACAGGGCGTGGATCCAGATCACCGGAACCTTGCTGCCGGCGGTTTTCGGTAAATGGCTGTGCAGTGTCAGGCCGAGTCGCTGCAGGGTTCTGCCCCGATACTTTTTCTTGAGTAGGCTCACCACCAGGATAAGCGGCAGAAAAAGTAAAAACAGAATCGTTGAAAGGAAGCTATAGAGTTGCAACACTGATAGGTGGCCGTTAAGGTGTTTTTGTAATTAATTATTTCTACTTTGTCATGTTGTCTTTTTTTCGTCATCCCCGCGTGCTTTTGGCGGGGATCCATGACATTTCCAGCACACTGGAATCCCGACAAATACCTTCGGGGATGACGAGGAACTCGTTATTGCCCTTAATGTGACAAAATAGAAGTATTCTTCTGACACCTGCTGAAAAGCAGCCTGGTTTTAACATGGAAAAACTCCGCGGCAGTTATCGAACATTGATTTCTCTCATATGGAAAGAGCATACAACAAAAGGAAAAAAAAGGTAACATCATGAACCTGATGCTTTTTGATAAGAGTGAACGCCAGGGTGATACCCTTGTTGTAACAGGCCGCCGAGCTAAACATATTCTCAACATCCTGGGGTTGCAGCCTGGTGATACCCTGCGTGTGGGAGAGATAAACGGCCTGGTCGGTGCAGCTGTTCTTGAGCAGGCAGGCGGAAATTCGGTAACCTTGCGCATCGAACTCCGGGAAGAGCCGCCGCCCATACCCTCAGTCGAGTTGATCCTGGCCCTGCCGAGGCCGATTATGCTGCAACGTATTTTAAAACAGGCAACGGTTCTCGGTGTCTCTAAGATTCATCTGATACGTTCAAGAAAGGTGGAAAAATCCTTTTTTCATTCCCCGGTTCTGCAGCCGGAAAAAATTAAAAAATTACTGGTTGAAGGGCTGGAACAGGCAATGGATACTAGGCTGCCCGAGGTGCAGGTGTATCACCGTTTCAAGCCCTTTGTCGAAGATGTAGTTCCGATGCTTGACGGCACCGGCCTGCTGGCTCATCCCGGAACGGAAACTTCTCTGGCCGAGGTATTCGACCATGGAGCTGAACACCAAAAACAAAAAAATAAAAAAATTCTTGCCGTCGGCCCGGAGGGGGGCTGGAGTGAGTATGAATGTCAGTGCTTTCTTGACCGAGGGTTCAGGATGTTCACCATGGGACCTCGTATTCTGCATGTCGATACAGCTGTAGTCGCGCTTCTTGCACAATTGACACTGTTACAAGACGACTGATTTCTCTATTTCCCATCTTGCTGTATCAATTCCCAAAATTTTCCAATGACAGGGCTTGCCTTTTGATACCGTTTTCATGGAATATAATTTGCATGAAGTTGCTATGTACGTATTCCGTGTCGGAAAATTGGCTTTGCTTGAAATGCCTTCTCTGTAACTGGAATGGGGGACCATGCATCAAGAGATTTTTTGTTATAATTACAAAGGGATAGTCCACAAGGAAACGCCTTTGCAGCTCTTGGTCAGGACCTGTTGCCAGGGGCTTGTGTTCTGTATTGCTCTGCCTCTGGCCTGTTTTGTGCTGTGCATTAAAGGGATTGGCTGGCTTTTTCGTCTGCTGGCAAACCTTTCCTTTATATGTTGCGTGTGGATTTTCCTGGTCTGTGTCGTATTATTGTTTCTGCTGGCGATAACCGTGCATCTTGCCGTTGCCTCGGTGGGCTGATCAGGCAGGCGTTGCAAAAAAGTTATTTTTTCTTTGTCAGCTTTGCCCAGGAGTCACGCAGGGTCACAATTCGGTTGAACACCGGTGCATCCGGGGTGCTGTCCCTGTTGTCCAGGCAGAAGTATCCCTGCCGTTCAAACTGAAACCTGTCCGCGGTGGTGGCTTCTTTAAGCGAAGGTTCCAGCATGCTGTTTTCAAGTATTTGCAGAGAGTCGGGATTGACAAATTCCTTGAAATCTTTTTCTTTATCCATGTCCGGATTTTCTACCGAGAACAATCGGTCATACAGTCGTACTTCCGTCTGCAGGGCATGGCGGGCTGAAACCCAGTGGATGGTTCCCTTAACTTTACGTCCGTCCGGGGCCGATCCTCCGCGGGTTTCAGGGTCATAGGTACAGCGAAGTTCTATGACCTTGCCCTCCTCATCTTTGATAACTTCTCGGCATGTGATGAGATAAGCGTATCGCAGTCGTACTTCCCGGCCAACACTGAGACGGAAGAATTTTCTCGGCGCATCCTCCATGAAATCTGTTTGCTCAACATAAATTTCCCGGCAGAAGGGGACCATGCGAGAACCCATTTCAGGATTCTGGGGATGATTTTGGGCCTCAAGTTCCTCAACCTGTTCTTCTGGATAATTGGTGATAACGACTTTCAATGGTCTGAGAACACCAAGAACTCGCGGTGCAAGAACATTAAGGTCATCCCGAACCGCATTTTCCAGGACCCCCATGTCGATCCAGGAACTCCGTTTACCAATTCCGATACCGTCACAGAAATTACGGATTGAGGCCGGAGTGTATCCCCGACGCCTGAGTCCGGAGATGGTCAGCATCCGGGGATCATCCCAGCCGTTGACATGGTTTTCATCAACCAGCTGTAAAAGTTTCCTCTTGCTCATCACGGTGAAGTTGATATTGAGCCGGGCAAATTCAATCTGCTGCGGATGGCAGGGCGTGTCCAGGGTGTCGAGCACCCAGTCGTACAGGGCGCGATTGTTTTCAAATTCAAGGGTGCAGAGTGAGTGAGTAATCTTTTCCAGCATATCGGACAGACAGTGGGTGAAATCGTACATAGGGTAAATGCACCACTTGTCGCCGGTCCGGTGATGAGGCGTCTTCATGATCCGGTACAGGACCGGGTCACGCATGATGATGTTGGGCAAAGCCATGTCGATCTTGGCCCGCAGGGCACAGGTCCCCTCCTCAATCTCACCGTTTTTCATCTGGGTAAACAGGGCCAGGTTTTCCTCAACACTCCGGTCCCGGTACGGACTCTCCTTGCCCGGTTCGGTCAGAGTGCCTCGATATTTGCGCATCTCTTCACCGCTGAGATGGCAGACGTAGGCTTTTCCCAGTTCAATGAGTTGGACCGCAAAATCGTACAGCTTGTCAAAATAATCTGAAGAATAATAAAGATGCTCGCCCCAGTCGAACCCGAGCCAGCGCACATCCTCCTGAATTGAGTTCACATATTCCGTTGACTCCTTGCCCGGGTTGGTGTCATCAAAGCGCAGATGACAGACCGAATTGTTTTCCCGGGCAATGCCGAAATTCAGACAGATCGACTTTGCATGACCGATGTGGAGAAAACCATTTGGTTCCGGCGGAAAACGGGTGATGACCTGCTTGTGTTTTCCGTTTTTTAAATCTTCGGCAATGATTTGACGAATGAAGTCCAGGGGTCTGTCCGGGGTAGTTTTCATGGTTTTCAGTTTCACTTTAAAAAGGTTGTGTTCCTTCAGAGCTTCTGTCATAAAAAAACAGGTTGCGTGACTCCGAGAGAATTAAAGCGTTTTTTACCGGTAAAAGCAATAGGTTGCTTAGGCTGAAGGCTATCAGGGATGCTCTTCTTTTAATCCCTAGCTAATAGTCTACAGCCTAAGAACCTGCGGGCTTGCACCCTTAGTCCTGCTCGTCGTAGAGTCGGTCAATATTTCTAAGCCGGGCAATAACCCGTTCTTTGCCCAGGGCCATCAGGATGTCGAACATGCCTGGACCGGCTAATTGCCCGGTAAGTACAGTTCGCATGCCGTTAATGAGGATACCTGGTTTTATGTCCAGTTCTGCGGCAAGTTCCCGGCTTACCCGTTCGGTTTCTTCTTTGCTGAAATCATCAAGTTTGCTGAACAGTTCTGCCAGCATGGGCAGCCAGGTTTTCAGATCCGGGTGTTTGAGTATGTTCTTCTTAAGCGGCTTGGGTTCAATTGCATAGTCTTCGGCGAAGTATGCCCTGCCGGCGGATGCAAAGTCTTTTAAGGTGTGAAAACGATCACGGATCAGATCGAGTGTGTCAAGATACCATTGCTGTTGTTCTCCATCGTAAGCATCCGTCCACAGCCCTTCCTCTACCAGTTCTTTTTTAACCAGTTTGCCGAGTTCGCCGATCTCCATGGAGCGCAGATACTGTTCATTCATGGCAATCAACTTGGGATCGGTAAAGAACTTGGCATTGCCCTTCTGGTAATTAAAAACAGAGTTCACCTTGGATATTCGTTCCAGAGTAAAGACCTCGATCAGTTCATCACGACTGAAAACTTCCTGGTCGGTGCCGGGGTTCCAGCCAAGCAGGATCAGGAAATTACACAGTGCCCAGGGCAGAAAACCCTTCTCTCTGTAAAACTGAACCGAGACGATTTCGCCATGACTGCGTTTAGAGATTTTTTTCTTCTGCAGGTCCAGGGTCAGAGGCATATGGGCAAAAATTGGAACCGGTGCGCCAAGGGCATGATAGAGTAGTACTTGACGAGTGGTGTTCGACATATGATCCTGGCCGCGGATGATGTGGCTGATCCGATCGCGGATATCATCAACTACGTTGCAGAGCAGGTAGAGCGGCTTGCCGTTTGAACGGACAATAACGAAATCCTCTATATCTGAATAGGCTCGTTCTATGGTGCCGAGCACCTTGTCGTCATAGCTGATCGATCCCTCCTGCTGCGGCACCTTGAATCTGATAACTGCGGCAAGTCCCCGGGCCTCTTTTTCGGTAATCTCTTCCGGGGTCAGGTTGCGGCAGGTCCCGTCATAGCCGACTTCCTTTTTTGCGGCCATGGCGGCTTCACGTTTTGTGTCCAGGTCTTCTTTGCTGCAGAAACATTTATAGGCATGGCCCGAGGCGAGCAGTTGTTCGGCCGCCTGTATATGGTCATCTGCAAATTCAGTCTGGAAGTAGGGCCCTTCATCCCAGTCAAGCCCAAGCCAGCTCAATCCGTCAATAATACCTTGAATGGATTCTTTGGTGGAACGTTCCGCATCGGTATCCTCTATGCGCAGGATAAGTTTGCCGTTATTTTTTTTGGCCCAGAGCCAGTTGAGAAGAGCGGTACGAGCGCCGCCGATATGAAGATATCCGGTGGGACTGGGGGGGAATCGAACCCTGACTTCGGTCATGCTGTTTTCCTCGTTGTTAAAAAAGATCGCTATTTTTCATTTATATATATAGTGGTGAAACAGCGCTCTATAGTCCGGAGTCGTTAAATATGCAAGGCTGCAGAACGGATTTTGCCCTGCAGGCAGGACGGAAAGGCTGTTTTTAGTGTTGTCTGGAACCGTGAATACCGTTATAGTTCCTCCTTTATCTGAAAATAGCCCGCAAGGGATGCTCAGTCAGGCTATTTTCATGGTTCGTTGTGGCTGTAACGTTAAAAATCTGGTCCAGCCATGCTGGTTTATTCGAAAATCGCCCATGAATTAGTGAGATTTCGGTCGACGTTCACAGGTTGTTGCGGCATTGACCGGATACTGTGGTCTAGCCGCACACGCTTATAATAAAAAATTATAAAACTATATATATCATAGATTCAAGTTGAGGGGAGAAAAATGAAGGTACTTATCAGTGATAATCTGGCGCCTGTGGGCGAAAAAATTCTGCGTGAGGCCGGGCTTGAGGTAGATGTGAACACCGGTCTGCCGCCGGAAGAGCTCAAGGCAATTATCCCTGAATACGATGGGCTTGTCATTCGGAGTGCAACCAAAGTAAGGGAAGATATTGTTGAGGCCGCGACCAAGCTTAAAGTCGTGGGCCGGGCCGGGATCGGTCTGGACAATGTTGATATTCCCGCCGCCAGTCAGAAGGGCATAGTGGTGATGAATGCTCCGGACGGAAACGCGACCACGGCTGCTGAACATGCTATCTCCATGATGATGTCGCTGGCCCGTAATATTCCCCAGGCAACGGGGTCCATGAAAGCCGGCAAGTGGGAGAAGAAGAGTTTTATGGGACGTGAGGTGACCGGTAAAACCCTTGGCATCGTAGGGATTGGCCGGATCGGGTCCATTGTCTGTAACAGAGCTCAGGGGCTCAAAATGAAGGTCATTGCCTTTGATCCCTTCATGCCTCTAGATCTTGTGGAACAACTTGGTGTCGAGCTGGTTGAACTTAATGAACTTGCCCGTCGGGCTGATTTTATATCAGTCCACACTCCGCTCACCAAGGGAACCCATCATCTGTTGTCCACCGAATTTTTCGCCAACATGAAAAAAGACGCCATGTTTATTGACTGTGACCGTGGTGGTGTTCTCGATGAACAGGCCCTGTATGATGCCTTAAGCGAGGGACGTATCGCCGGTGCCGCCCTTGATGTGTTTGAAAAAGAGCCCACCACGCTTGAGGGCACACCCCTGCTGGGCTTGAAGAATTTCATCTGTACGCCGCATCTCGGTGCCTCCACCAGTGAGGCGCAGGAAAACGTAGCCTCCGCCATTGCCGAACAGGTTGCTGATTATCTTCTTAAAGGGGCTGTCCGCAACGCAGTCAATGTCCCCTCGGTCAGCGATGATGTCCTGGCAAAGGTCGGGCCGTACATCAGTCTGGGTGAGATGTTGGGCTCGCTGCATATGCAGATCGCCCGGGGAAGTGTTGAGGAAGTCAATCTTGAGTTCAGCGGTGACCTCGCTGAACAGGATATCGGCCCGATATCGGTGGCATTTCTCAAGGGGCTGTTTACCCCCATCCTTCAGGACGCGGTTAATTTTGTGAATGCGCCGCTGATCGCAAAAGAACGGGGTATTCGTGTGGTTGAGTCAAAAACCAAGCAGGCCGCTGATTTTACCAACCTGCTCAGGGTCACCGTCAAGACCAACAAGGGCGAGAACATGCTGGCTGGAACTGTCTTTGGCAAAAAGGAGCCGCGTCTGGTGCGCTTGAACTCATTCAGGCTTGAAGCTCTGCCCGCCGGACCCATGCTCCTGGTCTACAATAAAGATGTTCCAGGGGTTATCGGTGCCCTGGGGACAACACTTGGTGAAAACGGCGTCAACATCTCCAGAATGACCGTTGGTCGGGAAGAGACCTCGGATCAAAATGTGATTCTTCTCAATACGAATACGGTTGTTGATAAAGAGTTGCTTGCAAAGGTAACCGGACTTATACATATTGATGATGCCATGGTTCTTGAGTTACCGGTGTATCACGGTTAATCGGTCCGTCGGAGAGATTTCAGCCCTGGAACGAATCTAACGGGGACTGTTTTTTTTAAAGAAGATTGAGGGGAAAGGATGAGGGATCAGAATAAACAATGCGGTGAATGCCCGGATGGACGAGTTCGCAATAAGGAGGGCAGGTGTAGCATGCCCGAAATTACGTTTCCTTCCCTTGTGCTTTCCTTTAATACCACGGCCCTGTTTCATATGGGCGAACTTGCCCATCCCGAGTCAGGTCAAAAAGTTGTGGATCTTGAACTGGCTAAAAATGCAATCGACACCCTGACCATTCTCCAGGAAAAAACCAAAGGCAATCTGGAAAATGATGAAAACGAGCTGTTGACCAGGGTTCTGTATGAGTTGAAAATGCGATTTGTCCAGGCCTGCAGAAAGAGTGGCTGATACCTTCGGCTTGTTTCATGTCAACAAAGGGTATCTATATAGAGGCGCCTGCGAAAATCAACCTGTATCTTCGGGTAATCGGACGCAGACCTGACGGCTATCATCTGCTGGCCACCCTCATGCAGAAATTGTCATTATATGACCGGCTGGAAATTGAGAAGACTGCAGGTTGTGAAGTGAACCTGGAGTGTCCGGACAGTGACCTCCCGGTGAATGATGAAAATATTGTCCTGCGTGCCGCCTTGCTCTTTCATTCCTCTTTGCAGGATCGGCTGCCCGACAACTTCGGTGTTCGTATCATTCTCAGGAAAAAAATTCCCGTTGCCGCCGGTTTAGGCGGAGGCAGCAGTGATGCGGCCGCCATGCTGATCGGTCTTGACAGACTGTTCCGGACCGGGTGCTCAAAGCAGGAACTTGCGAGGTTGGGACTGCAGCTTGGCGCGGATGTGCCTTTTTTTATCTATGACCGGCCGGTGGCCTGGGCTACCGGTATCGGAGAAGAGCTGACTGAGGCGCAGGGACTTGAGGACGGCAGCGTGCTGCTTGTAAACCCCGGCTTCCCAGTGTCGACAAAATGGGTTTATGAGAATTTACCGTTGACATTGAAGCAAAAAGATTTTAACCTGACAGATTCACATTCTCAGAGAGATGATTGTCGGGTGAAGAATCCATTCAGACGGTCTTTTTTTGGGAACAGGGATGTACTCAATGATCTTGAGCTGGTCACCGAGGGCTCGTTTAAGGAAATTTCCTTGATCAAGGAACAGCTCCTTGCTGCAGGAGCAGGCAGTGCTTTGATGAGCGGTTCCGGCCCGACGGTTTTTGGGATTTTTTCCAAAATAGAGAGGGCGCAGGCCTGTTACCTGGAGATGCTGAAACGCTATTCCCAGACCTTTCTCGTTTCTCCGCTGCCGAATGGCAGCGAAGTTTTCGACGGTAAGATGTGATGAAAAAATATTTTTGGGGCGTCGTCAAGCGGTAAGACACAAGGTTTTGATCCTTGCATTCGGGGGTTCGATTCCCTCCGCCCCAGCCACGTTTATCCGAAAATCGAATTACGTGATGTTATGAACGTAACTAATTGATTTTCATAGTTTGTTGTGCCGGAAAAGCATGGCGGTTTATCTGAAAATCGCCCACGAAGTGATGCCGATCCGGGCTATTTTCATGGTTTGTTGAGGCTGTGACCACAGATTTACGGTCCAGGCTGCGGTGTTACGATAAGTATCAGAAATGTACTCTACGGGTACGTTCTTTTGTCTGTTGCGGCCTGGTCTGAAGTTTTGTCCCTTTAGACTCTTTTTATGGTTTATTGTGGCCAGGTCTTGAAAGTCAGGCCCAGCCATGCTGGTTTATATGAGGCTCCAGAAATGCCGAACATTATGAAGGTTTTCACCGGTAATGCCAACCCCGCCATTGCCAGAGAAATATGTGAATATCTCGACATGCCTCTTGGGGCGGCCGAGGTGAAAAAATTTTCCGATGGCGAAATTTCCGTCGATATTGGTGAGAATGTTCGCGGCACGGATGTGTTTGTTATTCAGCCCACCTGTACTCCGGTCAACGATCACCTGATGGAATTGTTGATTATGATTGATGCGCTACGGAGGGCTTCTGCTCGAAGAATTACGGCTGTGCTGCCATATTACGGTTATGCCCGTCAGGATCGTAAGGTTCGCCCGCGGGTGCCGATTACTGCAAAGGCAGTTGCAGAGATGCTCATGGCCGTTGGAACACGAAGGGTGCTCTGCATGGATCTTCATGCCGGCCAGATTCAGGGATTTTTTAATATCCCTGTAGATCACCTGTATGCCGCCCCCCTTATTCTTAAATATATCCGGGAAAAATTTGAAAATGTGGTCATGGTCTCACCGGATGCCGGTGGCGTTGAACGAACACGTGCTTTTGCCAAACGGTTGAATGCCGGCCTTGCCATTATCGATAAACGTCGCGAAAGGGCCAATGAGTGTCAGGCCATGCATGTTATCGGTGATGTTGCCGGGAAAACGGCAATTTTACTCGACGACATGGTGGATACAGCCGGAACACTCTGTGGCGCGGCAGCAAAGCTCAAGGAAAACGGGGCAAGTGAGGTTCATGCCTGTTGCTCGCATGCGGTCCTTTCCGGTCCTGCTATTGAGCGATTGAACGATTCATGTATAAAATCACTTGTGGTGACCAATTCCATTCCTTTACAGGAAAATGCTCAACAGAGCGATAAAATTACAGTACTTTCCGTCGGAGAGCTGCTTGGCGAGGCTATTAGAAGAATACACGCCGAAGATTCGGTCAGTTATCTCTTTGTGTAGATCATTTGCCCAGGCAGTTGGTCTTAAATTGAATACGTTTATGTACAGACAAGGGTCTGTGTGAAAGGAGGCATGATATGTTACAGGTAACTATACCGTCGGCTGTGCGTACGGTTTTTGGAAAGGGAGCCATGCGGCAGTTGCGAATGAACGGAAAAACCCCTGCGGTTTTGTATAGCGGAGGAAATGAGCCGGTTGCTCTGGAGTTCGACGCTGGATTGCTTTTTAAAAATCTTCTGTTTATTCACCGCCGTAATGCAGTAGTTACTCTTGAAGTCGAAGGCGACAACAAGGGGACACGCCAGGTGTTGGTTCAGGAAATCCAGAAAGATCCGGTCACCGACCGCCTGGTTCATGTTGATTTTCTTGAGATTGAGCTTGATAAAGCGCTTAATTTTATCGTTCCGGTTGAATTTACCGGTGTCGCCCGCGGGGTTGATATGGGTGGTGAACTGAAAATTCTTAAAGACATAGCCCATCTTCGCGGATGTCCCTTGGATATCCCTGATTCTCTGACTGCAGATATCACGGAACTTGACCGTGGCGAGGCAGGGGTGACCTTTGGAGATTTTGAACTTCCCGATAAAGTTGAGATGCTCGAAGATACCAAGGTGACTTGTGTTCAGGTAATGTAGAAATCCATAGATCCTGCTTCCCGTAATCAGGGAAGAGCCTTTGAAAAGTCGGGGAGTATCTCCCCGGCTTTTTTTTGTTTTTGCTTAACCCAGAATCCGTGACACAAAATATTGCTTGATAGCCGTAATTCATTGTATTTTAATATAATAATAAAACTGCAACTCTCCTAATACACAATTCACCCTGACGCGCTCACGGATTCAGGTTAACGTTTTTCAGCTGTAGATATTCGTGCCGGATACGGTCTGGGACTGGTTTCTCTACCAGATCGAATGTATGGCAATAACAAGAAAGTTCCAGTATTCTGTTAAACCTTATGGCTCAATCTTTTTTTCTCATTGCCGGCTTAGGGAACCCTGGGGCAAAGTATGAGTTCACCCGACACAATGCCGGATTTCTTGCCCTTGATCATTTCGTTACGTCTGTGGGATGTGATCTGCCGAAAAGTGTAAAGTATGAGGGGCGGTATTGCAGACAACGTCTTTACGGGCAGCAGGTGGTCCTGCTCAAGCCTGATACGTATATGAATCGTTCAGGCCGATGCGTTGCCGCAATGATCCGTTTCTTCAAAATCCCCTTGAGCAATGTTTTAATCCTGCATGATGATCTTGATTTACCCTTTGGTAAAATTAAGGTGGTTGCAAGGGGAGGGGCAGGTGGCCATAACGGAATACGTTCACTTATTCAACATTGCGGTGCCGGCGATTTCGCCAGGGTGAAAATCGGTATTGGTCGCCCTCCCAGGGAAAACGACGGCTGTGGAATACCGGTCGAGCGCTATGTTCTGGCAAAATTCTCCAGAGAACAAGCTGTATCCCTTGATCGTATCTTTGACACAACCGATCAGGCCATCGAGTTATTTCTCAGCAAGGGCATTGATGGTTGCATGAACCGAATCAATGGAAAATAATGGTTACATTCGAAACTGCGCCTGCAACGATACCTTGATTCCGGTTTTCGGCTGTGGAATATCCAGAACGAATCGGAGTTCTTTGCTTTTTTGAGAAAAGTGTGTTATAAATACCCCTTCATACGGGTAATTGTTACCTGTTAAAGTTGTTTTGCCGAGGTAAGCGTGTTTGTTTATGTGCCCTTGGTTATACCTTGTTTGCAGGAGGTACGAGTGTTTACAGCAGGAGATATGGCAGTATATCCAGCCCATGGTGTCGGCTGTATAAAGGCGATTGAAACCCAGACAATAGCTGGTGTTGACCAATCTTTTTATGTGATGAAGATTCTGGATAATGATATGACCATCATGATCCCGACAATGAACAGTGATAATGTCGGACTTCGAGCCATCATTTCAAGGGAAGAAGTAGACAAGGTCATCGAGATACTCAAAGAGCGAGATATTAAAATAAGTTCACAGACATGGAACCGCCGGTATCGTGACTACATGGAGAAAATTAAAACCGGTTCCGTCTATAAGTTGCCGTTGTGCTGAGGGATCTTTTTATTCTCCGCGTAGACAAAGATCTTTCTTACGGTGAACGAAAAATGATGGATACCGCCAAAAGTTTACTGGTTAAAGAACTCTCTCTGGCTCAAAAGATGGATGAAGAAAAAATTGAACAACAGATAGAACAACTTTTTCATTGAGACCTCACTCTTTCCTCTCATTCGGTGCTTTCTTTTAAGATGTTGATATCTAGCCACAGGTTGAGCACCGGATGATCAGCAGGCAGTGCAACCGTGCCGGAAAATTTTATTGTTACAGCCGTTCATTCAGGCCTGCGTCTTGATCATTTTCTTGTCCGTCAGTATCCGGATACCTCCAGAGCTTTTCTTGGCCGGTTGATTCGTTGCCAAGCTGTTCTGGTAAACACCCATGCCGTAAAGGCAGGCTACCGGTTACATGAAAAGGACATTGTCGAGGTTACTTTTCCCGAAAAAGAGCCGTCGGTCCTTGTCGCGCAACCGGTTGATTTCGGCGTTATTTATGAGGATGACGAAATCCTTGTCGTCGATAAACCTGCCGGCCTGGTCGTTCATCCCGGGGATGGAAACCGGCAGGGAACCCTGGTTAACGGATTGCTTTACCGGTATCCGGTTCTTCCCGGCAACCAGAGCGAGCGGCCCGGGATTGTGCACCGTCTTGACAAGGACACCTCCGGTCTTCTTCTTGTTGCCAAAACTGAAACTGCGCTGAGAAATCTTAGCGAGAGTTTTAAGAATCGCCTGATATCCAAAACCTATCATGCGATTTTACTCCGGTATCCCGGCCGGGATAGCGGTCGTCTGGTTGCACCTGTCGGCCGGCACCCTGTGAACCGGAAAAAAATGGCCATCCTCCATGAGCGGGGTCGATACGCTGCAACAAACTGGCAGGTACAGCAACGTTGGCCCGGCTTTTGTTTTGTTGAAATAGGCCTTGAGACCGGTAGAACCCATCAAATACGGGTACATATGGCCTCTCTTGGCTCTCCGGTCGCCGGTGATCGTCTCTATGGAGGTCGGGCGGGAGCTACTGTTGAGTTGTCCATTGATCGACAGCTTCTTCATGCCTCTACTGTACGTTTTCAACACCCCGTTACAGATAAAGAAATGCGGTTTACCGCACCTCTTCCGGATGACATGCAAAGAGTTGTTTCCTGTATCAATGAAAGGGATCCCTGAGGTATGATTATCGGAATTACAGGCGGGATAGGTTCAGGCAAGAGCAGGGTTGCCAATTTCTGGGCCTCTTTTTTTGATCACCCCCTGCTTGATCTCGATATACTCTGCAGGCAACTGCTTGACAAAGAACAGCCTGGCTGGCTGGCTCTGCACAAGCGGTTTGGTGGTCGTTTTTTTGATCAGAATGGCTGTCTGGACAGAGCTGCTTTTCGTGCAACCATTTTTGATGATGACTCCCTGCGTAATGAAGTGAATCTGTTGCTTCATCCATTGGCCAGGTCCTGTATGCGTAAACGGTGCAGGGCGTTGAAGGGAAGGACGGTTCTGGCTGAAATTCCACTTCTTTTTGAAGCAGGATGGCAACAGGATGTAGACAGGATAGTTGTGGTGTATGCCGATACCGCAACCCGATCCAAGCGAATAATGGCAAGGGATGGTGTGAGTGAACAGGAATGCCGGCGCGCTCTTGGTGCCCAGGATTCTCTAGAGGAAAAAGCCATGGCCGCAGACCATGTTCTTGATAACAGTGGTCCGTGGGTGGAAACCTGGCTGCAGATTATGCATCTTGGTCAACTGTATGTCGAAAGATGAAACCCGGTTCCTTTCAGATGTTTCCATAGAGGGCATAGCAGCACAAGCTTTTTTATAAAAAGTGCTTGACAGAAAACCATTAAACAAATATCTAGTGACTATGATATCCTAATCGCATCAAGGATGGTTCTCAGCTGTACAATCCGATTTTACAACGCATAGATCCTCATACTGTAAGGACTCAACCCTTTATATATATTCGATAGTTATCATTTCGAGGCATTTTCTGCCGCAAATATTCAATAGACGGCTGTACGTAACAGAAAAAATATTACAGCAACAGGTGATTTGCTGTACTTCATTATAGATTCTGCTTTGGTAAATGGCGACCGTATTGGACGGCCTCCTTACTTGAAAGTTTTTACCTCTTTGCAGATATATAATTTTAATGACCTTATTGGAGGAAGACCTGGTCAATGAATCCGACTGAGCTGAAAAATAAAAAAATTAAGGAACTGATTTCTCTTGCTGCCTCACTTAAAATTGAGGGCTACAGCACTATGCGTAAGCAGGAGCTCATCTTTGCCATTCTCAAAGCACAATCCGGCGAAGATGGAAAGCTGCGGGGAAGCGGTGTGTTGGAGGTTCTTCAGGACGGATTTGGCTTCCTGCGCGCTCCTGACTACAATTATCTTCCGGGCCCTGATGATATTTATGTGTCGCCTTCGCAGATTAGGCGACTCAATCTTCGAACCGGCGACACGGTCGAGGGCGAGGTGCGTGCACCAAAAGATAATGAGCGTTACTTTGCTTTGCTCAAAGTGGACAAGATTAACTTTGAATCACCTGATGCCGCAAAGAGAAAAACCGCATTTGTCAACCTGACCCCGTTATACCCTGAAGAACGGGTAGAACTTGAGCTTGAGCCGGATAATTTTTCCATGCGGGTGCTGGATATTGCCGCCCCACTAGGTAAAGGTCAGCGAGGTCTGATCGTTGCACCGCCGAGAACCGGTAAGACCGTACTCATGCAAAAAATTGCCAACTCCATTGTCCACAATCATAAAGAGATGAAACTGATTGTGCTTCTGATCGACGAGCGGCCTGAAGAGGTAACGGACATGAAGCGCAATGTCGATGCGGAAGTTGTCAGTTCCACCTTTGACGAGCCGCCCCAGCGACATATTCAGGTTGCGGAAATGGTTATCGAGAAGGCAAAACGCCTTGTCGAGCATAAAAACGATGTTGTTATTCTCCTTGATTCCATTACCCGGCTGGCCCGGGCATATAATACCGTAACGCCTTCGTCCGGAAAGATTCTATCCGGCGGGGTGGAGGCCAATGCCCTGCATCGGCCGAAACGTTTTTTCGGGGCCGCTCGTAATGTGGAAGAGGGCGGTAGCCTGACCATCCTGGCCACAGCCCTTATTGATACCGGCAGTCGAATGGACGAGGTCATTTTTGAGGAGTTTAAGGGGACAGGAAATATGGAGATTGTCCTTGACCGTAAGATGGCCAACCGTCGTATTTATCCGACAGTGGACATGCAGAAGTCCGGGACCCGTAAGGAAGATTTGCTGCTTCCGCCGGACGACCTGAACCGGATCTGGATTCTCCGCAAACTTCTTTCATCCATGAACCCGGCTGATGCCATGGAATTTCTCCTTGATCGGATGCGTCAGACCCAGTCCAATGAAGAATTTTTTGCCACTATGAACCGGTAGATGTGTTTTTTTTATTGAAAAAGGATGAAACTGAATTATATTTAAAAGTTTTATAAAATTACATTCCCGGGAAGGGAAGAATATATTTGGAGGCAAAAAATGAAACCGGATATCCATCCAGAATACCATAAAATCAATGCTGTTTGTGCCTGTGGCAATGAATTTGAGCTCGGCTCCGTCAATAGTGAAATGAAGGTTGAAATCTGTTCCGCCCGTCATCCCTTCTTCACCGGCAAGCAGAAACTGATTGATACTGCAGGTCGAATTGAGAAATTCAAAAAGAAATACGCCAAGTTCAACAAGAAAGACGAAAAATAATTTTTGTTTTTTCCACATGACAACAGTGGCTGTTGTCATGTGGATTTTTTATTTTTACTATCTCAACAATGTCGGTTTCGTAGCTTCTCGGGAGTCTCACGAGTTTGCTCGTCATGTGGTCATTGTCACATCACTACCGGAAGTCTCGCATACTCGCTATCTACGACACCGGCAAAGATACCCTGAACGCCCTGCTGTCGAGCCAGTACAGAACCGTATTTCCTCCTTTCACCTGACACCTTGAAAAGGGTTTACTCCCAGGCGGCCTGCCTTTATGTTTGAAAATTTATCTGATATCAACGAAAAGCGTGAAACACTTGAAATGCAGTTGTCCGACCCTGCATTAGTAGGTGATCAAGATAAATATCAGAAGGTGGTACGTGAACATTCCCATGTGACCAAGCTCAGTGAATTGTACAATGCATATCTTGTAGTTTGTGAGGATCTTGAAGAGAACAGGGATCTCATTCAGAATGAGGCGGATGATCCTGAACTGGCTGAACTTGCCAGAAGTGAAACCAACGAGTTGACCAAACGCAAGGCGGAACTTGAGGATGCAATACGTGTTCTCCTGCTTCCCCGTGACCCCAACGACGAAAAAAACACCCTTCTTGAAATTAGAGCAGGTACCGGCGGCGATGAAGCGGCACTTTTTGTGGCGGATCTGTTTCGCATGTATAGCCGTTATGCTGAGAGCCAAGGTTGGAAGGTTGAGATCATGAGCTCAAGTCCCATTGGTATTGGTGGCTTTAAAGAGATCATTGCTCTGGTCAAAGGAGATCAGGTCTACTCCAGGTTGAAATATGAATCAGGAGTACACCGGGTACAGCGGGTTCCTGAGACCGAGACCCAGGGAAGAATCCATACCTCTGCAGTCACGGTTGCAATTATTCCAGAAGCCGAGGAGGTTGATCTGCACATTGAACCAAATGAGCTTAAGTTTGATGTGTATCGTTCTTCCGGCCCCGGGGGGCAGTCTGTAAACACCACTGATTCTGCGGTCAGGATAACCCATTTGCCGACAGGTCTGGTTGTGACCTGCCAAGACGAAAAGTCTCAGCATAAGAACAAGGCCAAAGCCTTACAGGTTCTCCGGGCAAGATTGTTTGATCAGATTCAACAGGAACAGCACGATAAGATTTCTGAAGAACGCAAGATCCTGATCGGTACCGGTGATCGCAGTGAACGTATCCGAACCTATAATTACCCTCAGGGAAGGATAACCGACCATCGTATCAATTTGACTCTGTACAAGCTTGAGCAGATTCTGGCCGGCAATGTCGATGAGGTCATTATTCCCCTGATTACCCACTACCAGACCGAAGCGTTGAACCTCATGCAGTAAATCGGTCTCCTCAACAGTTACAAAAAAATAACCTCCATGCATGCAGGCCCTGCTTTTTCAAATGAACACACCTGCTCAAAAGACAAAGACTTTGTCCCTCCGTGCCGCTCTTAATGAAGCAACCGGCAAGCTTGAAAGGGCAGGATGTACAGCGGCTTGTTTTGAAGCGGAATACCTCATGCAGGCTCTTCTTGAGATAAACAGGGCGGATCTGTTTTTACATGGAGAGAGGGGGCTTAACCCTGAAGAGACGGTTGCCTATCAAACCATGTTGTACCGCAGGCTGCAGCAGGAACCGCTGCAGTATATTGTCGGCAGGGTCGAATTCTGGTCGCGAGATTTTCAGGTGACGCCGGATGTTCTGATTCCAAGGCAGGAAACGGAATTTGTCCTTGAACAGATTCTTTCCCTTGTCCGCCGGCGAGGCCTTGACTGCAGGTATATCCTGGATATGGGGACCGGAAGCGGAGTTGTTGCCGATGTACTGGCAGCAGAACTTGACTGCCGGGTAGTCGCGGTCGACTGTTCTCCTGCCGCCCTTGAAGTTGCAGCGGCCAATATAAACCGGCATCAGCTGCAGGATAAAGTTTCTTTTATCTGTTCAGACCTGTTTACCGAGCTCAACAGCCGACAGCAGTTTGATATTATTGTCAGTAATCCGCCCTATGTGGCGGAATCGGAAAAAAAAGATCTGCACCCGGAAGTCACTGAATATGAACCAGCTTCAGCCCTTTTTGCGGGCCCGGACGGCCTGGACTGCTACCGGCGTCTTATTCCTGAGAGTGCCGGCTATCTCAGATCCGGAGGTTGGTTGTGTCTGGAAATCGGTGCAACCCAGGGGCCTGCGATTATGGAAATGATGAAGGACAGCGGATATGAACATGTTGCCGTTCTTGTAGACTATGCCGATCATCCACGTCTTGCTCTGGGCAAAAAGGAATAAATACAATAGAACAGAATTATGGATAAAATACATATAAATGGCGGAAGGCCTCTTGAGGGAACCGTGCAGATCAGCGGGGCAAAGAATGCCGCCCTGCCTATTCTTGCCGCTACCCTTCTGGTGCCCGGGCTTCACTCCCTGAACAATGTTCCGGATCTTCGTGACACCCGCACCATGCTGAAGCTTCTCGAAACCCTTGGTGCAACCCATAGCCGTAAGGGGACGACGGTGTATGTCGACACAAGCGGATTGACCGGGGCAGAGGCGCCGTATGATCTGGTGAAGACCATGCGGGCCTCGGTTCTTGTGCTCGGGCCGTTGCTTGCCCGCTCAGGCTATGCCAGGGTTTCTCTGCCGGGCGGTTGCGCCATTGGTGCCCGTCCGATCAACTATCATTTAAAGGGATTTGAACAGCTTGGAGTCAAAACCACCCTGACCCATGGTTATGTAGAGGCCAGGTGTGTGACCGAGCTTGCCGGGGCAACGGTTTACTTTGATATGCCCACCGTCACCGGCACGGAAAATCTACTGATGGCCTCGGTCCTGGCCCGGGGAACAACTATCATAAAAAATGCAGCCCGTGAACCCGAGGTCGGCAACCTGATCGATATGCTCATTGCCATGGGAGCGGATATTAAGGGTAAGGGGAGTGATCGTTTGACCATAAACGGAGTCGGCTCCCTGCAACCAGTTGAAATAGATATTATCCCGGATCGAATTGAAACCGGAACCTATCTCATTGCCGTTGCCGCCACCGGCGGCAAGGTCAGGATAGAGCAATGCAACCCTGCGCATCTGCCGGCCCTGACCGAAAAACTTCGTGCTGTCGGAGCAGAGATTGTTGAGGAAAGCAACGCATTTGTCGTCTCCTGTCCAGAGCAACAGGGGAGAAGTCGATGCAATCTGCAGGGTGTCGATATAAAAACCATGGTCTACCCGGGATTTCCCACCGATCTGCAGGCACAATTCATGGCCTTGCTCATCCAGGCTCATGGAACATCTATTGTCCATGAGACGATTTTTGAAAACAGGTTCATGCATGTGGCTGAAATGCAGCGGCTCGGGGCTGACATTACCATAGACGGTGCCAGCGCGGTTGTGCGGGGGTTGCCTCCTGAAAAACTCTGCGGTGCTCCGGTGATGGCAACCGATCTGCGGGCTTCCGCCTCCCTGGTTATTGCTGGCCTGGCTGCAAGCGGACTGACCGAGATCTCGAGGATTTATCATCTTGAACGGGGGTATGAAAACATGGTGGAAAAACTGCAGGCCCTTGGGGCTGATATCCGCAGGGTTTCGTAACCCTCGGCCATCAATTTGAGTCAGCGATCCGGATGCCCGTGCATTCTGCACGGGTATCCGGATCGCTGCGAAAAGATGCAGTTTTCCTGCTTGGCGAATACAAAAAAATCAGGCAATATGTGAGGGCAGGGGCAGGAAGATTTGCATGGTGCATCCCTGTCCGGGACTGCTGATCACCACAACTTCTCCGTGGTGATTCTCAACAATCTGGCGAATAATGGCAAGGCCGAGGCCTGTTCCGCTCTCTCTGGTTGAAAAGAAGGGCTGAAAAATCTTTTCCCTGGTTGCAGGGTCGATGCCGGGTCCAAGGTCTCGGACTTCAATACGGATACCATTTATAACATTCCAGGAGTCTTCACGCGCAGAGACGGTAATCGGGCCGTTTTCTTCCGGTGAAAACGTCAGGCTGTTTTCAAGTAGATGAGTCAAAACCGTCTGCAATTGCTGGCGATCGCCGAATCCATCCAGATTTTCAGGAATATTCATTTCTATCAATCCTTTGAGATATCTGGAGTGCAGGTCTTGTTCAGCGGCAATGGATTCAATGACCAGTCGCTGCAAATCAAACCATTCTTCCTGAATGGCAGCAGGCCTGGCGAATTGCAGAAAGTCGGTAATGGTTTTGGCCATCCGGTTTGATTCGCGGAGGATTATTGTGCTTAAACTCTTGCCGGTTCCCTCTTGGCCCCCTTCTTCCAGGGCGAGCAATTGGGCGCACCCGGAGATGGCGGCCAGGGGGTTCCTGAAGTCATGGGCGATTGAGGCACTGAGCTCGCCAATCGCCGCCATTTTTTCCGCTTCCCGAACCCTTTTTTCCATTTTTTCAATGGTGCTGATATCCTGCAGAGTGATCACCTTGCAGTTGTTGCAGGCAACGTCCGCCCGTTCAGGATCCGGCGGCAGGTTGAGGCGTGAGAACGAGTATCCGGCCCGAATCATTGAGCCGTCTTTTTTCTTCAGATCAACCACCTGCCTGATGGATATTTTTTCAAGCTGGAGGCTGGGGAAGTGATCCTCAATGGGGCGGCCGATAACCTCTGCAGGTGGATACCCTGTGATTCGACCGGCAGCGGTATTGCAGGAAGTAATTGCGCCTGCATCATCAACGGTGATGATACCGGTGGATATATCTTCAAAAATCTGTTTATACAGCAGGGTCAATCGGTCAAATTCAAGGGAGGTTCGGCTGAGTGCCTCCTCCGTGGTCCGCAGGCGGGCGGCAAGGGTGCCACTGAGAAAGGCGGTGAGGAAAAAAGTCACCCCGTAGACGGCAAAGAGGTTGGTTGCTTTGAGCACGTCGTGAACGGTGACATAGCCGATTTCCGCCATATAATCGGGCAGGACACCGGCATACTCCATAAAGAGGACCAGTCCGTAGAGAATGGTGGCGGCGGCGGCAGACATCAATCCTCCGGTCCGGTACATGATCAGGCCGCCGGCAATGACAGGCAGGATAAAGACGGGGGTAAAAATCGACTGGCTGCAGCCGGTGCCGTAGACTAGGATTGCCGCGAAGATCGTGTCGCTGAGAAACTGGATCAATCCAAAACGCTGCAGTCGCAGGTCGTTTTTTTGTAACAGGGCCGTGGAACCGATGGAGAAAATAAAGAGCACCGCCAGAAAGGCCAGGGTAACGGCCGGAGGAGGGAGGAGAACCTGGGTGCCGAGCAGGGCGAGGACCGCGGTGATGCCTATAAGCAGGGTAAAGAAAATGACCCGGATCAGCAAGAGCCAGAGAATATGGCGCCGCAACTGTCTGTTATTGTCGTAGATCGGTGTCAGAGCTTTAAAAAAACCAAAATTCATCATCGATGATTGTATTCTGTCCCGGGGAGGCTGACGCAGTGTTGCTCAGCCTATCCCATATTTTTTTGTTTTATACCGTAAGGATCTGAAACTTATTTTTAGAAGCTCGGCTGCACCCATTTTTGAGTTGCCTGATTTTTCCAGGGCATACTGTATCATTTCTTTTTCCACGTCGATCAGAACCTCTTCCATGCCCCGTTCAAAGAGTTCCTGTTCGCTGTGAGCAGCTGTAAACAGAGCCTCCTCAATTTTCTGACTGGAGTGGGCATTTTTTTTGTGGAGGGAAAGGATGAGACTTTCGGGCAGGATAATATTTGAGGACTCAAGAGCAACACCACGTTCGATTATATTTTCCAGCTCACGCACGTTACCTGGAAAGTCGTATTCCATCAAGACTTCAAGGCCATAGGAGGAGATCGTCTGCACCTCCTTGCCCATAATGTTTGAATATTTTTTCAGGAAATGTTCAACGAGAAGCGACACATCTTCCTTTCGTTCACGCAAGGGAGGAACCCGGATCGGAACAACCGCAAGGCGGTAATACAGATCCTCTCGAAAATTTCCAGCTATGATTTCATCTTCCAGGTTTCTATTGGTGGCGGCAATGATCCGTACGTTTACCTGCTGTGTTTTCGGAGAGCCAACCGGCATAAATTCACGTTCCTGCAGGACCCTGAGGAGTTTGGTCTGGATAATCGGTGTCAGTTCCCCGATCTCATCAAGAAAGGCGGTGCCGTTGTCAGCCTGCTGAAAGAGGCCGGCTTTGTCGGCAATGGCCCCGGTAAAGGAACCTTTCACATGACCAAAAAGTTCACTCTCCAAAAGACTTTCCGGGATTGCGCTGCAGGTAATGGGGACAAACGGATTATCGGCCACTCGTGAATGTCTGTGAATAGCCTTGGCCACAAGTTCTTTACCGGTCCCGGATTCACCGTAAATTAAAATATTTGCCGGAGTCGGGGCAATACGTTTAATCAGGTCGAAAATTTTGACCATCTCCGGTCCCTGGCCGATAATTTCAGGAAAATCGTCAGGCAAGCTCTGGGAGAATTTTTCAGGGGACTGGGTGGTTGCCGAATAAATAACACTCTTTATCTCGTCAACATTAAAGGGTTTTGTGATATAGTCAAAGGCGCCGTTTTTCATCGCAGTCACCGCATCGTCCGGGGAAGCGAAGGCGGTGATCATTATGACGGGCAGGTCTGCATTTTTCTCTTTGAGTACGGCCAGCAGTTCGAGCCCGCTGATACCGGGCATTCGAATATCGGAGACAACCAGGTCGATGGAGTTCTGGCCGGCAAGACTCAGTGCCTCAGCGCCATCGGCGGCGGTCAATATGCGGTATCCCTCTTTCTCAAGTAATATCTTGAGAAATTCCCGCATACTCAGTTCATCATCAACAACTAAAATTGTCTGCATAGTCTGGAAAAATGGATCAATAAAAAACTTTTTGTTTCACTGTTTCAGTGTATCTGTTCAAAGGAAAAGAGTCAAATGTTAAGGTCGTTGATCACCTCTAAGCCGTTTACATCAGAAATAAATTAGGGTAACATGTTAAAAAGTTTCGTTTAGAAAGATCCAATCAAACACATATACCGAACAGTTTCATGGAGAATAACGCCCAACTCGACAAGCAAAGCCTGACCGATCACCTTGCGGAATTGCGCTCATGCCTGATTATTTCCCTGGCCGCAGTTGCCGTTGGTTTTGCCGTTGCCTATGGGTTTATTCGACCCATAGCCGACTGGTTTTTTCGGCCCCTGATCCGGGTTCTGCCTGCAGATAAGAGTCTTATCTTTATCTCCTACCAGGAAGGGTTTTTTTTTATCTAAAGCTCGCTCTCGTCTGTGGTATTCTTCTCGGCAGCCCGGTCATTTTTCAACAGATATGGCGTTTCGTTGCTCCGGGGCTCTATAAAAATGAAAAACGGGTGCTGCTTCCCTTTTCCGTTGTTTCAACCCTTTGTTTTCTAGGTGGCGCAGCCTTTGGGTATTTTGTCGTCTTTCCTCCGGCCTTTCGGTTCCTTATCGGCTACTCCAGCGAAATCCTTGATCCGATGCCGGCAGTCAGTGAATACTTCTCCCTGGCCCTGCGCCTGCTTATCGCCTTTGGCCTTGTTTTTGAACTCCCGGTTTTTATGGTTTTTCTCGCCAAAATAGGAGTGGTGAACGCGTCTTTTTTAAAGAAACATAGAAAGTATGCCGTTCTTGTTGCCTTTATCGCTGCCGCTATCCTGACCCCGACCCCTGATGTAGTCAACCAGCTGTTCATGGCCGGACCTTTGATTATTCTATACGAGGTCAGTATCATAGCGGTCGGGATTTTTGCCCGGAAAACATTTTTTGGCTTTGAACCAAAAGAAAATGATTCGTAGCCGGTGAAGGATTTGCCATGCCCCCCTTTGCCATCGTTTTTAATCATGATATTTAAATTTGTTACAACGATATGTTACAAAAAAAAATGAAAATTTAATAACAGGAGGATAATCATGTCATATGCTGTAGATTTTGATCACGCCCTGGAAATCGGACGTCCACCCAATATTACCTCTTTGTTTCCAAATTCCCGGGCACTGCTTGTCAGTGGTAAGGTCATTGATCAGGCTATGCTTGGCAAAGGCAAGGCCATGACAATGGCTGCCAACGGTCGAAATCATATTGTGATTCGTGGTGCTTTGCGGGCCGCGCAACGGGCCAGATCCGCTCTTATTATTGAAATTGCCAGGTCCGAGGGTGGAGCCAATGCCTACTGCGCAACCAACTACTGGAACATGGCCAGACAGGTCGATGCGGTCTGTAATGAGCTTGGGATTACGATTCCTGTTGCCCTGCATGCCGATCATTACGGGATTAAGAGTCCGGATGATATTCCTTTTGCCCGAACCGAGATCCCATCCCTTTTCGATGCCGGTATAACTTCCATTGCCATTGATGCCTCCCATATGCCCGATGACGACAACCTTCTGGCAAGCCTTGAGCTGGCAAAATATGTCCCCTCATGGGCAGGATTTGAAACCGAGGTCGGCGAGATCAAGGGGAAACACGGTCTTTCTTCAAAAGATGAAGCCTTGTTTATTATTCAGGGGCTCAATGCCCATAATATTTTTCCGGACTGGATTGCGCTCAACAACGGAACCACCCATGGGATTGAGGATTCCGCCCAGGGCATTCAGGTCGAGTTGACCACCGAAATACATAATGCCCTGGCCGGCTACGGACTTTCCGGTGCCCAACACGGAACTTCCGGGAATAATTCCGATCGGCTTCGCGCTATTGTCGATAAAACCAGAACAACCAAGGCAAATGTAGCGACAGCTCTGCAGATGATTTCCTGGGGGCTGCAGGTCAATGATTTCGGGAACGCCACCCTTGATGAGCAGGGTGAATTCATCAAGGTTGTCGATGAAGGACTCTCGGAGAAGCTCTGGCAGGAGATGAAAACCTATGCCGACACCCAGGGCTGGTCCAGTGGTGATTTCAAGAAGCTCAATATTGTTTTTGAGAATAAAATAATGGGTCAGCCTGCGGCCATTCGTGAACGGATGACCAGACGGGTTGAGGATTTTGTCTATACCATGCTGGTTGAGGTTTTTAATGCCGGTGATACGGCAAGATATGCTGTTGATGCCATTCTTGAGGCAGGTTCCTATGATATGGGCCCGAAAACCGGGAGAATCGAATCACCCGAGGAGTGGACCCGGGAGCAAATTCGTGCCCGGGCCGCAGAGCTTGATACCGACAAGGGACCGGCTGGGGATTTTGATGACTAAAAGGATCAATTAATATTTGCCGGCACCAAGAGCAGTAATAGAACAGACCTCATGCCCCCAAATCCGGTCTGTTTAAACTATCTTGGGTTACACATTAAAAAATGTGAAAGGATTGCTTCATGATTAAAAAAATACTGGTTACAGGGGCGGCAGGCTTTATCGGCCATAATTTGTCGAAACGGCTTCTGGCCGATGGCCGGACAGTGGTTGGTCTCGATAATCTCAATACTTATTATGACCCGGAATTGAAAAAATCCAGGCTGGCGGAACTGATGAACCATGAGCAGTTCAAACATGCCGACTTTGACATGGCTGACCGCGAAAAGATGGAAAAACTCTTTGAGCGCGAGCAGTTTGACGGGGTCGTCAACCTCGCTGCCCAGGCCGGTGTGCGCTACTCACTGATCAATCCCAGCTCTTATGTGGACACCAATCTGGTCGGCTTTGTCAACATTTTGGAAGGTTGTCGGCACACGAATGTCAAACACCTGCTCTATGCCTCGTCAAGTTCGGTCTATGGGGCAAATACCAAGATGCCCTTTTCGGTCCATGATAATGTCGATCATCCGGTTTCGCTCTATGCCGCCTCAAAAAAAGCGGGTGAGCTGATGGCCCACAGTTACAGTCATCTGTTTAATCTCCACACCACCGGCCTCCGTTTTTTCACCGTCTACGGTCCATGGGGACGGCCGGATATGGCGCTTTTCCTGTTTACCAAGGCCATTCTTGAAGGTCGGCCTATTGATGTCTTCAACAACGGCAATATGGAACGTGATTTTACCTATATTGATGATATTGTCGAAGGGGTGGTCAGGCTGATTGATACAATTCCGCAGGCCAATCCCGACTGGAGCGGTGACCAGCCCGATCCGGCAACCAGTTACTGCCCCTGGCGGGTTTATAATATCGGCAACAACAGTAAGGAAAAGTTGATGCGCTATATTGAAGTCCTGGAAGATTGCCTCGGTAAAAAGGCGGAAAAGAATTTCCTGCCCATGCAGGATGGAGATGTTCCGGCCACTTATGCCAATGTTGATGATCTGGTCCGCGAAATCGATTTTAAACCGGCGACCACAATTGAGGAAGGGGTGAAAAATTTTGTCGACTGGTACCGGGGATATTACAAAGTCTGATCGACGGCGTTGTGATGGTGGTGAATCAACACCATTGCATCTCAGGTACAGATCGCTTTTCCGGCCATGGAGTTCATGGCCGGAACAGGATCAGGCAGGCTGATATAGAACAATCTTTGAGTCTGTTTATTTCTTCATGACCTCAAGGGCGCCGTTTATAATACCGGCGGTATCAATGCCCGCATCCTTCCACAGGGTCTGTTGCGGTCCCTGCTCAATGAACGTATTGCCATAGCCGAGTAGCCGGACGGGGATGTTGAGATGTAACTCGGCAAGCATCTGCAGGATGGCACTGCCGAATCCTCCCTTTTTGACATTATCTTCCACCGTAACCACCCGGCCAGTTTTTCGTGCCCAGTGGCTGATAAGCTCGTTGTCCAGCGGTTTAATGAAGCGTGGATTGATCACAGCGGCACTGACCCCAAGTTTTTCCAGCCCCTCTGCTGCTTCGAGTGCAGGGTAGACCCTGTTGCCGATGGGGAGAAGAAGGAGGTCGTCACCTTCCCGCAGGAGTTCGCCCCTGCCTGTTTCAAGACATTTTTCCGGTTCTTCACAGCTGACGCCGATACCGGCCCCCCGCGGGTAGCGGATAGCTACCGGACCGTCATGGTTAACGGCGCTGTAGAGCATCTGTTGCAATTCATTTTCATCTTTGGGTGCAACCACGGTCAGGTTAGGAATAAAACGCAGAAAAGAGATATCAAAGACCCCGTGATGGGTCGGACCGTCATCGCCGACCACACCTGCCCGATCAAGGGCAAAGGTGACCGGCAGATTGGGCAGGCAGACGTCATGGATGATCTGGTCCAGGGCACGCTGCATAAAGGTGGAGTAGACGGCGACCACCGGTCGCAGCCCTTCCATCGCCTGGCCGGCGGCAAAGGTGACCGCGTGTTGTTCGGCAATGCCGACATCAAAGAATCGATCGGGAAACTGCCGGCTGAACTCGGTCAGCCCTGTTCCTGCCGGCATGGCCGCGGTGATAGCGGTGATGCGGGTATCTTTTTCGGCCATTCGACATAGTGTATTGCCGAAAATTTTTGTATAGGAAATGTTTTCATTTGTGATTTTTGCCTTGCCGGTGGCGATATCAAAAGGGCCAACCCCGTGATAATCGCCGGGGTTGGTTTCCGCCGGCTCATACCCTTTTCCCTTGGTCGTCAGTACATGTACCAGCACCGGGCCATGGCTGTGGTCTCTGACGTTTTCCAGGGTCTCGATCAGGTCATCAAGTTTATGTCCGGGAATAGGGCCGATGTACTGGAATTTCAAGGCCTCAAACAACATGCCGGGTGTGAAAAAGGCTTTCAGGCTTTCTTCACTTTTGCGCAGGACCGTTAAAATGTTTTCTCCCACCGAGGACAGCGACATCAGGCTGTCTTCTATATGGTCACGCAGCCTGCGAACGGTCTTGCCGGTGAGTTTTTTGTTGAGGAAACTGGACATTGCCCCAACGTTAGGCGAAATCGACATCTCATTATCATTGAGGATAACGATCAGATCTTTATCAAGGTGTCCGGCCTGATTCAATCCCTCAAAGGCCAGACCTGCGGTCATGGAACCGTCGCCGATAACTGAAATAACCTTGCTGTTGTCCTGGTTCAGACTTTTGCCGGTGGCAATGCCGAGGCCATAGGATATGGAAGTGGAACTGTGCCCGCTTTCGACAACATCGTATGGGCTTTCAGCCCGTTTGGGAAAACCGCTGATGCCCTGATGCTGACGCAGGGTGTGGAATTGTTTGCGCCTGCCGGTGAGTAGCTTATGGGTATAGGCCTGATGTCCGACATCCCAGATGATTTTATCCTCAGGGGTGTTGAAAACATAATGGAGGGCGATGGTCAGTTCGACCACGCCCAGGCTGGGCGCAAGGTGGCCACCGGTGTCGGAAACGGTATGGATAATCTTGTCGCGCAGCTCAAGAGCAAGCGTTTCCAACTGTTCCAGGGGAAGTGTTCGTAGATCAGTTGGGGAATCTATGGAGTCAAGCAGACTCGTCTGCCGGTCTGCCTCTGCATGTATCATAAGCATGTTTTTGTAACTCTAAAAAAAATATTAAACGAGCAAGAGGGTATGACTAAGGGCTTGTAGGAAAATAACATGGCTGATATTGCGTTTAGGTTTGGGTCAGATTTGGATGAGGAGATTGAACAAAACCGCAGGCGTAGCAGGGCTACGTCGAGGATTTTGTGATTGAGCCTCATTCAAATCTGACCCGAAGATAAGATGCAAGATGGCCATGTTATTTACTTACAGG
>JAJRQC010000120.1 GCA_024280455.1 Deltaproteobacteria bacterium | reverse complement strand
TTGCGACTCCGGAAAGTGGTTAATCTTGTAATCTTGGTGGGTTACCTGATTTACCCTTACCACGAATCGCTAAAAATGTCACCCCAAAAAGGCGATTTCGTCTCAAAAAATCAAGCAGTTAGGCCTACAGGGACAGGCACTGGTTAGGAGTGGTCAGTATCTGTGCAGGCAGGCTGGAAAACTAGAGTAAACCCTCTATTAGTCAGACTGACCGAGCAGAGAGAGGTTCCTCCTGAATAATTCGAATTTTGTTTTACACCATTGGATTCAGCTCATACAATACAGGTACAGTCAGAGTAGCAAGACATTCCGATTCATGGAGGAGACCATGCAGGCAACGGTTGAAGAAAACATCATCAAGCAGGCAATAGAGCTGGCCGAGACTTGGCAAACCCGGGCCGAGGAACTGTTAACCAGTGAGGAAGAACATATTCAGCAACAGATGACCCGGCTGCTGACCAACCCTTCAGACAAAATTCTCCTGGCCAAGATCATTGATCAGAGCTTCCGGCCCCATGACCCGGAACGGGTGGCCGAACAGATAAACCACCTGCTGGAAGAACACGGCGTTCCGGATTTTTTGGGTGAGGTCGAACGTCTGCTCATCCAGATGTTTGTCGGCCTGGGTCAACACTTCCCCTCCTTTGCGGTTCCGAAAATGATCGAGCAGATGCGGGAGGCCAGCAGCCGGGCGATTATTCCCGGGGAAACCAAAGCGCTGCGTGCACATCTTAAACGCCGCCGCCGACAGAATATCCGCATGAACATCAACCATCTTGGCGAGGCCGTTCTTGGTGAGGATGAGGCTGGCAGGCGGGTGCAAAGCTATCTCCAGGACATGGAAGCCCCGGACATAGAATACATTTCCATTAAAATCTCCACCCTCTATTCCCAGATCAGCTCGCTTGCCTTTGACCAGACCGTGGCCATCCTGCGTGACCGATTGACCAGGATATACCGGGCCGCCCGGGAAAATTACTACACCCGAAATGACGGCTCAAGGGTCCATAAATTCGTCAACCTGGACATGGAGGAATACCGGGATCTAGCCATCACCCTGCAGGCCTTTCCCTCCACCCTGGAACAGGAAGAATTTCATGACCTGTCGGCAGGGATCGTCCTCCAGGCCTATCTGCCCGACTCCTTTCCTCTGCAGCAGGATCTGACCGGCTGGGCCCGGCAACGGGTACAGAACGGCGGTGCCCCGATCAGGCTGCGGATTGTCAAGGGGGCAAACATGGAGATGGAAAAACTGGAATCCGCCCTCTTTAACTGGCCCCTGGCCCCCTACAACAACAAGTTGGAGGTGGATGCCAACTACAAACGAATGATCCGCTACGGCATGGAGCCGGACAACATCAAAGCCGTCAACCTGGGGGTCGCCTCCCATAACCTGTTTGAACTTGCCTATGCCGCAACCCTGGCTGCCGCAAACGGGGTCGAAAAGTTTTTTTATTTTGAAATGCTTGAGGGCATGGCCGACCATGTACGACGGGCCCTGCAGGAGACCTCGGGTGATGTACTGCTCTACGCGCCGGTGGCGGGAAAAGACGAGTTTATCAACGCCATTGCCTACCTGATCCGGCGACTTGATGAAAACACGGCCAGGGAAAACTTTCTCCGCTATGCTCCCGGCCTGCAGGTGGACTCCAAAGAATGGCATTTTCTGCAGCAGAGTTTTATCGCCTCCTGCAACCTGATCAACGAGGCGGGCCTCGGCCCCAACCGGACCCAGGACAGAAATACTGAGATCTTTGATCCAGGAATCTCAACCCTGCACCGCAACAGTTTTACCAATGAACCAGACACGGACTGGTCCCTTGCCGCCAACCGACACTGGGCGGAGAAGATCCGCAGCAGGTGGATGCACTCCCCGGCCGAGCCGCCGATCCAAATCCCGATTGTAGTAGCAGGTACGGAGATCCTTGAAAACCGGGAAAGCCGCCAGTGCCTGGATCCCAACCAACACCCGGCGGCTGTCTGTATTGCCCGTTTTGCAATGGCAACCGGTGAGGATATTGATGCTGCCGTCCGTACTGCCCGTCAGGACCCGGACGGATGGCGACGGAAAACAGCAAGGCAGCGGCACAAGGTGCTTGCCCGGGTGGCCATGGAACTGCGTAAAAACCGGGGGGCCTTTCTTGGTGCAGCAGCGGCCGAGACCGGTAAACTGTTTACTGAAACCGATGTCGAGGTTTCCGAGGCGGTCGACTTTGCCGAACTGTACCCCTTTTCCGCCCACAGCTTCGAGAACAGAATCAATGGTACGGCAACGGGCAGTGGAGTGGGGCTTGTCATCTCACCCTGGAACTTTCCGGTCGCTATTCCCTGCGGCGGGCTGGTCGCAGCCCTTGCCGCAGGCAACACCGTGATATTTAAGCCCTCATCCGATGCGGTACTGGTTGCCTGGCAGCTCTGCAGGTGCTTCTGGAAGAGCGGTATCTCGAAAAATACCCTCCAATTCCTGCCCTGTTCCGGAAGTACGGTCGGCCCCCGGTTGACCGATCACCCGGACATCGATTGTATCATTCTCACCGGCGGCACCGATACCGGGCTTTCCATTCTTGAACAGACGCCCGGTGTTTACCTTGCCGCAGAAACCGGGGGCAAAAATGGAACCATTGTCACCGACATGGCCGACCGGGATCAGGCGATCAAGGATGTAATCTCCTCTGCCTTTGGCAACAGCGGTCAGAAATGCAGTGCCACCTCCCTGCTCATCCTGGAAAAAACCGTCTACGATGATCCCCATTTCAGGCGACAGCTGGTCGATGCTGCCACAAGCCTGCATGTGGGATCGGCCTGGGACTTTGCCAATACACTCGGCCCCCTGATCAAACCACCGGCAGGTGATCTTGAGCATGGACTGAAGACCCTGGAGATTGGCGAGGAATGGGCCCTGCGGCCGCAGATGGTTGGCGGGAACCCGCAACTCTGGTCAGCGGGCATTAAATATGGCGTCCGGCCGCACAGCTATACCCACATGACTGAATTTTTCGGGCCGGTTCTCGGGGTCATGCGAGCCGATGATCTGGACCATGCCATCGGCCTGGTCAACCAGACCGGTTATGGCTTGACCAGCGGCCTGGAGAGCCTGGACAAACGGGAGCAGAAAAAGTGGCGGAACAGAATCAGGGCCGGGAACCTGTACATCAACCGGGGCACCACTGGAGCCGTCACCCTGCGCCAGCCCTTCGGCGGCATGGGCAAGTCCGCTCTCGGTCCCGGTATCAAGGCGGGGAGCCCGGATTATGTCAGCCAGTTCATGGACTTTACCGAGCACGGCTTCCCGAAGATCGGGGCAATTAAACAGGAGAGCCGTCTCCTGCGGCTGACCAACGAATGGGAAATCATGCTGCGCTGGGGAAAATTCGGCAGCCGGAGTGAAGACCTGACAAAAACCATCTTTGCCATCCGCAGCTGCCTCTATGAGGTCGAACGGAAATTTGGCCGCAGTGAGGATTTCTTCCACCTGCGGGGCCAGGATAATATCCTCCGCTATCTGCCGATTGCCCCCATGGTCATCCGGCTCCATCCCGAGGATTCACTATTTGAAACCCTGGCCCGGATCGGCGCAGCCCTGGCCGCAGGCTGCAAGCCCGTGGTCAGTCTGCCCGAGGAGTTGAACAACGGCGTCACGGAGTTTCTTTCAGGACGTTACGGGAAACAGCTTCTGCAGGGGGTTCGGGTCGTCGTGCAGAGCAATAAAGAAGTGATGCGAAGCCTGCTGGATATCGGCCGTCTCCGCTATGCGGCCCGGGACCGGGTGCCGGAAGTTGTTTTTCAGCGGGCGGCGGAAATCGGTTTTTATATTGCAAGAAGCCCGGTATATATGGACGGTCGCCTGGAGCTGCTGCAATACTACCGCCAGCAGTCGACCTGTAACAGTTACCACCGGTACGGTAATCTAGGCGAACACGGCGAGATCAAATAACCCGGGAAAAGCACACGCTCCGGCGGAAATCCCTTCACCCTCAAACCAGCCCATGCGCAATCAGACAAAGGCCTATATCCTGACCCTGCTGGTCATCACCTTCTGGGCAACTGCGGCCACGGCCTTTAAAATTGCCCTTGGGTACGTTACCCCGTATACGTTGCTGCTCTACTCCACCCTGTTCTCTACCATTGCCCTGTTTATCATTCTCTGTTGCCAGGGGAAACTGATTGAGCTCAAAGAGAGTGAGCCCGAAACCCTGGTCAGAGCGGCCCTGCTCGGCTTCCTCAACCCTTTTTTATACTATGTGATCCTGTTCAAGGCCTATGCACTCCTGCCGGGCCAGATTGCCATGAGCCTCAACTACGGCTGGCCGCTGGTGCTGACTTTGCTCTCGGTGCCCATTCTCGGCCAGCGTCTGAGTAAAAGCCAGCTCCTGGCAGTAGTGGTCAGCTTTATGGGCGCGGTCATCATTGCGACCAAAGGAGAATTCACCAACTTCGGAGATATCAGCAGACTCGGGGTGCTGCTGGCCGGAGGATCGACCCTGATCTGGGCGACCTACTGGCTGTTCAATGCCAAAGACGGCCTGGATCCAGTGGTCAAGCTGTTCACCGGCTTCTGCTTCGGCCTCCTCTTCACCACAGTGTACGGGCTGATCGTCGGAGGAATCGAGCTGCCGACAGCCCGGGCCTGGCCGGCGCTGATCTATGTCAGCCTCTTTGAAATGAGCATAACATTTGCCCTCTGGCTCACAGCCCTGCAACTGACAAGCTCAGCCGCCCGCATCGGCAACCTGATCTACATCACCCCGTTTTTCTCCCTGCTGATCCTTAATCTGGTCATCGGCGAGGACATTCATCCGGCCACTTTCGGCGGCCTGCTGCTGATCGTCGGCTCCATTCTCTTTCAGGGCTGGCTGAGTCGGAAAACATGAGAGTATAACTAACGCACCTCTGCTCCCTGGCCGGAAAAAAAAAGCGTCCGGGCAATCAGCGAAGAATAAGCAGGGCTGATTTTGTGGTTTCCAGCAGCTTGTCCACCATGCTGCGGGAAAAGAGCTTTTTAATAAGCGACTGCTTGCCGCCCATCCACAGGGCAACAATGGCCTCCCGTGAAGAGTTGGTCACATACTCTTTTACATTGTCGCTGTCGACCAGCTTGACCCAGGCACCGACTTCCCGATCATTATAGTATTTCAGCAGCTCCACCATTCGATGCTCTATCTCATCGTTCTTGCTTTCTTTCTTTTCTTTTACACCGACAATCTTGAGCCCGGCATCATGCAGGGTAACCAGCTGGTTGACCATTTCCAGGGAATCCTGTTTAACAACAGACTGATCCAGAATCGATACGATCTGGTTGGCATTCCTGGCCTGCTTGATAACCAGAACCGAACAGGGTGCGTCTTCGGCGACCCGGAGCGGGACATTCATCTCACCATCCCATTCACAGCCGAACTTGCTGGAGCAGCCGAGAATAATCAGGTCGCACTCCAGCTCCTTTGCAACGGTAATGGCCTGCTTGGCTACACTGCCGGTTCGTATCCTCAAGGTAAACTCTTTCATCCCCCTGGTTGAAAGAGACCAATCTCCCTTGGCCTTCTCCTGCCACTGGTCGGAAGAAAACTCGGCATATGGCAGTTCGTCCGAACTGAAATAGCTGTACACATCGCTTTGATATTTCAAGAGAGCGCTCACCAGTGTTTTGGCCGGTTCGTTTGTCTTCTCCTGAACTCCAAGAAAGACGATATCCGCCAGAGTGTTTTCAGCCAGGCGGGCGACATCTTTGACTATCTTTCTACTGTAATCCTTTGCATCCAGTGCAACCAGTATCTTCATGACAACTCCTCTTCATTTAAGCGGTAATGGGCTGGCAGTTAGCGATTAATGTCGAAATATCAAAAGATATATTGAGCCGGAGAAGCAGCTCATGGCTGACGGCCCGGTTCGACATAACCTGCTGTAATTTTTAACTGACAGCTAAACCCTAATCGCCAAATTCAGGTTCTTAATCTTTTTCACTTAATTTACGTTTCTCTGCACGTTACGGTTCCTTCAACGAACCAGCAGGACCGAGGCCAGCGAGTTGGCCAGCACGTACATCCGCATGCTTTTCCTGCTCGGCAGAGTTGAGGCCACCAAGGCGTAATCTCTCAAGTGATCCCCGACCTGCTCCGGCGTTCCGGACAGGACAATGACATCTTCCACTGATTTTCCGGCCTTGGCGAGCAGAGATTCCGTTTCCTGCAGATGGCTGCCGCCTTCTGCCCGATCCAGAGTCTTTAACTTCTCGTTTTCATTGAATTTAAAAAAGACAATATCAAAGCTGAAAGTCGAATCACCCAAAATTTCCATGCTCTTTTCAACCAGGTCCCTAGGGTCAACACTGTCGGCACAAAGCAGGGCGCATTTTTTACTGATAGAGAGATTTTTCACCACCAGCATGGGACAGGGAGCCTTGGTATACAACGGTGAGCTGATGACCTCATAAAACTGATCCGGATCAGCGGTATTGAGGTAGCCCTCGACAAAAAGCTTGTACATACCGTTGCGCAGTTCATAGGTAATCTCTTTTTCTCTGTCGCCGACAAAAACCTTAGGCCGTCCGGCCAGCGGGCAGTCAATATTCTCCGTTCGCAGCATACGGTCGATAAGCCGTTTTCCGCTCGAAGCGACACCGTCCTCCCAGGTATGGCGAACCCAGCCGGTTCCAACCTGCTCTTTTTCATCCGGCTCCTCGACATGGGTGATAAAGAGGGACAGGGGTACGAATTTATTTAAATAGGCAGTATAGCGCAGTGCAATACTTGAGGCCAGATCTTCATTTATATACAGCAGTGTTTTCAACATAGGGTTCACCTCACAAAACAAGTAACTTTTGCCTGTATTCAGAATAATTTAATGTTCAGCTCTTTTTTATCTTTGCTTCAGCCTTAGCTATGACCTCGGCAATTTCGCCCAGCTTGAACGGCTTGGCGAGAAAATCAAAAACCCCCTTGTTAAACGATTCCTTGGCCGTTGCCATGGTCGCAAACCCGGTGATGACAATTACCTCGGTATCGGGGTAGAGCGACTTGACCTCGGTCAGAAACTGCATGCCGTCCACGCCTTCCATTTTCAGATCGGTGACAACAATATCAAACTGGCGTTCCCTGACCCGTTTCAAGGCATCGGCACTGGCGGTAAAAGTCTCAACCTCATAACCCTTTTTCTCAAGAGACGGTCGTAATCGTTTACTGACAATAGGTTCATCATCCAGGATCAAAATACTGGTTTGTTCACTCATTGCTCTCCTCCATTATGGTTTTCATCTTATTAAAATATTCGTGTATTTTCGTGTCATTCACCATCTTGACATCCAGCTGCCGCGTAAATCCGACCAGAAGGCCCAGCAGAAACAGGCGCCTCAGCATGCTCTGTTTGTCCATCCTCTTCAACCGGGCCACTATAATGTCTCCGTGCAGTTCACAGAGAAAATCGTAATGGGACAGGATATCACCAAGCAGGCGGGTTCTACGCGCACGCCTTGTGGTCTCGGTTACGCCGCCGGAGAACCTGAAGTAGATGTGGTTATCCAGCACGCTGTCGGAGATAAAGGCATCAATGACCGTAAAATGATACCCCAGCCGGAAATTGATATTGGTATACTCGGCCGAAACCACGGCCAGGTTCCGGCCCACATCCTCCGGACTGGTGTTGCGGGTCGGGGTGGTTCTGGTCAGACTGGACATGAAGCTGCTGAAATCAACCTTTGACGGCGACATATCCCAGATGCCCGGGTAGGACATACCACGCAGCAACGCCTGCATGGGAACCGAGCTCACCTGCTCAGCCCGTATACCTTTTTCATGTTCTCCCTCAATACCGCCGCCGACGTCGATTAAAATCAGGTCAAGGGGATATTCCCACAGCAGTTGCCCGGCCTGAGTGTCACGATGATGGGCATGGTAAAAATTGAGATCTATGATAGTCTCAACCGCCTTCTCATGGACAAAGCGGGTCAAGTCATGATAGGTCCGGCAGCCCTTGGGGGTAAAATTTTCTTCATTGGGATCAAAGAGATTCAGCGGTTCTATCTTCTTGAGTACCCGGCGAAGCAGACGGTATTCATACATCTCCTCAATGGGTTCCTCATGGAAACTATAATAGTTCAATTCCTGAACAATACCGCCGTATATGGTCAGACACTCGGTGTCCAGGGTAATGTCTTCGCCATGTTTCAACAGATCAGTTGCATTTTCCACGTTGAACAGGGCCGGAACCCGAAACTCTCTAGCCACTGTAGCCAGATGGCCGGTGGTTGAGCCGACATCGGTGATAAAGCCGCTGGCTTTGTGGATCACCCGGGCCAGTTGCGGCGAGGCATGCCTGGCCACCAGGATCGCACCCATGGGGAAATCCTTGAGGTCACCGTCACGCCCTAAAACCCAGGCAGGTCCGGAGGCGATTCCTTCCATGGCTGCAATACCTTTGCCCCGCATGAGGATCGGATATTTGCCGCCGATACCGGTCAGATCACAGGCCCGGGGCGGCCGTTCCTGCTGGAGGGTCAACTGCCGTGACTGCAGAACAATAACCCTGTCTTCCCGATCAATGGCAAACTCGATATCCTGGGGCTTCTTAAAATACTTTTCAAGCCGCAACCCGATTTCGGCAAGCTCCTGTAAATGATGATTCTTCAGGCTTGGTTCGGTTCGCTGCTCCTCCCGGACCCATTCCATACCGAGACCACCACATCCCTGTAAAACCATGCTCTGTTCCTTACGCACGACCTGCATCTGACTGACGGTATGCGGTGGCCGCCGATCGATAACAAAATGGTCGGTAGGAACCTCGCCTGAAACAATGGGCTCTCCCAGTCCCCAGGCGGAATTTATGATCAAAGTTTCCGTCTCCGGCCGCACCGGATCATAACTGTACATCACACCGCTTGCCGAAGCCGGAATCATCAACTGGCAGGCCACGGCCATCATGATCTCATTGGGACGAAAATCTTTATGCAGTCGATACTCCATGGCCTCCGGGCTGTACAGACTGGCAACGACTTCCCTGTACGCCCTTGGCAGTTCCTCAAGGGGAATATTCAGGCGACTGCGGTACTGACCGGCAAAGGAAGCAACATCATCTTCCCCCAGGGCACTGGAGCGAACGGCAAAACACGGTGCATCTTTCTGCTCTCCCCTGATTATCTGCCCGGCGGCGCGCAATATCTGCTGTTCAAGTTTTGTCGGGAGTGCGGCATCAAGAACTGCCTCCTGTATTGTACGGGATGCCTCTTCAACAGATATCCTTTCCTGTTGCCACTCTTTGTTGATTGTACCAACTGTCTCTTCAAGGTTGTTCTCTTCCCAGAAGGCTGAAAAAGCAGCGGTTGTAATGGCAAAACCATCAGGGATACGCATCCCGAGCAGGGAGCCTATCTCGGCGATATGTGCATTCTTCCCGCCCACGGCATCAACCAGATCGCGAGTGACCGTTGCATATGGAAGGATATACTCCGTCACCGGATACAGAATCTTGCCCTGCAGGATTGACTCGATTTCCTCTTCAATGTGATGAAAGCTGTTATACAGACCCGAATATTTCTGCTGGGTCAGGTGGTTGATAATAACAATGAGTTCCCGCACCAGATCGGTCAGCCTCCGGCAAGTGCTCTGAATATACTGCTCATCAAAGATGTAGTCTCCGCTCAATTTATCATTGGCATCGGCGATAAGATCAAGAATCTGGTTATTGAGCTCCAGACTCTTCTTAAAGTCAGCAAAGAGAATTTTGAACGGGACGGACTCATGCTCTTTTCTGAAAAAGAGCTGTCCGATCCGGTGCAGGATTTTTTTCATTGTTTTTCCTGTTCTTAAAGAACGTCGCGTCGGATCAATGGGCTCCGCCACCACCTCGGAAAATAACCCCGATAATCAAACCGGTGGCAAGGGCAATGAAGACCGCCATAAAACCAAACATCAGCGGTTTGCCGAATGCCAGCGAGGAAATCATTTTCGGCAGGCCTGAGAGTTCCAGGGTAAGTTTTTCCACGACTCGACTAAAAATTGCTCCATCTCTGACAGCAATGGCGTCAACCGTGTAGTCACCAGCACTCATCTTGGAAGGAATAGCCAGGGTCACACTGAATCCTTTGACCCCGTCATTTGGTTCGCCATAGGTGATCGCACCTTCATTTATAGCATAAACCCCTGATTTTTCCATCAGTTTGACATACTCACCGAAGACAAACGCCTTGTCTTCGGACTCAGGACTGATGGCGATATCTTTCACCAGCGCCTTGTAGCCCACTCCCAGTTCCGGGTTGAGAAACTTCTCCTTTGCGCCTTCGGGGGTGTAGACCATGTAGACTGCCGGGGTATTTTCCAGCGCGACATCAGTTTTATTCATCCACAGGAAACCGGCCACCTTACCCTTTTCCTTTAGATGGACGTCATGCCTGGGCCCGCTTACCTGAAGGACAACCTCAGCATCAGCAGGCAGACTGCCGGTAACTTCCAGGGTCGTTCCGTTGTAAAAGGTCGATATTTTAATATTGGTGCTTGCCAGCTCAAGCAGCAGCGGCTCCTCGGCCGCCATGGACGACCAGGGCAGAACCAGGCTGACCAGGGCCGCAGTCAGTAAACATTTGAGTATTTTATTCATTGTAATCTCCTTCATGCCCATCTCAATGTCCTCCCTTCAGCGCGACCATGATTGTCGGCGTCATCAACAGGCCGGCCATCATTTTTACGCAGACCAGCAGAACAAGGCTTGCCAGCATGATTTTCAACTGATCGGCCTTGAGCCGTTTAGAAACAGCCGTTCCGACCTGTGCGCCGATGGTCGAACCCAGGAGCAGGAGAACGGCAAGAACAAAGTCAACAGTGTGATTGGAGTACGACTGCATGATGGTGACGTTGACACAGGTAAAGAGAATCTGGAACAGACTGGTACCGACAACGACATGCATGGGCATCCGCAGAAGATAGACCATGACCGGAACCATGATAAAACCACCGCCAACACCCATAATGGCCGCCAGGATACCAACCAGAACACCAAAACCAAGAGGCAGGAGCATGGAAATCTCACAGCCTGATTTTTCAAATTTATATTGAAAGGGCAGGGACTGCATCAACGATTTTTTTGCCGGCTTTTGTTCTGTTTTCGGAGCTTCTTCCTGTACAGGCGGATTTTTATCCTTTTTCAATCCCTGCAGGCTCTCCCAGAACATATAGCCGCCGACGCCACCAAGCATGATAACATAGGTGACGGCAATCAGAAAATCGGCGTTGCCCATGGCCCGCAGAAGTTTGATTATCTGAACCCCGACCGTACCGCCGCCGACACCACCGATCAGCAGCATGACACCCATCGGAACGTCCACGTTGCCAAGCCGCATATGAGCCAGAGTTCCGGAAGTCGAAGCACCGACAATCTGGTTTGAATCGGAGGCCGCAGCTACCGTCGGCGGAATACCGAACATCATGAGCAGCGGTGTCATTAAAAAACCTCCGCCCACACCAAAAATACCTGATAGCAGCCCGACAAAGCCGCCCAGACCAAGTATCAGGAAAACATTCACACTATTTCCTGCTATGGGTAAATACATATGTAACATGATATCTATATCCTCTCTGTCCTGAGGGTCCGACCAACCATTCCGGGCCAAACCCTAAATCATTCGAAACATACCTCTTGAGCACTCTCCCGTTTCTCATCACAACTCTTAAAAAACGGGCAACTATTTCCGTCGTTCAGCCCTAAGTGCCGAATTTTTTCTTCCACCTGTCCATATTTCCTCCTTCTTCTTGCGTTATACTTAAAGGATGTCGAGACCTGATCGGCATCCTCGCTTGACGATTATTTTTTTGAAAGATCGGGACAAAAACCGTTCCCGGACAGAGGTTACGCCCAATCTCACCGCCGGTATAGCAATTCGGGTGCCAAGACGGAATTCTAAAGGAGAGAAGAGAAGAAGACGAACAGAGGTAGCGTAAAATCAGCTAGTTGAATATATATTATATTTTAAAAACAGGCTAAAACTTCCTGGCCTGAACCTGTTTCAGAATGAATGCACGGTGTTCACGTTCCAGAATGGAACATTGGGGAGAAAACGAAACCAACATCTTGAAATCACAAATAAATCTTCCCACGGAAGGGGACGGCAAGTTTCAATATGAAACCTAGTCGCGGTCGGCATCTGAAGAAGCAGAAAGACCGTATTTTTTTATACGCCGCCACAGCGTGGTCCTTGGGATCTTTAATATCCTGCCTGCAGCCTTTATGTTATTTCCGGTTTTGACGAGGACCCTGGAAATATAGCGTTTTTCCATCTCATCCATGGGCAGCAGCTCCTCAGAAAAATAATCCTGCAGGTTCAATTTTCGCAGACGGGAAGGCAGATCCTCCGGGATCAGTTTTTTCCCCTCGGTCAGTGCGGCGGCATGCTGGATGATATTCTCCAGTTCCCGCACGTTTCCGGGAAAATTGTAATGCATGAGCAGATCCAGGGCCTGGGGAGAAATGCCCTGAATGTCCTTTAAAAAGGCCTTATTGGCCTTGGCAATAAAGTGATGAATGAGCAGGGGAATATCCTCCCGCCGTTCACTGAGCCTGGGCAGACGGATCGTCACCACGTTGAGCCGATAGTAGAGATCCTCCCGGAACAACCCCTGACGGATAAGCTGTTTAAGATCCCTGTTGGTGGCGGCAATAATACGAATATTAAGGTCCACGGGTCTGGTGCCTCCCACCCGGAGCACTTGGCGCTCCTGCAGGACATGGAGCAGTTTCACCTGCATGGACATAGGCATCTCACCGATCTCATCCAGCAGCACCGTACCGCCGGAGGCCGATTCAAACAGGCCGATCTTGCAGCTGTCGGCACCGGTAAACGCTCCCTTTTCATGGCCGAACAGCTCGCTGCAGATTAACTCTTCGGTAAAACCACCACAGTTGAAGTAGACAAAGGGAGCGTTTTTTTTGAATCCGGCCTCATGGATGGCACGGGCGGTCAACTGTTTGCCGGTCCCGGTTTCCGCCTCAAGCAGAACATTGCAGTTCACCTGAGCAACCTTGGCAATGGTTTCAAAAATTGTCTGCATGGCCTTACTGTTACCAATAAATCCGGGGAACTGTACATCCTCACCCACCTGCGATTTCAGACGGGTATTTTCCCGATGCAGATTAATCTTTTCAGCCGCCCGCTCCGCCATCAGGCAGAGATCATGAGCACGGCAGGGTTTGGACAGGTAATGAAAGGCTCCCTGTTTTGTCGCCTCCACCGCATTTTCAATGGAACCATGCCCGGTGACGATGATGACTTCCGTGTCCCGGTGGATGGTCTTGATATGGGCCAGGATTTCAAGCCCCCCGATGTCAGGGAGCTGCAGATCGAGAAAAACAATCTCAAAAGGCTTTTTCTCCATTTGCTGGAGAAAGGGGCGGCCGGCACCAAAGGTCTCAACCTTATAACCGGCCTGACCTAAAATACGGCCCATCATTTTCCTGGCCGTTGCCTCGTCGTCTATAACTGCTATGGTTACCATACGGGCTCCGAATCCTTGTTCTCATCGCCCTGGTACACGGGCAGATAGACGGAAAAGGTCGTCCCCTCTCCCAACTTGCTCGCCACCTCAATGTAGCCGCCGTGTTCCTTGACAATACCATAGACTATGGACAGGCCAAGCCCGGTTCCCTTGCCCGCCTCCTTGGTGGTGAAAAAAGGATCGAAAATCTGCTCCAGGTTTTCCTGGGCAATACCCGGACCGGTATCACAGACATCCGTTCGGACATACCCGTTAGCCGTCTGCCGGGCACTCACTGTAATTGTTCCATAATCCCCAATGGCCTGCTCCGCATTGATGATCAGGTTGAGAAAAACCTGTTGGAGTTTCTGCAAGTCGCCGTTAACTCTGGGCAGCAGATCGGCAATATCCTTGACCAGATCGACTTTATGTATGCGCAGTTCATTGGCAATAAGATCCGTGGTCTTGTGCAGGACAAAATCGACATACAACGGCTCCATCTCCGAAGATTGAACCCGTGAAAAATCCAACAGATTTCTGACAATCTTGCTGGCTCGCTCGGTCTGGGCCATGATGTCATCCAGGATCTCCCTGACCTCCCCTTTTTCCATGGAATCAATGTCTTCCAGCAACGTATCCGTGGAGAGCGAAATATTGTTGAGCGGATTATTGATTTCATGGGCAATGCCCGAGGAAAAGGTGCCGATGGAGGCCATTTTTTTTGACTGCACCAGCTGCTCCTGTTTTTGTTCCAGGGTCTCCACCATCTGGTTAAAATTGTTGATCAGGCCCGAAATTTCATCCGGTGAGGTGTCGATGGTTGGAATGACTTTAAATTCTCCTGCCGCCAAATCCTTGGTGCCCTGCTTAAGGAAGGCAAGACGGTTGAGGATATTTCTCACTTGGGAGAAGAATAAAAGAGCGCCGATCATAAAAATGATAGCCGGCATAAAGGTCAGCCAGAAAAGAATCTCTTTAAAGCCAAGGCTGATGTTTTTTCTATTGAGCCGGACCAATTCCGCCGCATTATTGACCAGTTCCTGGCCCTGCAGGCGGATCATCTGGCTGTCTTTGAGTCGTACGGCACCTGATATACACTTTTCATCGGCACACCACCTGTCAAAAATTTTACGGTATCCTGCCAGGTTGCGCTTCAAATGCTGAAAGGAATTCTTTTTCGTCGCCGCACTGATTTTCGGTGCCAGTTCTACAAAATAAGCCTCTATTTCATCCAGCGACTCTTCGGCCTTTAGTATGCTGTCCTCATTCAGTCGAAGCATGATATTTTTTTCGTACCGACGCAGCTCGAGGATACTGTTAAACATATCATCAACCTGTTCCATGGTAACCAGTTTATTTTCCAGGGAAACAAGTTGATAGGTGTAGATAGAGACAAGAATAAGAATAAGCACAAATGTTATGGAATTGAGCAGCATAAGCCGCTCGCGAATTGTACATGGCTTAAACAGGCACGGCAACTTCATCGTTTCTCCTTCCTTTGCATATGATCAAACACATCCTTCCGGTCCTCTCTTGCAAGGTTAAGTGGCTCCAGGCAGTACCAGGGTAAACAGCATCCGGCAGACAGCTGACCGGCAGCGATGGCCGCCGGGGCGGAAACAGAGAAAACCGACGAGATGATATCATTGCCACGCTTGATCGTGGCTGGAAATTCTGAGAATTTTTTAATTCTTGCTGGTTCCATGATACATATGAGGACATACGGAAATACCGCTTCCAGCTGTACCACTCTTCACGGGAGAATACAATTCTATATTGCCCCTGTCCTTGAAAAAGTAATGAATATCCTATGTATACCCTGTATTGGTCGATGGTGTTGTAGCTGACAACGCGTCAATCGAATACGCCTGACAAAAAAACTTGTCTTCTAATGGTTTAACCATATATACTCTCCCTAGAGTAAAGATCTTCCCCTCTACGTGAGACGTACCCATGATGTTTAAAAAAGCAAAACAGAATCGTATATTTCAAGATATCGTCGATCAGGTGCAACAGGCGGTTGTTACCGGAGAGCTGGCACCCGGGGAGAAGCTGCCTCCCGAACGGGAGATGTGTACCATCTTTAACACCAGCCGTGGAACGCTGCGCGAGGCCCTGCGGATTCTGGAGCAGAAAAAGCTGATCTCCATCAAGCTCGGGGCCGGCGGCGGAGCCATTGTCCGGGAGCCTAACCTCGAATTGATAACGGAGAATCTGTTATTTCTGATTCAGGGCAGGCAGTTCCCGCTCAGACAACTGGTTTCCATGGCAGCAGAGGTATCTGGGATCCTGGCTTCCATGGCGGCGGCAAAGGTAAGCGTTACAGATGTCGGGCCCATGAAGCAACTGGCGGCAACCCTCACCCGGCTTATGGAAGAGGGGACAGATGGGGAAGACATCCTGTTTGCAATGGATTTCCTGCTTCTTGCAGAACTGGGTAGAATTGCCGACAATCCGGTGTACACACTTCTCCTGCAGGCCATTCTCCAGGTGGTCAACCAGTCAGCTCCACGGAAAACGAGCACTGAAGACGAGGAGCAGAAACGGCACTATCAGGAAATCCGTATGATTATCTATGCCATCGCCAAAAATGACCGAAAAAAAGCCGCACTGCTGACCAGACAACATATCCATCGTCTGGCAAGTCCTGCCTTGAGTTCATAGGCCAAGCCGCAGGCCCCTCCTGCTCCGTGCGGGAGTTCCGGCCTTATACTGTCGGTTGCTTAATCCCGGTCTGTTTCAGTGTTGCCATGGCCGTGGCGACCATGGACGAAACATCGGTCAGATTCCCCGGCAGGATCATGGTATTGTTCTCCTTGGCCAGCTTGCCGAACTGATCAAGATACTTTTTGGCCACATCAAGATTGGCTGCCTCAGGGCCGCCCGGTGCAGCCAACGCCTCACCGACCTTACGGATGCCCTCCGCCGTCGCCTCGGCAACCTTCAAAATTTCCTGGGCCCGTCCCTCGGCCTCATTGATCCGTTTCATCTTCTCGCCCTCGGACAGGGCAATAGCCTCGGCCCGTTCTCCAGCCGCCCGATTGATCAGGGCCTGTTTCTCCCCCTCGGAGCGGGCGATTTCCGCCCGTTTCTCACGCTCGGCCCGCATCTGTTTTTCCATGGCCTCCAGAACCGATCGCGGCGGCTCAAGGTCCTTGATCTCATACCGCAGAACCTTGATTCCCCAGTTCTGGGCTGCTTCATCCAGAGCCTCGACCACCTGCCGGTTCAAGGTTTCACGCGCCTCAAAGGAATTATCCAGAGAAATCTTGCCGATGGCTGAACGTAGAGAGGTCTGGGCCAGCTGAGAGGCGGCAAAATGATAGTCATCGATTCCGTAGGCGGACTGCCGTGCATTCATCACCTGCAAGTAGAGTACACCATCCACCTCCATGGTCACGTTGTCGGCGGTAATACAGGTCTGGGCCGGAATATCGATAGGCTCCTCTTTCAGGCTTCGTTTATAGGCAACCCGGTCTATAAAGGGGATCAGAAAATGAAACCCGGCCCCAAAGGTAGTTCGATACTTACCGAGCCGTTCAACCACATATTCATTTCGCTGCGGAACGATAACTGCGGTTTTAATCACAATAACAAAAACCAGGACCACAAAGACGCCGACACCAACGAGCATTTCCATCAGTTTTTCTCCTCTTCCGCCGGACGCACGTTTACCAGCAGATCTTTTTGTTCCACTATCTTGACCGTGGTTCCGGCAGATATCGGCTGCTTCGCCTCGGCCTGCCAGTAGGAGCCACCGTATTTGACCCGTCCACGGGCCGGAGGAAGAATATCCTCGATCACCACTCCGGTGGTGGCCAGCGGTTCCACGCTGATCGAGTCATCCTCCTGCTGGGAATCACCGGTAAAAACTCCACGGAGCCGGGAACGCAGTAGAAACAGCGTTACCAGGGCCGCGGCCAGAAAAACCATCAGCTGCCCGGAAAGGGACAGGTCGAAAAAATACACAACAAGGGCCGTACACCAGGCGCCAAGGCCGAAAAAAAAGATGATGAAACCCGGCAAGGCAAGTTCGACCACAAAAAAAGCAATACCGACAAGAAACCAGAGCAGTACGGGAGACATGGCAATACCAGAAGGAAGTTCAAGAACGGATGAATATTCTTCTTCAGAAGAGTTCAGGCCACACTGAAGATAATCTATACCACAGAGTATAACTTAATGGGAACAGATAAACCAGCATGGCTGGACCAGATTTTTAACGTCACAGCCACAACCAGATAAGCGTAGACTTCGAGGATGAAAATAGCCTGAAAGATTCCATCTTCATGGGCTATTTTCAGATAAACCATCATTCCCGGCACGCCGGGCACAACAAACGATGAAAATACTCTGTACAAACAGATGAGTCATGACAATCTTATTCCAAACCATTTTTTTTGGAATACAAACAATTGGAGGATTGCCATGACTCAAAAGAAGT
>JAJRQC010000119.1 GCA_024280455.1 Deltaproteobacteria bacterium | reverse complement strand
CTGTTCAGCTGCACCCAATCTTCAGGCGATCAGGCGCCTCACATAGGCGGGCTATAGATTCGTTGGCCTGATTACCTGAATCTCAGGCACATCTGAACAGTTACAGCCGGTGGTTATGCGAATTTCCAGCACCCATCTGAACAGTTACCAAAAATGAATAAATGTCGTGAAGCCTGAGACCTCATCACTGCCCCTGGTTATAAGGGCCCCGGTTACAGCAGAGCCGCCGAGCCTGCAGGACAATATCGCTGACCTTGACCGGCTGCGCACGGCAATTGCCCGTTCACTGCCCCCCTCCTTAAGCGAGCGCGCTCTGTGTATTCCTTTTCAGGCAATGGCCGGGCTTGGCCGTCGCTTTCGGGAGGCCGTTTTTACCGGTCATGCGGTGTTGAACGTGCTCCGGGACCGGGTGGAGATTGTAGATTTTATCGAAGAGTCGGAGCCGGTTGCCGGAGTGGCCCTTGATCTCGGCACCACCCATCTTGAAGCCACCCTGGTTGATCTTTCCTCAGGAGACATCCTGGCCCATACCCATGGGCCGAACCGGCAGATGGAGTATGGGGCCGATATCCTCAGCCGGATTCATTTTGCCACTGCAAAAAATATGGATCAGGACGGCCTGCAGCAGCTTCAGGCAGTGGTTGTTCAAAGTATCAATCAGCTTATTATGGAATTGGCCGAGAGCGCAGGGATGGCACCGGAAACTATCCGGGCGATGAGTGTTTCCGGCAACACCACCATGGTCCACCTGCTTCTGGGCTTGAGCCCCTATCATCTTTGCCGGGAGCCCTATACTCCTCTGGTCAACAGCCCGGACCCCTTTCCTGCTGCTGAGATCGATCTGCAGATCAACCCACTTGCACCGGTCTGGATTCTGCCGAGTATCGGCAGTTATTTCGGTGGCGATCTAATCTCCGGTATCTTGGCCGGCGGTCTGGATCAGCTGGAGGAAACCTCGATGCTGATTGATGTTGGCACCAATGCCGAGGTGGTGCTGGGCAGCAGGGACTGGCTCATTGCCTGTGCCGGTGCCGCCGGACCCGCACTTGAGGGCGGTGTGGCCCGAATGGGCATGCGGGCGGGGCCCGGAGCCATTGAGCGGGTCCGTCTTGACCGCGACAACTGGCGGCTTGATATCGGGACCATTGACGACACCCCGGCTGTCGGCATCTGCGGATCCGGTCTGATTGACCTGGTGGCGGAGTTGTATCTGGCCCGGATTGTTGATCTGCGCGGTAAGTTGTGCCGGGATACCGGGTTCGGCTCGGCAAAGCGGCAGAAATTTGTCCGAAAACACCTGGTTGATACCGGGGACGGCCTGGTCTTTATCATTGTCCCGGCTGAAAATTCCGGCCATGGCAGTCCGGTGGTGCTGGCCCAGGTGGATCTTGATGCGATGATGCGTTCAAAGGCGGCCATGTACGCAATCCTTACCACCCTGACCAGCCAGGTCGGGGTGGAGTTTGCCGATCTTGCCCGAATTTATGTGGCCGGGGCTTTTGGTAAACATATAGACCCGGCTCAGGCCATTACCCTGGGAATGCTCCCGGACCTGCCCCTTACAACCTATAAATCCATCGGCAACAGTTCCCTGCACGGGGCTGAACTGGTTCTGCTCTCCGAGGAGGCCAGGAAACGCAGCCGGGATATCGGCGGAAAGATCACCTATATTGAGCTCAATGTGAACCAGGAATTCATGATTCGTTTTTCCGGCTCGCGTTTTATTCCTCATACTGATCCTGCACTTTTCCCGTCAGTCCCAGTGTTTAGGGTCGATTCTTCATCGGAGAAGGCCTGACTTGCATTTTTTATGGCCTCTATGCTATAGTTTCCAATCTGTCGACCGACCGGGTAGTTGTAGACTGCAACCATTTCATATCGGCTGAAGATCTGTCATGAATGAATTAAAAACGAATATATACCGGGTGCCTGCCGGCTTCCTGTACAGAGAAAAGGATCTGCTGAAGAGAGCTGTTTGTTGCTGTTAACAGGAATGCACCACTGTAATGCCGTTGAAAACGGTTGCAGTGGTTTTTTTTTGAGATAAAACAGCATGGCTGGACCAGGTAAACGGAACGAAGTGCAGACTCCGGGATTTTCAGGTCTTAGCCGCAACCAGATAAGCGTAGACTTCGAGGATGAAAATAGCCTGATACGACATCACTTCGTGGGCGATTTTCGGATAAACCGCCATGGCTGGACCAAGATTTTCAACGTCACAGCCACAACCAAGGATGAAAATAGCCTGAATCAGCGTACTTCGTGGGCGATTTTCGGATAAACCAGCATGGCTGGACCAGGATTTTTAACGTCACAGCCACAACCAAGGATGAAAATAGCCTGATGCGGTATCACTTCGTGGGCGATTTTCGGATAAACCAGCATGGCTGGACCATATTATACAGGTCACAGCCACAACCAAGGATGAAAATAGCCTGATACGACATCACTTCGTGGGCTATTTTCGGATAAAAAAAATGCAAAAACGACTGGAAAAAATAGCCGATTCCGTCACCAGGAGTGCCAGGAAAAATTCAGCTCAAACTCGGGTGAACGGGTTTTACGAGGTGTTCGACCGTAACGATGAAGTCCTGATCGTGATTAATGCCGACCCTGATGCGCTGGCCAGTGCCATGGCGGTTAAGCGGCTGCTCTCGTACAGGGTGGGCAGTGTGACCATCGGTTATCCCAACGAGATCAGAAGGCTGAACAACATGACCATGGTTGAGCGGTTGAAGATTCCCATTGAACGGCTGCACACTCTGCCGGTGAATGATTTTTCCAAACGAATTCTGTTGGATTCACAGCCTCCCCATCACAGCTGTTTTGGAAAAATGGATTTTGATGTGATCATCGACCATCATCCTGTGACTGAAGGCTGGGACGCAACCTGTATCGATATCCGGCCTGAGTATGGGGCGGTCTCGACCATAATGGTTGAGTATCTGCGGGCGGCCGGGATAAAACCGTCGGTGGCCCTGGCCACAGCCCTTTTTTACGGGATCAAAGTGGATTCTCAGAATTTTGAGAAGAAAAACATGCAGTTGGCGGATGGCATATCATTTCGTTACCTTTTTGATATTGCCAACCGGAATCTGGTTCGTAAATTTGAGCTGACCGAGCTTCGCCGTTCCGAACTGAAGTATTTTAAGATCGCCCTCAACGAGGTCAAGGCGAGCAAGGGGAGGGCCTATGTCCATCTCGGCCGGGTCGGCACCCCTGACGTTCAGGTAATTATAGCTGATTTCCTGAATCATGTTGATAAGTTTGACTGGGTGCTTGTTTCCGGAATCCACGGTGAAAAGCTTGTGGTCATCTTTCGCTGTGACGGGTACCGCAAAAATGCCGGTAAACTGGCCATGAAGACTTTTGGTGAATTTGGTCCGGCCGGTGGCCATAAGGAGGCGGCCCGGGCTGAAGTTCCGCTGAAAAATCTCCCCTTGCGCGAAAATCAGGAATTCACCACCAGCACCCTGATGCGTCTTGCCACCCGCCACATGCGCTGATCGGGTTTGTCTTTTTCTTTCCGCCTCTTTTCAATCGAGAAATAACTTGCGCCGTCAGTGGGTTATACAATAGTATATTTAGTGAACCTGATACAGGCTTTGTGACCGGTCAGAGAAGTTTCCCCGCATTTTCCCCTCATGCGGATGCCGCCAGGACACTCTTTACCTCCGGAACACACCGCTCAAGGATTCCGGCTCCATCTGCAGGGTACTTTGAGACAAAAAGTCCTGGTGCACTGTTTTGCTGAGGAATCGACAACACAATCTCATCAGACAGGTATCTTATGCTCAAGCCTTCGACGCTGGCAATGATTCTGGCCGGTGGCCGGGTTGATGAACTGGGTGTCCTTACACATTATCGCCCCAAGTCAGCCGTTCCCTTCGGCGGCTTTGGCCGGGTAATAGACTTTCCCCTTTCCAACCTGATGCACTCACATATCGAACGGATAGCCATCTTAAGCCAATACCGTTCCTACTCGTTGATCAACCATATCGGCACCGGCAGTGCCTGGGATATGATTGGTCGGCACCGGGGCATATCCATTCTGCCTCCTTTTAAAGACTATGAAAGCCCGCACTGGTATCGCGGTTCAGCCGACGCCGTCTCTCAGAATGTTGATTTCATCCGTTACCATGATCCCAGTGAAATTCTTGTCCTCTCCGGCGATCACATTTACCAGATGGATTACCGGGAGATGATCCACTATCATACCGAGCAGGATGCCGACCTGACCGCTGTTTTTATCCCGATCTCCCCTGAAGACGGTTCTCGTTTTGGTATTGCTGAGATCGAAGAAGGGGGAGAGGAGGGCGGACGGGTACTGTCGTATGAAGAAAAACCGGTCGCACCCAAAGGGCGCTGGGCCTCAATGACCGTGCTCTGCTTTAAACCGCAGGTCCTCTATGATGTACTGTCGGCAAACCAGGAGCATTCGCAGGGTTCGTATGAGTTCGGTCGGGATATTATTCCGATGATGATGCGTGAAAATTACAAGGTGCATGGATATAAATTCAAGGGGTATTGGGGATACACACGAACCGTCGATGAATACTGGCGAACCTCCATGGATCTGCTTGGTGCTGCACCAAAAATAGATATGGAGGCCTGGGGTCTGCGGACAAATCTGGAACATCGGGATATCCGCGACTGCCAGCCGCTCATAGTCGGCGATCAGGGGGTTCTTGACAACTCTCTGGCCTATAACGGCTGCACGGTGGAGGGGCGGGTGAAAAATTCCATCCTTTTTCCCGGGGTCAGGGTTGAGGCCGGGGCAGAGGTTGAGGACTCTATTCTTTTTTTTAACACAACGGTCAAGGCCGGGGCAAAACTCTCCAAAGTTGTCAGTGATGTCAATACGACTTTCGGCAACGATTCAAGGGTCGGTGTTTCCGGGGCGGAGGCGGAGGGGAACATTTCGGTGATCGGCTGGAATAACCATGTGCCAGATAAAATGGTCATCGGCAGTGGCTGTACGGTCTATCCGAGATTGTCCAAGGATTCCTGGCCCGGACGGCCGCTGGCCGACAGGGAGGTTCTGCGATGAGAGATCCCAAGGATGCACTGGTCCTCCTGCTTGCCGGTGGTATCGGCAGCCGTCTGAACATTCTGGTAGGTCATCGGGCCAAACCGGCGGTTCCATTCGGCGGTCTGTACCGGATTATTGATTTTGCCCTGTCCAATGTCATGAACTCCGACCTGACCCGGGTGGGCGTTCTGACCCAATATAAACCGTTGTCTCTGATGCGCCATATCGGGACCGGTGAAGCCTGGGATTTCACCGGCCGGACCCGGGGGGTAAAAATTCTGCCGCCCCGGACCGGTGAAAAAGATTCGGATTGGTACCAGGGGACTGCGGATGCCATCCGTCAGAATATTGATTTCATCCAGGCCAATCCATCAGAGCAGGTGGTTCTGCTCTCCGGTGATCATATCTACCAGATGGATTTTGATGCCATGATTGCCTATCACTGCCATAAAAAAGCCGATGTCACCATCGGTATGATGGTGGTGCCCAAGAGCGAGATTCACCAGTTCGGTGCCGGGATTGTCGATTCGGAAAACCGCATTATCGACTGGGAAGAAAAGCCCGAGGTGCCACGGACAAATCTTGCCTCCATGGGAATCTATGTCTTTGATAGCGAATACCTGCTCCGAGTTCTGGCCAGGGATAAGCAGGAAATTGATTTCGGCATGCATATCATCCCCCGCGGCATTGAGGAGGACAGGGTGTTTGCCTATCCTTTTTACGGCTACTGGCGGGATGTCGGCACTATTCAGTCCTACTGGCAGACCAACATGGATGTTATTCTACCCGGTTCCGGCATAACCCCGGAAGCCTGGGGAATACGGCCCAATACTGAAGCGGACGGGCGGCCCATGGATCGCGCCCCGGCCCGTTTTCTTTCCGGTTGTTCGGTGCAGTCTTCCATGGTGTCGGCAGGTTCGTGTATTGAAGGGACTGTGATCAACTCTGTTCTTTCACCCGGAGTCCAGGTGAAAAAAGGGGCTGTGGTCCGCGATTCGGTCCTTTTTGAAGACTGTGTTGTTGATGAGGGCGCAGTGGTTGATCTCTGCATCTTTGATAAGAGTGTCCATGTCGGCGCCGGCGCCGTTGTCGGTCATGGAGAGAATCTGGAGCAGGCCAATCAGGCCTTTCCCAAACATCTCTATACCGGCATCACCCTGGTCGGCAAAAAAGCGCAACTGACTCCGGGAATGGTCATAGGACGCAACTGTATAGTGCAGCCGGATTATTCAGGCTCGGACGTGTTGAAACTTGATGATGGTCAGAGCCTGTAAGGCAAACGCAAAAAAAAATATTGCGCTTGCCCGGAATTAGGGTATGATCACCGGCGCAATTTAAAAAGCATTTCATTGTTGCTCCCGTAGCTCAGTAGGATAGAGCACAGGATTCCTAATCCTGGTGCCGGCAGTTCGAATCTGCCCGGGAGCACCACAAGATATAGGCCGAAACCCTTCTAGTATCGGGGTTTCGGCCTTTTTATTGCTCCTTTTTTCCGCGCGACACTAAAGCACGACACATAAGGTATGCACAGGAGAGAAGTCTTTGTATTTTAGAATGTAAACGGATTAACAATAGTAAGGTTGCGGATCTTCTGCCCGTCCTGCAGGTCTTCAGTGTATAGAGTATTACATCCGGCTTTGAACGCGGCAGAAAGAATCAAAGCGTCATACAGGGAATACCCTGTGGTTGCAGCGATGTCCAAGGTTGTTTTTATATACTCGCCATCCGGATGTATCACTTCAAGCTGCATGAACACCTTGTCGAAATATTCCTTGCTGCCCAGCAGAGGCATGGGTGTTGCAAATTTTCTGGTCGCAACGTTAAAGAATTCTTGAATGACCTGAAAGCTAATGTGACCGTTACCGGACCGCAGAGATGATTTTATCAATTCCCGAGCCTGTCGCTGTTTCTGCTCTGCAGTATCATCAAAGGAATAGACAAAAATATTGGTGTCTAAAAAGAATTTACCTCTCATTCATTTCATCCCGGGAAAATTTTCGCCCGGCATTCACATCCGCCATGTTCTCCATCAGGCTGTCATACTCGTTATCAATGTTGTCACGATTGACATATTTCTTTACCCAGCCTCGAAAGAGCTGGTTCAATGACGTATTTTCCCGCTGGGCTTTTTCCCTGGCCCGCTTGATCAGCAAGTCATCAGCACTTAATGTAATATTTTTTGCCATACACACCTCCTGGTTACCTACACTTTTATAGTATACACTTTTTTCGTGTGGATCAAGGTGAAAAATGAAACGATTTATCCTTGAGCAATCTGACGACGAACTTTACACAAGTCATTCCGGACTGGCCCTGGCCGGGCTCTGCATCAACCGGTACAGTGACCTGTCCCGTATGGTCGGCCGTAAGAGCCGGCAAGAAAAACAAAACGTCTTCAAATAAAACCCTTGAAAAGTCAAAAGAATAGCTGCTATCCAGCTTAAATCCCTTTATGAAATGTATACCTGCAGCCGTCTCCTTTGGGGAACGGCTTTTTTTATTCTTTGTTCTTGACGCGCGACACTAAAGCACGACATATTAATATCGTGCTTTAGTGTCATGAAAGGTGACATGTAAACGAAAAGCGGCACTGTGGTGAGCATATGCGCGAGAAATATTTAATATTTTATCGCCTCCTGATCGATCTGTCCTTGTCTTCTTCACGTCTGATCATCGTTCCAACCAGAAAACTCAGAAAGCAGACCATTGCCCGCCTACAGCTCCGTTTACCGATTCATTATCGGGATCAGTGACTACTGATGTGTTTTCCCGGTGACAATGCTTCGTTTTGGGTTCAGACAGCAGCCTATCTCCATCGGCATTACTATAAAATTCCTGCGGATCGTTTTGACTATATTGTTGTTGACGAAGCTCATCATGCTCCCGCCCAGGGGTTGAGCAAGATTCTTGAACACTTTACTCCATCCCAACTTTTGGGCGTTACTGCTACTCCGGAACGTTTTGACCAGCAGCGCCTGTTAATATACATTAGGCAGTGGGAAATCTGTCATGGAGGCCATTGGAGTCTCGTGCCTCGCACTTGGTTAATCAAACCGATTGTATCCATCTCTGACAGCCTGTTGCATTGCCGCCAGTTCCTCATCAGTCAGAAACTCAAAGTGAGCAGACCTTTTCCTGGCAGATAAACGCCCGTTATTATGAAGGCAGAGCTGGATAAATAAATCAATGAGTCGATCCGGCATATCAATGATGTCCTGAATCGCCTTCTTGGTATTATCATAGTTGATCAGAAAGCTGAGTTCCTCTACAAGTTCCTCCTCGACAGTCTTATTCACAAAATCATACAGTGCTTCTGACTGCACTGTCATGTCCATGTACTGATACCAGCACGCTGTATCATTTTCGACAGTCATTTGCCCTGTCTCATCTAAGCGGTAATTAATAAGTTTGAGCAAAGGCCGGGAAAAGGCTTCTAAAGAAGCGTCATAATCAACCGGATTTTTGAGCATGACTGCCGACACCGGGAACATGAGCCCGCGTGGAACCATTCCTTGAAGCGAGAGGATATTGTGAATCAGGAATCTGTGAATCCGCCCGTTTCCATCTTCAAACGGATGTAGGAAAACAAAACCGTATGCGATTGCCGCTGCGTGAATGACCGGAGAGATATTTCCATCTTTCATCAATTTATGGGAACCCAGCAAACCATACATCAAGGCGGAAATGTCACCAGGCTGAGGAGAAATAAAATGTATAATCTCATTTTGATAGGAGGCTGCCTGCCCAACATAATTCTGACTGACACGGTAATCACTATCTCTAAACCTTTGGTCAACTATCCGATTCTGGAGATCTATCAAACGTTCCTTTTCACAAAAATCTTCTTTCTCGCCAAGTTCCAGCGAAGCAATGAATTTCTCGAAACGCGTTGAATCAGGTTTTACGTGTTCAATTTCAAAGGACGACTTTGTTTCTTTGTTATAAAGATAGCTCAGTGCCCGCCGAAGAAGTTTCGGTGGATAGGATGTTACAATATCCGCACATTTTTTCCGCAGATCAACAGAATCCATCCTGGAAAGTCTCTCTGTTTTCCTGATGATCGGACAAAACTCTTTTGGTCCGAGGAGATTGTTGACAATGCGGTAGCGCCGGAGTTTTTCACCATTTGCAATGGTGTAATATTCCTTCTCCTCCAGCGCAACAACATAGTTTCCCGAAATAATGTCGTCTATGGGTAGTCTTGTACTGGTCAGGAATTCATAGAAAAACCAGATTCTTCGAGCATACTTTCCGGTCGGCTTGGATTGAATGTATGTGGTGAAGTCCCTTTGTGGAGCATGGTCGAAGATGATCTTTAACAACCCAAGATTTACGCCATCATACTTTAATGCAAATTCAAGGTGGTCGCCAACTGTATCCCCCGGCCAATACCTTACCGGATAGATATCTTCAATTGTTCCATCCTGGACTTTAGACCTGTGAGTTCCGGCAGACGACACAAATGAGGTATGCCAGTGGGGCATACCTGTTAACTCAAAAGTCTTCAGCAGGTACGCGTAACCGGCCGGGCGAAGCTTTAAATAATTTATTTCCATTGGATGTCCTTGTAAAATATTTAACACTCTGGCAATATAGTTTATTTCAAAAAGAATTCCAGCAAAACAATTATTATATAGTGGCTGCCGGGTAAAACCGTTACACGGTTCTCAGGTGGTGCCATGATTTACCGCTAACTTGATAAAACAATTATTCTGCTGGTAAAATATTTATAATTTGAGATAAGCTGAGAAAAATCGTTAGAATGAATCCCCTCCAATCCGACGCGGAACCTATTCTGTAGATAAAAATTTCGAGAGGCGATTTTTTGAATGGCAGGAAGGAAAGAATGATTCTGGAATTGTGACAATCATTCGTGACGTAGATAGTGTTGAGTTGGCCGTTTTTGGTTTTTTCCGGTTGTGCAGCCAACGCCATCGGAAAGGCCTTGCTGAAAAAAAGTCGGAACACCGTGTTGAGGGCTGTTTCCAGGGCGTGCTTATGAATATTCTTCTTGTTAATCCACCAAATTGCGGGCGCAGTATTCCAGAAGAACGCTACGGTATAACCTCACTTAAACAGATTTTTCGGGGGGAACCTTTGGCCTTGGAGGAACTGGCCGGGAATCTTCTTCATCACTCCGTCCGTATTGTCGACTTGAAGGCAGACCCGGAAGGCCTTGAGGTGGAACTGTCTGACTTACGTCCGGATGTGGTTGGGATCACCGGCGTGACCTGTGAGGCCAACACCATGCTGAACATTGCCGCCCAGGTCAAAGAGAGCTGCCGGGCAACCGTTGTGGTTGGCGGCATCCACGCCAGCAGTGATCCTGAATTCTTCAACCGGGCTGTCGTCGATTATATTGTTGTGGGTATCGGCAAGAAGAGTTTTGCCGGGCTGGTGACAGCCCTGGAGGAGGGAACGGAACAAAAGGAAATTCCGCCCGGCGTGCTTCGAACCCGGCCCGGCAGTCAGCTTGACCGCCCGGCCATCCGTGCCGATATTCATGATCTGGTCATGGATAATCCGCCTGCCTATCAGCTGGTCAGCCGCTATCGCTCACATTATATTCTTGAAAAACTGGGCATAAACATGGGTTTTGTTGCCTCGGCCTACGGGTGTCCCCATCGCTGTTCTTTTTGCTCTATCAAGGGACAGACCGGCGGCAGTTACCTGACGAAATCCATTGATGCCGTTCTCCGGGACATTCAACTGCTGCCGAATGTGCCGGTGATCCGGCTTGTTGATGCCAACACCTTCGGTAATCCGCAGCGGGCAATGCAGCTTTGCCGGGCTATCGGGGAGGCCGGAATTAGAAAACAGTATCTGGCTGATATCCGTTCCGATACCGTGGTTCGCCATCCGGAAATGCTGCAGGCCTGGAAAGAGATCGGATTGCGGGCCGTTATCATCGGTTTTGAAGAGGTGAGCGACAGCAGTCTGGCGGCCATGAATAAAGCCAATCAGGTGGCAATGAATACCGAGGCCATACGAATATTGCATGATATCGGCATCACCATTGTGGGAGACTTTATTCTTTCTCCTGATTATGATGAGCCGGATTTTGATCGGTTGAGCGGATATCTGTCGGAAACACGGATTGATCTGCCCATGGTTACAGTGATGACTCCGCTGCCCGGAACAGCGCTCTATCACGAGCAGCAGCACCGGATTACCAATCATAATCTTGATTATTATACCCTGACCAATGCCGTAGTGCCAACCCGGCTCGACGAGAAGAAATTTTATACACTCTACGCTGAAGTCCTGGCAGACAGCCATGACAACGCACAACTATAGTCAATGCAAGCATATATTACAGATGTATCCGATTTTTTGCCGGGCAAACCGGTTGCCAATAACGAGCTGGATCTGTATCTCGGATCCGTGGACCGGGTCTCGGCCAGAACCCGGCAGATAATTCTTGCGGGTAACGGGATAGAGAGCAGGCATTATGCCATTGATCCGGCTACCGGCGGTCTGACCCATACCAATGCCCAGCTTGCGGCCGGGGCTGTGGGCAGACTTACGGAAAAGAACGAACGGATCGCGGAAAAAATTCAGTGCCTCTGCTGCGGTACTTCTTCTCCGGATCAGCTGATGCCCGGGCATGCCGCTATGGTACAGGGGGAACTGGGCATCGGCCCGTGCGAGATTGTCAGCACGGCCGGGGTCTGTGTCACCGGTATAACGGCGTTGAAATACGGGGCCATGTCGGTGGCTCTCGGCCAGACGACTAATGCCGTTGCCACCGGATCCGAACTGGCCTCAACCTTTATCCGCACGGATTTTTTTGAAGCCATGGGCGGCGGGGCAAAGGGGATGGAACAGGGGGAAAAACATCCTGCCTTTTCTTTTGAAGAACAATTTCTGCGCTGGATGCTCTCCGACGGGGCCGGGGCCGTGCTCATAAAAAGAGAACCTGCCGCAGATCGACTCAGCCTGAGAATCGACTGGATTGAAATTCTCTCCCACGCCCACCGCCTGGATGCCTGCATGTATGCCGGGGCGGTAAAACAGGCGGATGGAAGCCTTACGGGCTGGCGCGAGTGTGCGCGGAAGGGGACGGCGGCGAAAGAGGGCGTGTTCACCATAAAACAGGATGCCCGCCTGTTGAATCGGGAGGTGACCAGGGCGCTGGTCGGCCGGAGCCTGCCGTCGATTATCAGCAAACATGGCCTCAAAGGGGAGGAGATAGGCTGGTTTTTACCCCATTACTCTTCGGAATATTTCAGAAATGCCCTTGCCGGGCAATTACAGGAAATTAATTTTGCTATTCCGCAGGAACGCTGGTTTACCAATCTGGCAACCAGGGGGAATACCGGATCCGCCTCATTCTATATCATGCTGGCGGAACTTTTTTCTTCGGGCAGGTTGAAAAAAGGGGAGCGGATTCTCGGTTTTATCCCGGAAAGCGGCAGGTTCTCCGTTGCCTATGTCCTGCTGACGGTTGTGTAATCAAGTCCCCGGCGCAGTCCAAGCGTCTTGATGCGGGAGCGTTGTTCCAACTCCTGGATCCAGGGTGCGACCTTTATGCCGCCTGATTGCTTTTTAAATACTCGGCAAGGGTTGACAGGGATTGCAAAACTTCCCGGCTGGTATTTTCCGAGTCCATTCGCACTCCGTATTCCTGCTGGATCGTGACCGCGATTTCCAGGGCATCCAGGGAGTCGGTTCCAAGGGGAGAGTCCGGGCCGATCAGGGGATCATCGGCATGAACCTTGTTAAGTTCCACCTCGCTCAGGTTACATGTTGTGCAGATGAGTTGCAGGAGTTCCTGTTCCAATGGGGTCATTGTATAGTGCTAACGTGTTGGCTTGGTTATAACGGCAGGTCCGGTAGGTCTGCTGTGCAGTCGTCAGGGTTGATATCCAGCGGGTTATAGCCGACTTTTCGCCAGTTTCCAGGAAAAAATCATGGTGATCATAAAAAAGATGCTCAGGCGGGCAAGATCATCAAATATTTCGGAAAGAGGTGCGTCCCGCATCAGCAGGTCATGGAAGGCCGTCAGTCCCCAGTTGAGGGGGGAGAGAATGCTGAGATGCTGCATGATTCCGGGCATGGCATAGACAGGAACCATAATCCCGCCGATGGCGGCCGCGGCCACAATTGAAGTTGCGCCCAGGGTAGAGGCTTGTTCATAGGTATTACAGGCCATGCCCAGAAATATCCCGTATCCGCAGGCGGCAAGACTTGCAAAGAGGACAATCAGTCCCACTCCCAGCGGATGGGCGCCAATGGTAAATGACGGCAGTCCTATCCACGGGAACAGGCATATACCGATTAGGCCGATTAGCAGGAACTGGCACAGGCAGACCCCTATATATGCCCCTATCTTCCCGCCCATAAGGAGCAGAGGAGAGACCGGCAGGGAGTTCAGGCGGATCCGAATTCCTGATTTGCGTTCCTGCAGGATCGAGCCGGCAATGGGGATTGCGGTAAAAAACAGGCCGAACAGTGCCCAGGCCGGGACATTCTGCTGGACCGGATTATACTCTTTTTCGTTGTCAATTGTCCCGGCGTTTTTGATGGTCAGCAGGGGGCTGGTAAGGAGGTCTGTCAGCCCGGCTTCCGGCAGGGGCGAGAATCCTTTGGGAATATTGAATTCGGCCATCGTAGTCTTGAGTATCCTTTCCAGGTTTTTCATCTTTGCCTCCACTGAAACCGCCTGTGCAGCCATCTGCAGCCGGGCCGTTATCCCTGACCGCAGCCCGGCCATGATACCGGGATCAAAAAAGACCCGTACTGAGGGCACTGCCTGAGAACTCCCAGGTTCCCCCGGGACGTTCCTGAACTCCTCTGTCAGCCGTGCGTGAAATCGAGCGGAAGCACCAGGCGTCAAAACTATCCCAACCTGGTATTTGCCTGCGGTAACTGCTGCCTTCAGCTCTGCAGCATTGTGTTTTTTCTTGTCCCAGACAATGCCTTCAAGGTTGCCGGTTGCCAGCTGTCTGTACAGGGTGGGGCCGAGATCGCCATCGTCCAGATCAAGAAAGACCATCCTGGTTTTGCTCTGGCCGGTGAGTTCCATAACATTTTCCTGGACCAGAGTAATGATCACAACTAGGATTGCCGGCATGAGAAAGAGGACCAGCAGGCCAGCCCGGTCCCGGCCCAGGAGCAGGACTTCTTTGCTGACAGCGGCAATAAATGTAATCATACGCTCAGAATCGGTGGTGAGGGGCGTTCAGGTGTCACGAAGTTGTTGCCCGGTCAGGTTGAGAAAAAGAGCTTCCAGATCAGTTTGTCCTTCCTGTTCAAGTAATTGGTCGGGAGTACCCTCGGTGAGCAGCTGGCCTCGGTCGATGATACCAATCCGGCTGCATAATTTCCGGGCTTCTTCCATGTAGTGGGTTGTGTAGAGGATCGTGGTTCCGTTCCGGTTGAGCTGAAGCAGCTGTTGATGGATCAGATTCCTGGACTGGGCATCAATGCCGACTGTCGGTTCATCAAGAAAGAGAAGATCCGGATCATTGAGCAGGCCTGCCGCCAGATTCAGTCTTCGTTTCATCCCTCCGGAAAAGGTGGAAACCCGGTGGTCTGCATGCTCACTGAGGGCGGCAATCTGAATGCATTCGGATACCCGGTTCCGGAGGCGTCTGCCGTTCAAACCGTACAGCTTTCCCAAAAAAACAAGATTTTCCCGGGCGGTCAGTTTGTCATACAGGGCGGTTTCCTGGGGAACCAACCCGATGATCCGCTTGATTTTCCGGGCATGGTCACAAAAGTTCATCCCCATGATCGAAATTCTACCGCTGTCGGGCATAAACAGGCCGCTGAACAGGGCTATGATCGTTGTCTTTCCGGCCCCGTTGGGGCCGAGCAGGCCGTAAAATTCACCCCTGCGTACAGTCAGACTGCAGTCATTCAAGGCCGGTTCGCCGGCTTTTGCATACCGGTGCACCAGTGTTTCAGCTCTGATGGCATGTTCATGGCTGTTCACCTTGTGACCTGTGCTTTGCTTTGGCCCTGCTGCTTGACCCAATGATTCAGCTCCTGGAAGACCTTTTCCTCCAGTTGGGCGCAGTTTCGAATCGTTTCGGCCATGGCCGGGTAGGTGTCGTCCGGCTGAGCTCGATTTTTACAGATGCGGGCCGCCATGACCCCGAACTGCCGCCATGTATCTCCAGCTTCAGTGAGCAGGGCGGCGCAGTCGTGTACAACCGGATCCTGCAGCCTCTCGCCGCTTTCCTGGAGAAACGCCACGTACATGTAGCGAAATCCGCCGCCGCCGGTGCCGATTTCCTCCTGCATGCGGACAACATGACCCAGATGCAGATCTGCCCGTTCCCGGCCCAGCCGCCCGGGCCACTTTTCCAGCCGTCCGGCAAGAAACCGGATGCCTTTGACGCCGATCAGGGGAAAAGGGCTGGAACGCATCATTCGGCAGGCCGATCCGATGGCCTCCGGGATATGGCGGTTGTAGTCGAGTTGTTCCGGTACACTCCTCAGAGAGTACATCTTGCCCTTTGGCGCAAGCGCACCCGAGGCAAACCTGGCCCTGGCCAGATCTTTTGCCGGACAGCGAACCGGGGCAGGGAACACCGGATCGCTGATCAGGTATTCGTCGCCCTCTTTACCGTACACCACCAGATTATGGGCGTTGAAATGAAAACGCAGGGCCCGGGGGAAATAGGGCAGCCAGAAAACCCCGGTCTGCAGGCCCACCGGAATCCCCTGCTCAAGGGCTGCATCAAGCTCCGCCATTGCCTGGTTTGTATCCCGGAATTTTTTCTGATCCATGGTGATTCCGGAAATTTTTTCAAGCTGCTTTAATATATTTCCGGGAGCCGCCCGGTAGGTAACCAGCGGCAGTCCGTTTAGGCGGATAAAGGGTAGGTAGCCGAAAAACAGACCGCTGCCGATGCCGAAGGCCATGGCCTCCGTGATTTCCAGACCTTTCCAGGTCAGCAGGTTGGCGGCAACGCCGCTTTCGCAATGGGCGGACTGTCGGTGTGGAAAATCAATCACGCCGCTGCCCTGCCTGTTGTCCGGCATCGTAAATCGGGGCCTTGATTCTGCCGTTTTTGAGGTCATCCGTTGAGACCTGAAACAGGTCGCCATATTTTTTCAGGGTGTTTGGACCCAGCCGTTTGAAGAAAAAGGGAATAAGGTGCAGCCGGACCCGCAGCCGTGACTGGTTGGTGTACCCGGCCAGAAGACCGATATTCATCTGGTTGATAGTCATGTAATAGTGCAGACAGCTGACCCGGCCGGAGTCGACGTGATCTTTTGACACTTCAATTTGTTTTTCGATTTCCTGCCAGGCCTGGCGGTTGACGATGTTGACCGGCTGCCAGCCAGGGCCGGAAATCAGTTCATAATTTCCTTCGTCGTTGACTAGATACCCGACAATATCCACACCATCGGTTATTCCGTTTTCTCTTGTTGGCGGTGTTTGTTGCTCCATACAGACGTGTTTATCTGAAAATCGAATTACGCGATGTTATGAACGTAACTAATTGATTTTCAAGGTTTGTTGTGCCGGAAAAGCATGGCGGTTTATCCGAAAATAACCCACGAAGTGATGTCGTATCAGGCTATTTTCATCCTCGAAGTCTACGCTTATCTGGTTGTGGCTGTGACGTTAAAAACCCGGAGTCTGCGCTTCGCTCCGCTTCCTGGTCCAGCCATGCTGGTTAAAGAAAACCTAAAACGTAATGCCGATAAGAAATTTACACGAATTCAGCGGGTCATTGGGCTCCTTGGTGCCGGCGTTGGAAATATGATGGTAGCGCACTTCAAAGAGCAGGTTCTGCTTTTTGTTCAGAGGATGCTCAAGACCGATGCCGAACTGATAATTTCCGTTCCACTCCGCACCCATGCCGGGGATATCGGCAAAGCTGTAGACCGGACCCCCGCCGCCGAAAATATAGGGTTGCCAGTCCGGATCAGCGGTAAAGGTGTAGGCCGCCAGGAAATTCAAGCCGATCATCATCGACTCATCGGGGCTGACGACAAAATGGAGAGGCAGTTCCATCAGAATGGAGTGAAAACCCTGATACCAGCCGGAACCGATATTGTCAAAGATCATATGGTTGTGGCGAAACACAAGGTCTATGGTCTCGACCCGCTGGGTGGTCCGGCCCCAGCCCGGAAAACTCTGGCCATAACCGCCGATAACGGCAAAGCTGTCCTTTGAGGTGTCAATGATGCCTGCCCCGGCCGGATCAGCCCGGAAAAAGGTGCAGCCAATAAGCAGAGACAACAGAATGTACATGCCGGCCGTCATTTTTGTATTGTGACGGCCTTTGCCGGTGGATTGCATATGATGCATAGCCATTGTGCCTCTTGAGAACGAAGTTATTTTTTGGGCATGGAGTCAACAACGTACTTGGCCATGATTTTTCCCATGTCTTCCAAAAGGGAGTGGTCGGATGAACCAAAGGACCAGGATGCGGCCCAGGCATTATTCCAGCTTGACATTTTTTCGTTGCGTACGACTTTTTTGGTTGCGGCGTCGACCAGCTTGATTACCAAAGAAACAACTTGCATCAATTTTCATTTTTACGAGTTGATTAGATTCCTTCATTGTCCAGCATGCCCCTGGTTTTTGCGGCGAGCCAGGGCGAAAAACCTGTTACCAGAAGGACGACAATGAAAAGATCGCCTTTGTGCACATTGAAGACCTGCACTATTTCGCGCCATGGTTTACCCACGATACAATAGCCAAACAGGAATTCAAAAGACAGGGTTAGCACCAGCCAATAGAGCCCGATCCGGATACAGGCCTTTGTATCGGCAGGACCCAAAAACGGAATCGATATCAACGCAATCAAAAAGACCAGGATTGCCAGCAGCACACCGCTTGCCGGCAGTGCCGCCTCTGTACCCACCAATGAGACAAGCACTTTCTCCCGCAAGAGGCCATTTAAGATCGCTGCAACAACGATCAGGAGCCATATCCATGTCGCTTTCAGGAGCATTTTGACCATGTTTTTCCCTGATTACGTATGAAGTTCAGCCAATTCATGTATTCTGCTGATATAAATATAAAAAATACAAAATTCCCGATAAGGGAATTCGGGAATGACGGTGATGGGCAGCTCTCCGGTTGATAAGAATATCACGGAGTTGCAAATCTTGTCATCCTCGAGTGTTGTTGTCGGGGATCCAGAAATTAGTTTTTGGCAGAGCTTTGTACGTAATCAGATATTTTTTTAATATCTACACTAATTTTAAAGGATTATCAATGTTTGCTCATCGGGTCGGGGTCATGACCGGCCGTTGAAGAATATCTTCCAGTTTCGAGAGAGTATAGTTCCTTTTCAACTCGCCGAAAAGGTGATCCAGCTCCAGCTGCCAGTCATCAATCAGATTCCTTTGGTGGGGCGGCAGGTCGTGGAGCATGATGATATCGCCCGGTTGCAGGCGGGTAAGGATTTTTTCGGCCAGGTTGTTGATATTTCTGTTGCCCCGGTCAAAGGCTCTGCAGCTGTAATTTACCGCCGTCAATCCTTCGCGGGTAAGGACTTTTTTAAGATGAGGATTGGTTATTCCGGCAGGTGGCCGGAAGATAAGCGGCTGTATTCCGAATTCCTGCAGGATTTTTTGCGTGTTATGAATGTCCGCCTGCAGGGTCCCGGCACGGCGGAGCATGAGCAGCGGGTCGTGCCGCAAGGAGTGATTGCCGATAGTGTGTCCCTGTAGCAGAATGTTTTTGATTAATTCCGGGTGGGCACAAGCCTTTTCTCCGATAACAAAAAAGGTGCCCTGCAGCCCGTGTCCGGCAAGAAGATCAAGCAGGATCGGCGTGGATTCGGGCGAGGGACCGTCATCAAAGGTGAGGGCAATATCTTGTATTCCGGCCTTGCCCCGGCAGATGATCGGCAGAAAGAAGCCGGCACAGGGCAGAAAGGGCATGATCAGGCAGAGGAGCAGGAACAGACCAAATGGAAGCATAGCCAGGGACGGATGGAACAAGAGCAACAACGTGCCGAGTACCAAAGATGCCGCCCCGATTTTTTCTCCAGGAGAGGTTTTTTTATTATTTTTATTATTTTTATTTCTTTCCACTGGCTTTCACTCTGCTGTCGGCTCGGCCGACCATCCAGATGAGTTCCGGATTGGCCTTGGTCACTTCATTAATCTGAACTGTAAACCCTGCCTCCTGCATGAGAACTGCCATTTCATCAGCGCTGCGATACCCGGCCCTGTGTCCGGAGAGTCGTATTCGCGTGTCCTCAAGCCGCCAGGACCATGACGGTTTTCCCGCAGGATTAAGTACAACTCGCAGCACCAGAATGCCTCCCGGAGCAAGGGCCTGAAGGCTGCCTGAAAAAACGGCAGCAACCGTTGTGTCGTCGAGATAGTGCAGCATGTCCAGCAGCAGGACCACCTCGGCCGGTTGAGGAACAGGGGGCATTTCAGGAGCCCGGCCCCGGACAATGGTGCCCCGCTCCCCGGTGACCAGCGAGGCCACCCGGACCCGCTCCGGGTCGGGATCAATGCCGAATAGTTTTGCATTTTCAAAATATTCAAGGCACCAGCAGGCGGGTACGCCATAGCCGCAGCCGATATCAATAATGGTGCGTACCTTCTCTTTCCGTATGTGACCCAGTACCATTGGCAGATCGGCAAACATGGGGTCAAACTGCAGTTTGAAGCGGGCAAACATCCGGGGATAGGTTTCCAGCAGGCGAAAGCGGTCCCGGACACGCTGCTGTATATCCTGCGGCCTTTCAGCATTCTTTTTTCGGTTGTGGTCCGAAAAGTAGTGATTGAGCAGGGGCGGCAGCAGCAGAAAGGTACCGAGCAGGGAATAGCCGATCCCGAGAAATGAGGTCACTCCAATGCTGCGCAGCAGGGAGTGGTCGGCAAAACAGAGCACGCCGAAGCCGATCAGGGTGGAAGACCCGGCCAGAAATACGCTGCTGCGCACCAGAGTATAAGAGGGGTGTGCAATATCCCGGTATCGCTGATGAGCTCTTACACAAAATATGGAATAGTCGATTCCCATGCCGAGGATGATAATAGAGAGCATGAGGGCGGGAATGTCGAGCGGATGACCCATCAGCTTCAGGGTGCCCAGGGTGCAGATATAGGCAAAGATCACCGGGGTCAGGGTCAGAAGCGTGAGCGGCAGGTTGAGATAAAAGAAAAAAAGCAGCAGGGCCAGTCCGCCACCGATGATCAGCAGCATGTTGGTAAAGGTTGAAAACAAGATGTTGGCCAGCTGTTCCGAGAAATAACTACCATCAAAGATTTTTCCGTCCTTGCTGTAGCGATCAAAGAAAACGTCGGCCTGATAGTTCTTCCCCGGCATCAGGGTGATGAACTGGATCAGCCCTGGTTTTGTTTCGTTCTTGGAGATGCCCAGTAACTGGTAATCTTTGTAAGGGATTTTTGTGTTCCAGGAGTCGGGTTTTGATGCAAGCAGCGAGAAGAAATCGGCAAAGGCATCCGGAGTAAAACCAAGTTCCATTCCGGCTGTACTCAAGGTCTCCTGTACTTCTTTTTTTCTCTGCTGGTTCCAGAAGGCCTGCCATGCAGCCAGGTTTTCCGTTTTTCGTGCAGGTCCCGGGAAGAGCATCGACGGGACAAAACCTGCCTGCAGGACTTTCTTGCTTATATCCTGTTCAACTTTTTCAAGAATCCGGTCGTTTTTTTGCTGGAGTTCGGCAATAGAGCTGCCGGAATTCATAATAAATATTCGATTGCCGATATTTCCCCAGACATTGGTAAACAATGTGTCCGCGTTCCGGGTTGCTTCACTCACCGTGTTCATGCTGCTTAAGCTGACATGAAAGACCGGGGTGGCAAAAAAGAGCAGACCCAGCGCCAGCAGGGCAGCTGCCAGGGCTCCGGGTGTTCCGGTGCTGTAGAGTCTGTCGACAAGGCGACGCAGCGGCAGGGCCCGCTTGCTGCCCGGCGGCATGGTGGGGAAAATATGCGGGAAAACCGAATGGACAAAGAGAAAGGAAAACAGAATACCCAGGGCGGTGAACCGGCCGAGCTCGGTGAAGATGGGGAATCCGCTGAAACCGAGGATCAGAAAGGCGCCGATCGTGGTAATCACGGCCATGATGCCGATAGCACGAACTTCAATTGAGGCTTCTTTCCCTTTGGTTTCATGGGGTCGGTCAAGAAACAGGAGGTAGGCAATGCCGTGATCTACGGTAATCGATATAATCGCCCCGCCAAAGCCGAGTACCATGATTGAAATGGAGGAGTGAAACAGGGAGTAGACGAAAAGTGCGGCAGAGGTTCCGGCCAGGGCCGGTACCAGCGACAAGAGACCGATCAGGGGCCTGGAAAAGGAAAAGAGGAGCAGCAGGCCGATACCGACCGTTGCCAGTACCAGGGCAAGCTGCACATCATGACGGATGATCTGTTCATTATCCAGTGCTGCCCGATAGGCCCCCACCGGGGTCAGGGTTATCCGCAGGCCCCGGGCTTTGAATTTTTTTGCAAGTTGGTCTCCGGCTGCTGTAATCAGTTGTGCAATTTCTCGGGCGGAGGCTGTATCCGTGCCGCTTTTCAGCGGCCGAGCCGTAACCAGGAGATGACGGCCGTCTCCGGAGAGCAGGCTGCCCTTGTAGAATCTGGAGTTCAGGGTCGGGGCCAGCTGGGCCATTTTGGCAAGAACCAGATCCTTTAAGCCCAGGGGATCCAGGCCTATAAACCGTGCCTGACCGATTCCCTCCATACCACCTAGCTGGGTGTACATGCTCCGGAGCCGTTTTTGAATCTCACCTTTTTCAAGTCGCGGGATAATGGTTTTCAGGTCTTGCTGGGAAAGCAGAACGGGTAGGTTTTCAGCTGCATACAGGGCCAGTTCCGGGATCAGGTCGCCGATCCCGTCGATTCCGACCTGGGCGAACAGCCCGCTTTGTTCCATTTTTTCCTCAAGCAATGCACCGCATTCCACCAGAATGTCCGGATCATCGGCATCTATCATGATATCGACGGCAATCTGATCGTGAATGGGGTGGTGCTCAAAGATATCAAGGCCGTCCTGGATGACCTTTTCCCCGGACGGCAGGGAGCGAACCAGGTCGGTATCAATGTCAAGCCGGTACAGACCCAGGGCCGTGCTGACGCAGACTAGCAATGCGACTATGGAGAGGAGGCGATAGTTAATCATTTTTTCATACTACCATAAACTGAAAACCAGGCAGGCAAGGCCAAGGAGGAGGATCAGGTTGATGCTGAGCAGTACCTTTTTGTGGTTCTGATAGAACTCGTTTGCTCTCTGGATAAACGGCAGGCCTCCGAAAAAACGCCGCATTCGGTCAATGGCTACGGTCTGGTTGTCGGTCCCGCCCCGTCCCTGAAAGGCGCACATGGGGTAAAGGGCATAGAAGCTTTTCTGTCTGCGGCGCAGCAGTTCATCAAAGGGGATTCCGCTCCATTTTTCCCGGACAATATGCTGTGCAAAGGACCGGTTCAAGGCATATCCATGGGCCAGACAGCGGTATTCTACCTGAACCAGGGATTTGTGTTCTGTTTTTTTACTGCCCCCTGTGATACAGCCCAGGAACAGTGCACCCCAGTTGGTTGAATTTTCAAGTGCTGCGCAGGCCTCATGCAGCCGGGTTGGAGAAAATTTTTGAAAAAAAACATCATCTTCAAATATGAGAATGTGGTCTGCTCCCGCCTCCAGTCCCTTGCGCAGGCAATGCAGATGCGACTCAAAGATTCCCTGTGCCCTGTTTTCAGGGTGTTTGGCAACAATAACAAACTCGACCCGGTCGAGCAGGCCGACATCGGTGAATTGAATTCGTACCTTTTCCCGCCGGTCACGGCGCTGGTCAATTGATATGCAGTATATCCTGTCGAAAAAGGACCAGGCCCTGCACAGTTGTTGGTCGGGTCTGTTCACGCTGCTTTTGTTAGGTGTTGATTCAAAATCCTGATGTGGTTATTCTATCCGTATGGTTCCCATTCTTTTTTATACTGCAGTACAGTTCAGATGATCAGGCAGAGTATTTTAAAAATTGCTGATACCTGTTTCGTTCGTTCAGCTATTGACGAACAGGCCGATCTGTCTGCATTTAAAGACAAACCCACAGTTCTTGTCCTTGCCGGTATTTTTTGTATAGGCTTCAGCTTTGTTATCGGTTGGCCGGCTGTCGGAGCTCTTGGTGTCCTGTCGGTCAGACTGCATAATCCCTGGATTGCAGGCGTTGGCGGGCCCTTGATCTATGGGCTTTCGCATCTGATCTTCATGCTCGGAATGTATCTTTCCGGTGCGATTTATTCCATGGTTTTTCTGCGCTGGCTGACCAGGGTTTCTATGGAAAAACTGCTCATTTGGGCAAAATCCAACAATTGATGGACTCGTAAAAAGGCAAAAACGCCATTTGCACTGCACGGAATTACAAGGAGTTATAACCTTTCTAATTCTTAATTTTTTACTCCACCTTTCGCATCCGTACTCCGGTAACGGTTTCACACACCTTTTTGTCTTTGTCAAGAATCCCCAAGTCATAGACCAGATGGTCATCTGCCGTGGAAACCGGCACGACTCTGGCGAGATACTCTCTCCCCGGCCGGGTGGGGTTCCTGATAACCCGGCGTTTAAAGCCCACCGGAAAAGGAATAAAGTCTACAAATTGCTGACCATGAACACAGGCCGCGTGCAGAACTCCATCCAAGGGGAAAGGAGAGCCGAGTTGCTCCATGATGCCGGTTTCAGGCAGGGCGGGGGCCTTCAACGTGCCGGATGCACCTTGGGCAGAGAGGAACAGGATCTCCTGCAGGGTGTGATAGGCCGGGCCAAAGGGCACCAATTCCCGATAAATCCTGTTCGCGTCGATTTTTGTCACCGGTTCTTCAAGAGGTTCAAGATGAATAACGGAATCCGAGCAATTTTTTTGTATGGCGGGGAAGCGAACTTCACCGTGTTCAAGGATTCTGGCCATGGCCTTGAATTGGACCCGGCTGAGGAGCCTGGCCTGTATCGAGCCATCCTTCATCCGGCTGCAGTTAACCAGGACCTCAAGTGATGTACTGTCCTGGGGGATCTCAAGGAAGCGGAGAAATCGGGCATCTTCCATAACCTGGACATCAATTTCCGGGTACTTTTTATGGACCTCGGCTGCGAGCAGAAGCAGGGTCTCCACCGCCGGCAGGACAATTCTGCCGTTAAAGCGGTGATCCTTGAACCAGGGTTGGATGGGAATATCTATTTGGGTCATTTAATGGGAACAGGAACAGTGGTCATGAATGGGGAAATTCCTGCCAGAGCCGGATGGTTTTTTTATCAATTTCCACCGGGATGCCTTTTGTGTTGACCGCGCAATGCCGGGTAAAGCCGGTGCAGACAATCTCACCGTTGTCGGCCCGGGTGATCAAATAGTCAAATTGCAGCTTGACCATTTCAATCTTGGCGGGCCGGGTATGGATGTACATCAGGTCATCGTAGAAGAGCGGGGTGTAATAGTTGAGCTCGGTCTTGATGATGGGGTAGATGAATCCGCTTTCCTCGATTTTTTTGTAAGGGTAGGAGGCCTCCCGCATCAGCGATGCCCGGCCGAACTCAAAATATTTCAGATAGTTGGCATGGTAGACCACCTGGGACCGGTCGGTGTCCACGTACAGGGTCCGCAGCTCGCAACGATGCCAGACCAGATCGCTGTTCTTGTCCCTGACATGGGAGGGGATATCCAGAAGTTCGGGAATAAAGGGTTTGGGTCGCATCTTTTTATTTTTTACACTCCTCGGAAGACTATACAGCAGTTGGTGCCGCCAAAGCCAAATGAGTTGGAGAGCACAAACTCATGGGCATGGGTGCGGGCCATATTGGGCACCACATCCAGATCGCTGAAGGCGGGATCCGGGATATGATTGACCGTGGGCAGAACAATCCCCTGTTGCATGGCCTCGATAGCAAGCGCCGCCTCAATGGCCGCCGATGCCCCCAGGCTGTGGCCGACCTGGGACTTGTTGGCCGAGATCGGAATTTTTTCAAGGCCGCTGCCGAAGATGGAACGTAGGCATTCAACCTCGGTACTGTCGCCCCTGGGAGTTGAGGTGCCGTGGGCATTGACCGCGCCGATGGCGGCTGGAGAAATCTCAGCGTCGTCAATGGCATCCAGCATGGCCCTGGTAACCGTTTCTGAATTCGGCCGGGTAAAATGATGGGCGTCCGAGTTCCAGCCGATGCCGGCAATCTCAGCTCGTTTTTTCAGGCCATGGGCCAGTATCATCTCTTCTGCAGCAAGAACCACAACCCCCGCACCTTCCGCCAGCACAAAGCCTTTGCGGTCAAGGCTGAAGGGCCGCGAGGCCTGGGTGGGATCATTTGCGGCCCGGTCCTTGGGGCCGACCTTGATGGTGGCCAGCATGTTGGCAAAACCCTGGATGATTTCAGGCACCAGGCAGGTTTCAACCCCTCCGGCCAGCACAAAATCACAGTCTCCGTCCCGGATCATCCTTGCCCCGATCGCAATGGCGTGATTACCCGAGGCGCAGGCCCCCTGGGGCGAGAAGATCGGGCCGGTGAAGCCAAGCAGCATCCCGGCCTTGCCGGCCGGCAGGTTGGCACAGACGTTAGGCAGGAGATAGGGGCTGACCTTAAACGGCCCCTGGTTGACATAGCTGTCCATGGCAATGCGGTAGGCATCTGTTCCGTTTAAGGCTGAGCCGATCAGGCAGCCGGTTCGCGGCCCGGTGTCCGCGTTTATCTCAAGATCCGCGTGGACAAGTGCCTTTCGACAGACCTCCATGGTGAGGAAGACATAGGCCGCGTTCCAGAGTGAGGCCTCTTTTCGGGTAACATAGGAAAAGGTATTCGGTTCCCAGTCGGGAATCTCACCGACCACATTGGAGCGGCTCGTGGTCTCGCATCGGGTGAGTCTGCGAAAACCGGCCAGGCCGTCAACTGCCCCCTGCCAGGTTTCGGCAAAGGTGTTGCCGAGGGCGGTGGCTGTCTCGTAGCCAACCACAAAGACCTTTCTGTTTTTTGGCGCCTTCATATGTTCTTTTTTTCAACCGATCTTTCGAAAAACCGCACAGGCGTTACAGCCGCCGAAGCCAAAGGAGTTTTTTAAAATAAATTCCTGGTCGACCGCCCGTTTCCCCTCGGCCACGCAATCAATCTCGATTTCAGGATCCGGGGAATAGTTGATGGTTGGCGGCAGTATACCGTCCTGCATGCCATGGAGTGCGAAAATGGTCTCGATGACGCTGGAGGCGCCCATGGCGTGACCGATGAGTGATTTATTGGCACTGACCGGTGGCAGGTTGTTGCCGAATACTGCCTGCAGGGCGTCGTATTCTACCTTGTCGCCGACTCTGGTCGAGGCGGCATGAGCGTTGACCGCATCAATATCATTCGGCGCCAGTCCGGCATCAATGATTGCATCCTCCATGCACCGGGTCACCGTCGGAAGATGCGGGGCAACAAAGTGATGGGCATCCGAGGTCATACCCCATCCGGCAAGTTCAGCTTCGGCCTGCAGGCCATGGCTGCGGGCAAATGCTCTGGTGGTCAGAATCAGCGCTCCTGCGCCTTCGGAAATAACAAAACCCCGACGATCCGGGGAAAAGGGGCGGCTGGCGGTCTGCGGCGGGTCGTTCTCCCGGCCCTCTTTTGGGTTATACACCCCGTTCATGGTGTAGAATCCGGCCACGATCGGCTCAACCAGGGCAAAGTCAACCGCCCCGCAGATGACGACATCGGCCCGGCCCTGAGCCAGAAACATGGCGCCGATGATGATTGAAGTCAGACCGGTGGCGCAGGCGGTAATGGTGGTGGTAATCGGTCCCTGGGCCCCGGTTTGAATGGCGATTTTTCCGCCGACCATGTTGATACAGGCGTTGGGATTGGTATAGGGCAGGGGCAGCTTGTTTTCAGCCTGCAGTCGTCTGTCGGCGGTCAGGACCGCATTCAGGCCGCCGATGGCTGAACTGTAGGTCACCGCAACTCTTGGGGCGATATCAGGGGTGATTTCAATTCGGCTGCGGTCAAGTGCCCGGGCCACCGAAAGCATGGAATACTTGAAGACCGGCGAACTCCAGGCCGCCTGGTGGCGGGGGGTCAGGAACGGGTATTTTTTATTTTTCTGGTCAATATCCGGGACCTGGCCGGCAATGGAAACGGGAAAATCAGGGGCAAGTGGAAAACGGGTGAGCGGGCCGATACCGCTTTTGCCTTCAAGGGCGCGCTGCCACTGGGTATCCAGATCGCTTCCCAGCGGGGAGATGGCATCAAAGCCAACAATGACCGCGTCTTTTTCCCCCATATATTGTTACCGTAAGCTACCACAGGGTGTTCGACTCTGTGATCTTAAATACTTATTTGTGTAAATGGTCTCAGGTGCTGCAGATTTGCACAATCGTGCCGGGTCGCTATAGCTCTCCCTATGCGGGTAGGCTCGATTGTGCAAAGATGTGGTGCCTGTGGCCATTTATCCTGTTACCAGGGGATGAACTGATAAAGTTTGGCAAACATCTCGTACACCTCAATCCAGTTCTGCAGGTCTTTGCTGGTCTTGATATGAGCCCGTTTGTTGACCATGACCCAGCTCATATGGGCCGCACCGTCTTTGCAGGTCGAGCAGTCACGGGTTTCCGAGGTACAGCAGCGGTGCATGGTCTCAAGATCCGAGGCCCAGCGGATGAAGTTGGTCAGCCGTTTTGGTCGGGGCTCTCTCTTGTCGATCGGTTCAGTCACCGAGGGGCATTCCATCCAGCCGAATTCCCGATCCAGCATCTTACCGGTGGTGATGATCTCGTGATAATACTTTGAGGAGATCACCGTTTGCGGATACTTGTCCAGCATGTCATCCATTTCTGCCCGAATGGCGATCAGTTCATCCGGCTGCCATGAAAATCCGTCCACACCCTCGTCATTGGACAGCAGCTGCATGTGGACCTTGAGCCCGACGTCTTTAATTTTACGGATGATCTTTTCGGTCTTGCCGAGTTGCTTGGGGGTAATGGTGTACAGGTAGTAGGCGTGAGGATCCCCCTCGTAGTTGGCACTGGAAATCTTGAAGGTATCCTTGCCGCGCAGAATGGTCTCGTCCTCGATATCACCCCACAGGGAGAGACCGACCATCATGTCGGGAAAGCGGTCCCGGGGGACTTTGATCAACCCGTTGGTGGCGCAGAAGGTGGGCAGCCGTTTGTAAAACGCTTCGATCCGGTCCAGGCAAAGCGTCGGTTCTCCGCCGATGAGGATGGCCAGGTTCACCCCGCGTGCCATCTCTTTTTCAACAAAGACATGCCACTTGCCGACGTCCTTTTCTTCCGATGCCCGTTCATGCTCACCTGAGGAAAAGAAAAAACATCCCTTGCAGCGCAGGTTACAGCGGTCGGTTACATCGTAAATGGAACTGCGGATATTGAGCCGGGATATTTTTTTATAGCGCTCATACCAGTGGTTATCGAGCAGTGAACTGACGGTTATCATGGGTTTTGAGTTCTGGGTTTTGAGTTTTGTGTTTTTGTGCTCGGCGTTGGAATATCTGTTAACCAATCGGGATCACCGGGTGTTCACAGAGGTTTTTTCCCTTGTCGTACCCACGAACCCAGACTGCAAGATAGGTGTCCACGTAGTCGAGCCAGGCGGAAAAGGTTGCCGGGTCGGTGGCATGGCGGTACATCCGCGCCGTCACCACGGCGCTGCCGGCGGCGTAATGGCGGCAGTCATCACAATCGGTATCCGGTACGCAGCAGGCCGCCTCACGGTCCCAGGCCAGGTCGGTACGGTATTGCCGGAATGAGCGGCCCAGTCCGATATCCGTGGATGGGTTCATCCGCGGGTAGGAACAGGAAAACAGCTCGTGCAGTCCTTTTTCTTCAGTATGGGCAAGGATATTATAGGGTGAAAAGAGCACGGTTGTCGGAAATTCCGCCAGCAGCTCGGTCATGACCCGGCGGGTTTGGGCCAGCGTCTCCGGCGTATGTCGGAGGTGGCCGTTGTAGCCGACCGGGGCGGAAAACATGTTAAAGGTGATCTGCTGCCCGCCTTTCGCCAGCAGCTCGGTGACCTCCCGGGCCTCGTCAATGTTGACCGGCGAGAAGGTGTAGACAAAAACAGCCCTGGGATCATCCTTATAATTTTCCATCTGCCGAACGAGCATGTCCGGTGCTTTTCTGACCGCAAGACTGGTTGTATCGTTGCCCCAGGTCGAGATGTGGATCCGGTAGTCGATGTCCTGCGGGATCGGTTTCAACCCGTTGGTGGCAATGGCCCCCAGCGGAATTACGTCAAAGCAGACCCGGCACAGTTCCGGAGCCAGGGCAGGTTCGGCCCCGGCCAGGACGACAAAGGTTATGCCCCGTTCTTTTTCCGCCTCAAAGAGCTGCTTCCAGGCGGCCGGGTCCCGATTCTCGTCGGCAAATTGTTTTTTACTCTCACCGGCAAAATAATAGCAGCCTTCACAGCGGATATTGCACCGGTTGCTCATGTCATAGGTGGATTCACGGAGAAAAAAGTATTTTTGTACCTTTTCCCACCGCTTTCTGATGACGGGATCGGCTATAATCTCGGAGAATTTATATCCCGGCTGTTTTTCGGTCTGCACGGGACTTATTCGCTGCTTTTGAGCTTGTTGTCGATGTACTCGGCAATGATCCGAACGGTGGTCAGCTTGGGATAATCATCCTCGTCTATCCGGATGCCGTACTCGTCCCGGAGGACCAGGGCGATGGTTGCCAGATCCATGGAGTCAATGCCCACTTCATCGACCAGATCAAGGTCGGCATCAAAGGTCTCCGGGGTTACGTCTTCAAGCTTGAGTTCATCGATGATGATTGCAGCGATTCGGGTGATGGTCTGGGATATTTCGTTGCTCATAACTTCACTGTTGTTAACCTGAGGGTTTTCTTGGGGTGTAAAACGCATGATTCCGGAGCAGACATCCTGGCCGCCGCTTGTTATCCGGAATGTATATTGGTCTCTTTTATTGTCGGATGTAGCGAGAATGTCAAGCTGTTCTCCGGGTCTGACGATTTTTCTGAACTTAACCCTGCCGAGTCCCGCCATGACGATGGTCTCTTCTTTTGCGGCGGCAATACAATCGGCAACCATGTTCAGCAGGCCGATACCGGGCAGGATCGGATCTTCGGGAAAGTGCCCGGAAAACCAGGGCGAGTCCCTGTCCGTTGTCACCCGGGCGTTCATCTCGTCTGATCCTGTTTTTGTTACTTCAACAAGTGAGTACCACAAAATATCGTCTTACAGAAAAAGAGTACCGACAGTCGTGAGGACTTGAACACTCGTCAAAGCCCTGCGGAGCATAAAAATACGCCTGTTTATACCACCAGGACCGGAAATACACAACAACCTCGCCACCAAAAGTTGTATCGGCTTGTTTTTTCTTCTGGGGAATCGTTAACCCGCATCTTTCACAAAGATCGTTGCGAAAAGTCGGAAAACGCCGTGAATGCGAGGAACAGCTCCAAAAAGACCGCAGATATATTGAAATATTTCGAGGATGCTTTTTGGAGCTGTGACAAAGCAGGCATGATGTTTTCAGGCTTTGTAGCAGATCGCTTGTGAAATATGGGGGTTAAAACAGCCAGGGGACAAACATCTTTGTCCGTCGTATATACTCTTTGTACGCTGTGCCGAAAAAACGAATATTCTCACGCTCCTCTACGGTGGCTGCCGCAACCAGAAATCCCGTGGCCAGGGCGATCAGAGTGATGTTGAGCAGGGTGATGTGTTTGAAAAATGCACCCCAGGCAAGCAGGAGCAGCGAGCTGTACATGGGATGTCGAATGTAGCGGTATAATCCCTGGTCGACAATATGGAGGGTGTTTTCAAAGGGATGGTTTTCCGGCATCTCCTCGCGCCTGCCGCGGCCGCCGCATCGTTTGAGCAGTATCAGGGCCTGGAGAACAAAAACAATTGAGGTAAACAGAAGCAACCAGGACAGAAGCTGCAGAGGAGAAAAAGGATTTTTGAACCAATAGGGATGGTTCAGCAGGACCAGGAGCAGAATGGTCTCAAAGACAAAAAAACGGTAAAATCCATGCGATCCCGGATTTGTCAGGGATCGCCTGGAAAAATAGAGAAAAAACAGGGTGCAGATGATAAACAGCGCAATTCGCAGCATGAAGTTTTTTTCCTTTAAAAAATGCTATAGCCGTATGTTGACCTTGAACTCCTCCGGACCCAGCAGTAGTTGGACCGTGCTGAACGAACCCATAATCGTGCCGATGATTCCCGGGGCCATAACGCTCTGACCGGCAAGGTATAACCCCTTGACCGAGGTTCGGTTCAAAAGAGCCGTGGCCAGCATCTGGGAGGCGGAACGCTGTACGCCGTAGGCACTGCCGCCTGGAGTATTGACCCAGTCGCGCAGGGTCAGGGGCGTGTAGGCATCAAGGATTTTCAGATCCTTGAACGGGCTCAGCAGTTCTTCCGCCTCACGAATCAACTGCCCGGCAAGGTCCATCTTGGCTTTAACGTATTTCTGTCCGCGGCGACCGGTTCTGGTTTCCGCCCAAGGCGCCCAGAGTTCATCCCTGCCCGAGGTTAGAATCGACAGGAGGTTTGTGCCTTTGCGTTCACATTTTCTGATCTGGTAATACCTGAGATCCGGGACGTTCCCCCTGCGGTCGGTATCGATTTTAAAAATGTTGTAGGGGATTTCCGGGTGGACGTCAGCATCAATCCGGGCATGGACGGAAAAGATGCCATGGGTGTCTTTGATTCCGCTAATCCGCTGCCGGTACGACGGTCTGACCGCTCCCTTACGCGGCAGCATATCCAGAACGACCTTGGGGTGGACCGCGCCGATAACGGTACCTCCGGCCAGCTCTTCGCCGGAATTGAGCTGCACCCCGGTAACGATCTTTTTTTGGACATGAATCCGCCTGACCTGGGCCATGGTGATAATTTTTCCTCCCAGCTCCCGCAACCGTTCGGCCAGAACATCCGCCATCGTGGAACCACTGCAGTTCAGGCGCCACGAAGAGGAGATGTACGAGGCCAGGGCCATGTTGTGGTAAAATGCCGGGCAGTCGCCCAGGGGAACCCCGATCCAGGAAGAGGCAATGGCCAGCACGCTGCGCAGACGCGGTGAAACCTGGAGGTCATCCAGGATTTTGCCAAGGGAGCGGCATTGGTCAAGGAGTGAAAAATCATTGCCGTCGGTATCAAGAAAATCAAGCCCGTGCAGTTGATCGGCTGCCTTGCGGATGGGTTTGATTATTTCATCTATCTGTTTCTGTTCGCCGGGAAAGGTTACCCTGAGCTGTTCTTCAAACCGGTTCATTCCCGGAGGCAGATCAAATATGGCCGGTTGATGAGTACCGGGTTCGAAAAGATAGCGGTCAATGATCCCGTCTTCTCCCATGCGGGTGACCGGGATTCTGTCGGTCACGCCCAGGTAATCAAAAAACCGGCGCAGAATCTGGCCCCTGTCCAGGGAACCCAGGTAATGTACCCCGACTTCACATTCGATGCCGTCTCTGGTGTAGCTACACAGGAGCCCGCCCGCCCGCCTGTTTTTTTCCAGTACGGGGACCTCAAGACCAAGTCCGGCTAGGATAATCGCCGTACTCAGGCCGCCGATCCCCGAACCGATGATCAGAATTTTTTGTAAAGCTGGGAATAAAGGGTTCATATAATTCACTGCGAGATATTTATCCGAAAATATGGGTAGTTATTTGGCAAAGTTGGCGCAGGTATCCATTATTGGCTGCGGCAGCAGCCAATAATGGATACTCGACCGCATCGCGGGCGAGTAGTATGTCTGTCATGTTTCCTCTCCTTTTCTCAG
>JAJRQC010000118.1 GCA_024280455.1 Deltaproteobacteria bacterium | reverse complement strand
GCACGGTTCTGTGAGGGGCTTGAGACCATCGGAGTCGGCAAGTTTAAGAGCGTTGAACGTAGTAGCCGCGTGCGGCGGGGCGTCAATAAAATCGGCTCTCAAGAACTTGTTGAACAATGATGGAATCGGTCTACTCGACCGCGTCGCAACTAGCTGATATATTATTATATTAATCTTAACGGCTATGCTGGCTGGCACACGTTCATCAGTCATCAGCCATCAGCCACGAGCCAAAAAAAGCTAAAAAAAATGTTCAAACTCATCTTCTCGCCCCGCATGCTGGTCTCCTTTCTCATGGGATTCTCCTGCGGGGTACCGCTTTTGCTCACCCTGTCCGTGCTCCAGGCCTGGATGCGTGAGGAGGGCGTTGACCTCTCGGTTATCGGCCTGTTTTCTCTGGTCGGACTCCCCTATACCTTAAAATTTCTCTGGTCGCCCATTCTCGATCGTTTTGCTCTACCGTTATTTGGCCGCAGGCGCGGCTGGCTATTGGTCTTCCAGATCTTTCTTATGGCGGCTGTTGCCGGACTTGGCCTGTCCAACCCGGCCGCAAACCCCTGGCTGCTTGCAGGGGCCGCCTTTCTGGTGACCTTTTTTTCCGCCTCTCAGGATATCGTCGTCGATGCCTATCGTCGGGAAGACCTGTCCGATAATGAACTCGGGCTTGGTTCCTCGCTCTATGTCAACGGCTACCGGGTCGGGATGCTGCTGGCCGGCAGCGGTGGTCTCATTCTGGCCGATCATTTCAGCTTTCAGCAGGTGTACCTGATGATGTCTGCCAGCCTGCTGGTCGGTATCGCCACTACACTGCTCTGCCAGGAGCCTGAGGTGGCCGAGGGCACACCAAAAAACTTTCGTGATGCCGTTCTCCTGCCCTTTGTCGAATACTTCAGTCGTGACGGGGCCCTGCTGATTCTGCTCTTTATCCTGCTGTACAAGATCGGCGATCAGATGGCCTCCACCATGACCATCCCCTTTTATCTGGATATCGGTTTTACCAAGACCCAGATCGGCGCGGTTGCAAAACTGTTCGGCTTCTGGGCGACAATCGGTGGTGGTCTGCTGGGTGGAATTATCCTCCTGCGTCTGGGGATTCTCCGTTCACTTTTGATTTTCGGTGTTCTCCAGGCCGTCTCCACCGCCGGATTCTCTTTGCTGGCATTAATCGGCAATAACCTGACCGGCCTGGCCGCAGTTATTGCGGTTGAAAACTTGACCGGCGGCATGGGGACGGCGGCCTATGTCGCCTACATGGCCTCAATAACCAATAAAAAGTTCACTGCTACCCAGTATGCCCTGCTTTCCTCTTTGATGGGCATCCCTCGGGTTTTGGCCTCAGCGCCGACCGGGTTTATGGCCCAGAATATGGGCTGGCCCTGGTTTTTCCTTGCCTGCACCCTGGTGGCAATCCCGGGCCTGGTGCTGCTCAAGTGGGTGGCGGCTACGCAGGAAAAAATATAGGTATTTTAATTTTACGTTGTCCTATGTTCCGTCAACATCCGACTCGTTCGAATAAGGTATCTGACCGGCTTCCTCTTTTGCTTGTTGTCAATGTGTGTTATCGTATTGCCTGAAGAGTAAGCGTTCACCAGCGCCCCCTCTTCGTTCGATCAGACCTCCTCACATAGGCAAGCTATCGAAGTCTCCGCTTCGCTGCGCTTATCTGATTCGTCGGCCTGCTCGAAGTCTACGCTTATCTAAACGAATATGGAGCACCGAAGTCTGCGCTTATCCGAAGTCTGCGCTTATCCGAAGTCTGCGCTTATCTGGTAAACGCTTACAAGTATGGGTTTATCCATCTTACTTAGTTGCTCTTTGGTGAACGGTTACCCTGAAGAGGCAAGAACAAACGGGCTTGAGCAGTGAAAAGATTCTGCAGCCCTCCGATTCGCTCGGACATCCACAACCTGAAGAATGTAGAAGACGCTGAATATGCCGATCAGAATATATAATACCCTGTCCCGAAAAAAAGAACTGCTGCAGCCGCTGGAAGAAAACCACGTCAAGCTCTATGTCTGCGGTATCACCTCATACGACTACTGCCATATCGGTCATGCCCGTTCCGCCCTGGTTTTTGATATGGCGGTACGATACCTGCGCTATAGGGGGTATCAAGTAACCTTTATCCGAAACTTTACCGATATTGATGATAAAATCATTGCCCGGGCAGCTGAACAGGGGGTGGAATCAGGCATCCTGGCCCAACGGTTTATCGATGAGTTTTATACAGATATGGACGCCCTTGGGATACTGCGGCCTGATCTGGAGCCCCGGGCCACCGAACATATCCCGGAGATGATTGAGCTGGTACAGGAGTTGATCGATAAGGGGCTGGCCTATCCTTCCGGCGGAGATGTGTATTACCGTGTGGGGCGGTTCGGTGAGTATGGAAGGCTTTCGGGCAGGAGCCTGGATGATATGCAGGCCGGTGCCCGCATAGAGGTCAATGCCCAGAAAGAAAATCCCATGGATTTTGCCCTCTGGAAACAGGCCAAGCCCGGAGAGCCGAAATGGGAGAGTCCGTGGGGAGAAGGTCGGCCCGGCTGGCATATTGAATGCTCGGCCATGAGTCGCAAATACCTGGGCGAAACCTTTGATATCCATGGCGGCGGTAAAGATCTTATTTTTCCGCACCATGAAAATGAAATCGCCCAGAGTTCCGGAGCCTCGGGCAAGCCGTTTGCCAACCTCTGGATGCATCATGGCTTTGTGACCATCAAAGACGAGAAGATGTCCAAATCGCTGGGAAATTTTCTCACCATTCGCGACGTTCTGCGCCAGTACCCGGCCGAGGTGCTGCGACTGTTTATCTTCTCAACCCAGTACCGTAATCCGCTTGATTTTACCGAGGCCGCCCTGCAGGATGCCCGGACCAGCCTGGACCGGATATATGAGTGTCTGGCAACGATAGCCGGACTTCCAGAGGGAACCGATAATGGAAATACCATTGTCTCGAAGAAGGACCGAAACAAGCTGCAGAATCTGAAAAGCCGCTTTGAGCAGGCCATGGATAACGATTTCAATACCGCTCAGGCACTTGGATTTCTCTTTGACGGCGTCAAGGTGATGAATAAGGTGGCCCGTATGCTTCCAGAGCATCCTGTACACGAGGATCTTGCCCTGCTGCGGACAGCTGGAGAGGATTTGCGTGAACTGGCCGGTATTCTGGGTGTGGCCACCAGGGATGCCGTACAGTATGTGGTCGAGAAAAAAGAAAAGTTACTCGCCACTATTGATCTTTCCGAGGAGGAGATCAATAGTCTGATTATCAGGCGTAATGCCGCCCGTGAAAATAAGGACTGGGCGGCCAGCGATGCAGTCAGAGATCAATTGCTTGCCCATAATATAGAACTGCACGACGGCCCGGAAGGAACCACCTGGGACGTGAAATAAACGCAGGGTTGATAAAATATCACCATTGTGTCAACGGCCTGATTATCAGAGAAGGTACCCGTCTATCCTCTGCCCTTGGTGACCTTGTCGTCGCCGGGGTGTCGAAAAACGTTTGGGAGGTGTATTATGACTCGCCAGCCAGTGGTTGCAGATAGATTTTATCCCGGAGATCCAACTCTGCTCCGGCAAACCATTGCTGAATTTATTCCATCTGTTCAGAAAAAGAAAAAGGTCCTGGCCGTTATCGTACCCCATGCCGGTTATGTGTATTCAGGGGCTGTGGCAGGTGAGACTTTTGCTACTGTGCAGGTGCCTGAAACAGCCCTCATTCTCGGGCCAAACCATCATGGCAGTGGTGAGCCGCTGGCGCTTGGGATTTCCGACTGGCAGATGCCCATGGGCGGGGTTTCCATCGAGCGCGGCCTGGCCGTTTCCATTCTTCGCAACTCAGATGTCATTGTCGAAGATGATCTTGCCCACCTGCAGGAGCACTCCCTCGAGGTGCAGGTTCCCTTTCTCCAGTTTCTACAAAAAAAACTCAAAATAGTTCCCATCGTGGTGTCTCATGTCTCCTATGAGGTCTGCAAACAGGCAGCCCATGATCTGGCAACGGCCATCAGGGAGTTTGCCAAGCCGGTGTTAATGGTGGCCTCAACCGATATGACCCATTATGAGTCCAGACGCAATGCGAGTGTAAAGGATCATCTGGCCCTTGAGCGGATACAGGCCCTTGATCCGATAGGATTGTATGAGACCGTGCTGGGAAATCACATTTCCATGTGCGGAATTATACCGACCACGATTACTTTGCTCACCGTTTTGGAATTAGGTGCAACCCAAGCCGAACTGGTGCGTTACACCGATTCCGGCGAGGTCAGCGGCGATACCGATCAGGTGGTCGGCTATGCCGGTTTGGTGATAAGCTGAGGGAAATAAATAGTAAAAGTTCACCAGCACCCCATCAGCACGCGCTCGAACCTCGCGATATACGGGGTGTATAATCACAAGCTTCGATCACGAAGCTGCTGGGGACACTGGTAAACTCTTACAAGTTATTGATTATGGCAGGGCAATAGCAACTCCGGTGAACGGTTACAATAAATAAATAGAACTCTCAGGTGCGGAAAAATGCGATTTTCCCTTGACAATAAAGGGTAATCTCTCTATTTTCTCTCTCACCTTCCAACATGCTGGGGGATGGTCTAATGGCAAGACAGCGGACTCTGACTCCGCTTATCGGGGTTCGAATCCCTGTCCCCCAGCCAGTTCTTATTATTTTTCAAGTAATATCAATTGGCCGAAAAGCACATTTTGCAAGTCAAGATTCTACAGGTGCCAATGATACATTCAGGCAAGTTGAAGGGTGGCCTCCCCTTTCCTGCTCGCTTTATCAATAGCCGTCTGTATACCCTGGCAAATAACCTCGGCGTCCCATTCCGAACATGACGACAGAATATTTTATCTGAAAATAGCCCGTGAAGTGGTGTCGTTTTAGGCTATTTTCATGCTTCGTTGTGGCTGTGGCCTGAAAAACCTGGTCCAGCCATGCTGGTTTATCCGAAAATATGGGTAGTTATTTGGTAAAGTTGGCGCAGGTATCCATTATTGGCTGCGGCAGCAGCCAATAATGGATACTCGACCGCATCGCGGGCGAGTAGTATGTCTGTCATGTTTCCTCTCCTTTTCTCAGGCT
>JAJRQC010000117.1 GCA_024280455.1 Deltaproteobacteria bacterium | reverse complement strand
CTGTGCTTAACCTTTGGGATTACTCCCGCCAGCCCAGGGTTCTCTATCCGGTGGCTGGTCTGCCTTACCGGAGCGGGACTTCCACCCGATGGAATAAACGACCTTGCCCGGCCGCACTAGGAGCCCGCCCCTGCGGGCGATTGCGGCCGGGTCATCGCCCGCAGGGGCGGGCTCTACAGAACAAAGTTATCGCATTGTCCAGAAAAATACACGATTTCAGCTACGGTTTACGAGGTCTGTCATACGTAATCATGTAGAAAATCGATTAGCCAAAATATTTTCATAAAACCGCACAACTTGAAGCGTAGTCGTTTCCCAACTGAAGTTGGCTCGGGCAAACATACGGCCGGCTCTGCCGATTCTTCGAGCAAAATCCTTATTCTCTATTAAACAACTTATTTTAGCTGCTATATCTTCAGGGCTGCCATCCTTTAGATGAAGGCAGTCGACTTCATTGCGCACATGAGTACCGATATTTACCTTCGGCAAAATCACCGGCCTTCCGCTGGCAAAATACATGGGCAGCTTACTGGGGAACCTGAAGATATCAAATGAACCTGGTGTCCCCGGCTGCACCAGAATATCTGCAGCCCGTATAAACTGAATCAGCTCAACCGGAGCCCTTCTTCCCATTTCCAGAGCATACTTTGTACCCGCTCTGACTGCATCCTCACCCATGGGCATAAAATCCGACCCGGTCCTGATAAGCCGTACCCTCTTACCCTGTTTGTTGAGAAGATCAACAGCAAGATAGAGGTTGCCCACCTCCTCGCTATTGGCCTGATGAACATTTCCGGTATAGGTAATCACGGTTTCATCATCAGCTATCCCCCATCGCCTCCTGATCTCATACTCCGGCTCTTCGGGTATGGAAAAAAATTCCGGTTCACATGCCGGCCAGAAAGTCAACGCCGGTACCCCGGCCGGAACAAACCGCTCCAGGCTTTTCATGATACAGGTCATTCCGGCTGCATGGCCAAGAAATTTTAGGTAATATCCGGGATTGATCAACAGAGGAAACTTAAAAAACCTGTGCCTGGGCAGACGGGCAACATCTTCATAAGGCATATTAAAATGACTCGCCAGGATATCTTCCTCATTATCCTCCAGATGAACCAGATATGGTACGGAAAGCCGTTTTGACAAAAAACGGGTCAAATAGCGTACATTCTCCCGAGGGGTCCAGGCGTGAACAATGACCTGTTCATGCTTTCTGTTCAACGTTCCCAACAATGCACCCAGGAATGCTGCCGGGTAACTGATGGTTTTAAACAAGGCTGTTCCAAAAGTCGTCACACTGGAAGTATTCCAGGGCACACACACGGTGCATCGTATACCGAGGCGTTGCATTTCGTTGGCGAGGAAAAAAATATGGATCCCACTTGAATCCTCAAACGGCCGATAATTAACAAAAATAACATGAAGTTGCACGATTAATCCTCATGCTCGGCAGTCTTATTCTGTTCAGTAGCCCGGCCAACGGGAGGAAACAACGTCCGCCAGGCAATCCAGCCAGCAGGTATACTTTTTGTGGACGACCGTCCAGCCAACCGACAAAGGAGCCCGGGAAGCAACATCCATAGTCCATCCAAAGCACCCATTACGGCAGCCTTGGCGTTTCCCGGCTGACTTCGCAGAAATGCCCGAACCGCAACCGCCAGGGAAAAGAAAAGGCTGAGGGGATAGCCGAAAAAAATAAGCCAAAGAGGAAAATGGGCCATTATCAGACGATAGCTGTTTGTTTCAGTCAAACGAATGCGGAGGGTGCTGAACCCTTTGACGGTTGTCGCCGATACCTCATGTAAGACCCGAGCCTGTGGTACGACAAACAATCGGTATCCACATCTCCTGATCCGCCAGGACAGATCCACATCCTCAAAATACATTCCATATCGTTCATCAAACGTGCCTGCTTCCCGGAACACCTGGGCCCGTACCAGCATGGCACCACCTGTGACTCCGGAAACTTCACGGGGCTCAGTGCCAAAAGATGCACAGGAATCGCCAAACCCATCGTCCCATGCCCTGCCGGAGAGGGAAACCCGGCAACCACCAGAGGCTATCAGCGCAGGATGACCCATGAGGCAAAGCAGGGGCTGAACGGCACCAGCCGTCCTCACCTGTTCCATGAAAGCAACAAGGGTTGAGAGACAGGCCGAATCCACCCGGGTATCATTATTTAAAATAAAAATATAGTCTGCACCCTGCCGAAGGGCTTGCTCAATGCCCCGATTATTTCCGGCCGCAAAAAAAAGGTTTTCTCTGTTTTCAAGGAATTCGACAGTTGGATAGTCTCGGCGGATCAGCTCTACAGAGCCATCACTTGAGCCGTTGTCGACAAAAAGAATTTTGTAATTAGTATAATCTGATGCAAGCAGAGATGTTATACAGGTATCATTGACATCCAGACCGTTAAAATTAAGGACGACCACATAGACTAAAGGCACAGTCGCCTGAGCTTGTACGCTTCTTCCCTCGTCGTCCTCTCGGATTGTCACAACAAATCACTTCCTGTCCATAAAAACAGAACCAATCAGACGAACAGGCAATGAAAGACGCCAGGACCATGATTGCCGTAGTGCAGCCAGATCACGTTCCAGACGTTGGACATGAGCGTCCTGCATGAATAATTTCCCGGCAGGATACTGCATGCCGCTGTTTTTCACATTTCCACCCAACTTCAAGCTGATAACCGAGTCGTAATAAAAAGAGTGCATAACAGGACCAAACATGTCATCAAGCGTATCTATTGTCGCTTGCGATAGATGAACCTTGTAGTTTCCAGGTGTTACCTGGCGCACATGCTTTTGGGGATCTTCCCTGTCGGGACGGATATCGTATTTATCCGCAATGGCATGGATCTTTGATGCCGGCAATTTCAACTCCAGAAAATCCAGCATATCTTCAAGCCACTCTTTTTTCTTGAAAATAACATCTTCATATCGGTAGACCCGAGTGGTCTTCGTCGGAAGATGCTCAAGATAATCTTTAAAATATTTTCTATAGGCATGAGCCATATTCAGCACAGCCTGATTAATATCAGTGTTATTCAAAACAGCACGCTGTTTGCGAATTGGGTGTACTCCTTCTTCCACATCCGGCACGACATGACTGTATTTCATTGAAAAATAGAGCGACACCAGCATATCCCTGGGATCCCTGACAAGCAGAATATTTTTTGTGGAAGAAAAATCAAATTGCATTGGTGGAAGAAAGGAACGAAACCCGACATAAGCATAACCACGACTTTGCCAGAGACTATTTATGTCTTCAGTGAGTTCTCCTGGCTGTATACCAAGTGAGAATACCTTTGTCGGCAGATCGACTGTCGGAATATTTAATATTTTACAGACATCTGCCATAACATGCATGAGAAGGGTGCTGCCGGCCTTGGGCAAAGAGAACAAAAAAAAGCTGCTTTCTTCCGCCGGTTCAGGAACAGGCAAAGAGAACTCCTTTCCCGTCTTTGTTGTAAAAATATATTCTTTCGGCATATTGCTCAACAGGTATTATGGGTGCCTTGAAAAATTAGAATTTCCGTTCGAGGTCAAGGAACAGGTAAATTAAAAAGTGCAGCATATTAGTCACATGTGAGCATTTTTCATTTTTCTGTGACGCAGAGATCGGGCGAGGTAAGTGAACCTGTGAGACTCCGAAAGGCAATTTTTCAAGGTGGCCTTATCTCTTTACAGGGGCCTTGTAAGGGACCTTTAACAGAAAACAGAGTGCGCGAAAACCGCCCTTATATATTTTCAGGAGCAAGGGTCTGAACCGCAAAATGTTCAGGCAATACTCGTTAATTGAAAATTGAGTTGACTCCATCCCCAAACCGACTCGATCGCCGTAGAAACTTCCACTTCCTTGAGCCAGAGCAAGATACAGCGGATCATTTTTAAAAAACGCACCGGCAAGGCCTGCTTCAAACTCGGCTGTCTGCCTGCTGTCTAAATAGATATCAACAGCCCAGTCCTCATCCTCTCGAATAAAGACCGTCGTCATCTTTGGAGTAAAAGCCGGCAGTCTGCTCTTTTCCAGGTAAAAATAAAGCACAAGAAAAAATGCCCAGCCCTTATCAAAAAAACGTATGGTCTTCAGCAGCGTCGCATCTTGAAAACGGCAGGAAGAAAACAACAGTGATGACACCGGAAATCGTTCAGCAGCAAATTCGCTCAGGTTTTGCTCGGTAATTGCCCGAGAATGCACATTTATGCTATTCATTGAAAAATGATAATATTCATCTTCCAGCCGGGTAAACACTTGATTTTTCACACAGGTCCCGGATAATGCTATTCCCTCATTGCCTTCAACAGCCCTGACCAACTGGGTCAGGTGCATTTTCTTCCATCGACAGCGCCTGGAATAAAAAGAAAACCAGTCCCCATGGACATGACCCCTCAGGTACTTCGCAACAAGCATGCCATCGAGAGGCAACCCTTCTCCCCCCTGATCCGTCCATATGACGATAACAAAGTCAATATCATACCGGGCAACAAGCCGACGAATCTCATCTTCATGGCAGGACATTGAAAAAATAACAAGCCGAGGACACACGCCGACCTGTGCGGCAAGATCTTCGAGACATTCCTGCAGCACATCATCCTGATCACCCCTATATACATACAACACATCAACCGAGGCAGAGGGATCACGCGCACCGAACTCGTTGAGGTATTGGTCAACATTGGCAGAATGGTGGTCAAGCAGGTTGCGGACCTCTCTCCGTAAAGAAAAATTCTCTACAAAGACGGCATGGGCTTTCCTGGCCATTTCCAGGGCCTGCTCCGGATGATCCTGAACCCATTCCACCTTTTCCATAATCCGTTTATAATTTTCAGCAGGATCATCGCCATACTTAAACCAAAGAACACTGTCGCCAAAATGCTTCAGGATAAAGGGGTTATCATCACAGATGGTCAGGGTCTTGGCTGCACAGGCCTGAAATATGCGGGTAGAAACAAGAGCAGACCGGCGGTGAGCCTTGGAATGGAGAACAAGAGAAACACCACACTGGTTTGAGCAGGTGATAATAGAGCTGCCTCCGTCAAAGGGCAGTTCTCCCCGATAATTTTTCACCCCCTCCCACAGGGCAATACCATGTTGTTGCCTTACCCCGTAGAAATCAACCCGGTTTGATGCATCCAGCCGTTCAACGAGAGTGCCATGCCGCTCTACACCATGCTGTCGCTCCCAGTTTGCCCCAATATAAAAAACCTTAAAACTGTTAAAATCCGGAAAGTCGATTCCAGATGGGATTTCCGATGTCGTATGCAGGAAAAGATTGTTGTTGGTGATATGCGATCCGGCACAAAGGTTCAAAGCTGCGGCAAAATCGTCCATTTCTTCGGAACCGGCAGAGAGCAGAGCATCATGACTCTCCAGACACGCTGTTCTGTAGGCAACATGATCTGCAGGCAGGTCGCTGCCGTCCATGGGGTGCCTAACCACATAATCAAGAGGGTTCCAGTTGACCGCATAGCTGAAGGTGTCAAAAAAATTAGGATTCACATAATGGAGATTAAGACAGAAGTCGTATTGACGCGTATCAACAAACCGTACCGAATCCAGGTGTGTCCCATCGTCATTCAAGGGATGCCCCAGCGGATCAATAATCGTAGAGTCATGGCCAAGCTCACCGGCAATTCGGCGAATACGCTTAATCAATTCCAGTTCGGAATTTCTCTGGCCGGGCCAATTATGGATTACAGCTATTTTCATAACGGTTTCCGCCAGAGAATATTCAGGCTGGACGGCCTGCCAAACTTTGAATATTCCCGTTTAGTCACGGTGTCCTTGTCAAACACTTTCATAGATTAATTCCTGACACTGAAAGATACAGAAAAGCCTCCATCTTTCCAGCTAGTCTGACTCAAACTGACGTCCAGTGTGAGCCGTTACTACCAAAAATAAATTTCAAATAGATTGAT
>JAJRQC010000116.1 GCA_024280455.1 Deltaproteobacteria bacterium | reverse complement strand
GTCGATCCTGCCCCTGCTGGTCACATCCTCACCCGTGATGTCCAGGCCAATGTGAAAATGGGGTCATCCTTTTTCTACAGTGCCGACAGAAGTACCGGTTTCAACTCCGGCAGTTTATCAACAACAACGCCCCAGACTGTCACAAGGTCAATCCCCAGGTAATCATGGACAAGGATATTCCGCAGACCGGAGATCTTGTACCATTCGATTTCAGGGTGAGCTGTTTTGAAATCCTCTGAAAAGCGCTGCGTCGACTCAGCAAGTACTTGCAGGTTGCGCAGCACTGCATCCTGCACCAGCGAATTTTGCATAAATTCCTCAAGATCCAACCCCGCCGTATATGACCCGATTTTTTTGATACTCTCGGAGATATGTATCAAGTAGAGTTTGTCATCCTTCATAACGGACGGGCCTCTTTCAATATATTGTCTCGTATATACCAGTGCAGACCACGTTCTGTCACAATATCCACCTTGCGTCCTAAAATTTCTTGAAGCAGTACGGACGCGCCGCCAAGATCAAGCAGGGAACGACCCTTTTCCAGGTCAACAAGCAGGTCGATATCACTGGAGGGAGTATCCTCGCCACGAACCACCGAGCCAAAGACACGGATATTGACAAGGCCATGGATACGGGCGACCTCAAAAATATCTTGTTTTCTTTGCTGAAGAGTTCTGTAAGTCCGGCTATCTTTCTCCAATGTTACCTCCTTCGATTGTGAAGAAAATGGGGTCCCTTTTTCCTTTTTTACTCTGACAATTCCAGACAAATATTTCACATTGTCTCTCATTCGCTATACCATATCTGATGCATTTTAAGAAAAAATCAGGAAACCGGGGACAGACCCCGTTTTTATGTTCCGTTATGTTCCGGGGACAGTTTACGTAATACCCGGGTATTCATATCTGCTCCCATGCAAAGCCGGTGATGTTTTTCTCTGCCGAACTGAAATCAATGCCGATCAGGTAGATGGTGTTTTTCTTATCCAGGTATTTCTGCTGATAATTCTTTTCCTTTATCTGTTCCAAGGCATTTCCACTGCCGTCAACTTTGAATTCGAGGATATACACATTGTTTCCGAGTTTGATTGTCAGGTCGATCCTGCCCCTGCTGGTCACATCCTCACCCGTGATGTCCAGGCCAAGGCTTGCCAGGTAGGCGTAGATAACACTGGCAAAATATCCTTCATAACTGCTGATGGTGTTTTTAACGTAATTATTGTAAGGGATGGAGGCGAAAAGAGTTGAGAGGACGTCGTGAAGCATATCCACCTGCCCGTGTTCAAGAATGTCATAGAGCTGGTCTTGAAATCTTCCCTTTTCTGTTCTCTGGTCAGTGAGGAAATCGATCACCATGTCATTGAAGGAGAGCTGAACCTCTTTGTTGGGTATCTTCAATAAAAATTCGAATCCTCCACGTTTCTTTTCCATAACCTGGGCAATGGTAAGATAGCCTGCCTGGAAAAGAATGGGCTCCAGTTGCAGGTGTTGGATGTCAAAACTGTCGATCAGGCTGCTGTTGACCCGTAGATCGGCAAGTTGGGGGATATAATAATTTTGCTGCTGGATGAGTTTGACGAGAAAGGTCGGGGTGCCGGTGGCAAACCAGTAGCTGTTGAACTGAAAAGAGTTTTTGATAAACAACAGAATGTCGAATGGATTGTAGACCGGTTCACCAAGGAAGTTGTAGCCGTTATACCATTCCTGAACTTTAGCCATGTCCGCATCCTGCAGATGGTCGGCAAAGACGGTTTGAAGATCATGATGAGTGTATCCGCAGATGGTGGCAAAAGTCTTGTTCAGGCTGATGTCTTCCAGGTTATTCAGTCCACTGAAAATAGACACCTTGGCAAACTTGCTTACTCCGGTCAGGAAAGCAAACTTGATAAATTCATCGCTGTCCTTAATGGTGGTGTAGAGGTCTTTGAGGATTTCCCGGGCCTCTTTGGCCATCTCTAGCTGGTCGAGGTTGTCGAGGATAAGCTTGTCGTATTCATCAACGAGGATAACGACCTTTTGCTTGTATTTGTGGAATGATTTTTCAATGAGTTCCTGCAGGCAACCGCCGATATCATCAACTCGTTCACAGCTTATACCCAGATTTCTTTCATTTCTGCGCAGGATATTGTGAATATCCTGTTTCATGTCAGTAACATTTCTGGCCACCCCGGCAAAGCTCAGCTTGATTACCGGATACTGTATGGACCAGTCCCAGCGGTCATGGGCAGCAAGCCCGGTAAACAGTTCCTGCCGTCCTTCAAACAAAGACTGCAGGGTTGAGACAAGAAGGCTCTTGCCAAACCGGCGTGGTCTGGACAGAAAATAGTATTTACCGTTTTCGATCAGGTCAACCACCATGCCTGTCTTATCAATATAGGTATATTGCTCTTCAATGATTTCGCTGAATGTTTGAATGCCTATGGGGAGTTTTTTCATATGCTTTCCCATGTAAATTCTGAAATGTTTTTCTCAGTCCTCAATGTTGGGTTTCGCTGTTATATTGTTTGGGGGATACGGGGACAGTTTGCTTAATTCATCGCTGTTCATATTCGTTCCCATTCAAGTTCTGGAATTCCGAGGACACAATACTCAATTATTGTCAAGTATCGCAAAATATTCTCCTGTTTTCGGGGCACCGCGAAATTCTATCTTTTTATCGTCTTTAAGCTGTTTGAGCCATCGTTCGATATTTTTTACATGAATTCAGGGGACATCATATTCAATTTTCCATCCTTTCCCAGGCAAAGTCAGTAATGTTTTTTTCTGCCGAGCTGAAATCAATCCCGATCAGGTAGATGTTTGCTCCCTTATCCAGGTATTTCTGCTGATAATTTTTTTGTTTGATCTGCTCCAGGGCATTACCGCTGCCGTCAACTTTGAATTCGAGGATATACAAATTGTTGCCGAGTTTGATCGTCAGGTCGATCCTGCCCTTGTTGGTTACATCCTCACCCGTGATGTCCAGGCCGAGGCTTGCCAGGTAGGCGTAGATAACACTGGCGAAATAGCCTTCATAACTGCTGATGGTGTTTTTTACGTAATTGTTGTAAGGGATGGAGGCGAAAAGAGATGTCAGTGTATGTTTAAATGCCGCCATGTTCCCGTTTTTCAAAGCAGTATACAGTGCTGATTTGGTTTTTGTGAATTGAGATTCGTCCGTGAGATACTGGATTATCAAGTCATTAAACGAAATGGTAACTTCCTTGTTGGGTAGGCAAAGGCCATACTCATAGCCGCCGAACTCCAGCTCGTTAACCTCCCGTATTGTTAAATAGCCAGCCTGAAACAGTACGGGCTCTATGCGTATATTGTCAATGTCAAAACTGTCGATCAGGCTGCTGTTGACCCGCAGGTCGGCAAGCCGGGGAATATAATAATTTTGCTGCTGGATCAGTTTGATAAGAAAGGTAGGAGTGCCGGTGGCAAACCAGTAGTTGTTGAAGGTGAAATCAGAATCAATGAAGAGCAGAATGTCAAAGGGATTATACACCGGCTCGCCTAAGAAACTGTAGCCGTTGTACCATTGCCGCACTTGTTCCATGTCCGCGCCCTGCAGATGGTCGGAAAAAATGGTTTGCAGATCATTTTGGGTGTATCCGCAGAGAGTAGCGTAGCGCTTGTCCAGGGTGATATCTCTCAGGTTGTTCAGGCCGCTGAAAATGGAGACCTTGGCAAATTTACTTACCCCGGTGAGAAAGGAGAACTTGATGAACTCGTCCGAGTCCTTGATGGTGGTGTAGAGGTCTTTTAATATTTCCCTGGCCTCTTTGGCCATCTCCACCTGGTCGAGATTATCCAGGATGAGTTTGTCGTATTCGTCGACCAGTATGACCACTTTCTGGCCGAACTGCTGGAATGTTCTTTCAATTAATTCCTGCAGGCAGCCGCCTATATCCTCAGTTCTCTCGCAGGGTATTCCCAGCCTGTTTTGATTTCTGCGCAGGATGTTGTGAATATCCTGTTTCATATCCGCCACGTTTCTGGCAACACCGGCAAAGCTCAGTTTGATCACCGGATACTGTATGCTCCAGTCCCAGCGGTCATGGGCGACAAGGCCGGTGAACAACTCCTGTTTTCCCTCAAATAACGCCTGCAGGGTTGAGACCAGCAGACTCTTACCAAATCGCCTGGGGCGGGAGAGAAAATAGTATTTGCCATTATCGATGAGATCCACAGCCATGCCGGTTTTGTCAACATAGGTGTAGTCTTCTTCGATGATCTCGCTGAATGTCTGGATGCCTATGGGCAGTTTTTTCATTTCAGTTGCTTTGCTGTTTGAGGTGCCAGGGAGTTATCTTTGCCCAGCAGGATGTCATCGGCAATTGTTTGGATTTCGTGTTTGAATATTTCAGCATCAGGTCGTGAAATCCATTTTATGGTTTCGATATACTCCAGCGGAAATGAGTTGAGAATATCATAAATGGTTTCAGGATCAGCTCCCACTTCTTTACTCTTGGCCTCAGTGACGATGTTTTTCCAATTAAAATGGTTCTGCACAGCTATGGCGTGAATGTCCGCAACATCTTTTGGTTCACTGCGAAACAGGGCTGTGAGCTTATTCGATAGAATATTCCGCAAGCTGTCAATTCGACCAAGCACAGGATCTTGACTGATTGAACCATAATGCGCCGCAACATCGTTAATGAATTCCACTTTTAATTCAATTTCGCTGCGTTCTGAATCTCTTACAAAAAGCTGTGTATACGCCTTTCCCCTGTTCACTGAATGGTGATCAATGATAATGAGTCCTGTGCTCTCAGCATCCATTAAATTTTGGAGAATCAAGTTTACATGTCTGGCATACTCGAAGTCCTGTATTACAAAAAAGTCCAGATCATCTGAATAACGGTGATGCGTGTAGTAGCGGCTAAGTGCTGTACCACCGGTTAGAAAAAAGGGTGTCCCGACTTTTTCTACGATACTCAGGACCCCATTTTGTAAAGGATACAGGCTCTTTTCGTAAAATTTTTCCAAGACGTTCATATTTTTCTCTTTTTTCCTTGTTATATAACCTTCTTAGCATCTTTGGGTTCAGTTTTAAGGCCAATTCTTCTATGGTAAAAAAATCCAACAACTCGTACCAGCCCAACCTTTCAAGCATACGCAGCAACAGGTCATCTCTGTTCCAGTGACCAGCCTTTAATTTTTCGCCATTAATCACTGCAAACAGGTCTTCCGGGGAAAGAGTATAATCCCAGTTTATCCGTTTTAAGCTGCGAAGTTTATTTTTAGATAGTTTGTCCATGGTTAATTAAACATTTCAAGTCCGTTTCAACAACCTGCCTTACTGTTATCCAGTCAGCAATGCAGGTTTCAAATAGTCTGCATTAAATGTCGGCCTGTGCTTGAGTTCCCATTTTTTCATCTATTCGATATATCAACAAGCATTTTTTCCACTGTAGTCCGGAGCAACTCCAGATCATGACTGCAAATATAATAAATTCCCTCGGCATCAATGTTAAAATACTGGTGTGAGATCACATCACGAACACCTTTAATGCCGGGTGCATTCCCATTTTGTCGCAACCTCATACTTCGGCCTTATTGTGTTAGTCAGGCATTCAAAATCTACGAATTTAACATGCTTTGGATTGGTGGGCGATGCCCACCCTACCACAAAACAGCAAATTGCAGACTGTAGGGTGGGCATCGCCCACCAAAAACCAACGTGTATGACAACATCTTAAGCCTTTGCGACAAAATGGGAATGCACCCTTTAATGCCTCTCCAGTTGACATCCGGGTATCGCTCTAAAAAAATGCCATCGGTTATTTTGTCAATGGCCTTAAAATTTTCACCAACAGCTATAAGCATCATGCAGATAGCATCCAGCATATCCTGCCCGTGCTCATTCTCAAGAAAATCGTCGGCGGAGTTGATTCCTCCAAAACGTCTGGCAACTCTATCCAATGCATCGGATATCTGCGTCAACTTATCCGCAAGAAGCTCCTCGTCATACATAGTGCGCCTCTTTATCGATGCGCTTTTTTAATAGAGCGTTCATGCTGCTACGGTACCGGATTAAATCTACTTTTGAGTGCAAAATATTTTTCAATATCTTCTTTAAGATTGACCATGCGAAGAAGATCCGGCACTTGTGTCTCCACCACCATATCGATATCACTTCCCTTTTTGGCCTCGTTTCTCGCCACTGAGCCAAACACACCCAATTTCAAACAGACCGTAATTGCCGACCAGATCTGTCTTGTGCGATTTAAGGATATGAAGCACATTGTCTCTGTCAATTTTGTTCATAATTTTCTGTTTTTATCTGATCATGCAGTTCAAGAAATTAAAATCGGGGCCAGACCTCGTTTGTTTGGAATTGTGTATAATTCCGGGGACACGATACTTAATTGTTGTCAAGTATCGTAAAATATTCTCCTGTTTTCGGGGCACCGCGAAATCCTATCTTTTTATTGTCTTTAAGCTGTTTGAGCCATCGTTCGATATTTTTTACATAAGCAAACAGAGCAAATCCGTTTCAACAACCTGTCTCATCTTGACCTTTATTTTACAAAAACAATTTCCTCACCATCATGATTACCTGTTTCCTTCACGTCTGTAAAAAACCTTGCCAACTCGTTCAATGTGATTCAGCAAATCAGAATTTGTTATGTGATGAAAAATTGAGAGATCAAACGTGTACGGTAAAAGGAGATCATCAAGGGCATTACTGATTTTATTGAGCTGCTCCAAATCAAGCCCTTCCCCTTTTATTGTCAGATCTATGTCTGATCCGGGTTTATAATTGCCTTTTGCCCGGGAGCCATACAGGATAACCTCATCTACATCCGCATGGTTAGCAAAAATACCAGCTATTTTCCGAATGGTCTCCTGTGTTAATTGGTGAACGGTTACCAATCAGGGACAGAACTCCGTTGGTTTCGTTTGTTTTTACACCGTCATTAAACCGGGTTCATCGGGAAGCAGGGTATACTCTTTGTAGAGTTTGTCTGCTGCTTGAGCAAGAATTGTATCGCAGGTAACAATTCTCAAGCCCCCTTGACTGCTCACGGCAAGATGCAACGTATCTAAAGTCCGTAACGATGTGTTGCGCAGGGAGAGCCATTTCACAGCCTGTTTAAAATGGGCTGCAGTGAGTGAAATACGTTTAAACAACCCGGCTTTACAGTCGTCGGTGAATGCCTGTTCTATTATTCCAGCCTGGGCATCATTCAGCTCCTCCATACGTACAAGGCGTGACAATGCAGAGGCAAATTCCACATCAGTCAAATAACTGATGGCCACCGGAGCTGTAATGGCTGAAAGAAAATCCTGAACCCGTCTGCTGTGGAGTTCTTCGCGATAATAGGGAAGGATAGCACTGGTATCCAGATAAAATTGCTCCACGGTTATTTTTCATCCCTCATCTCTCGCACCAACCTGGCGGCTGGTGTTTCACCCTTTGGCAGGCGTCTGCGAAATGCTGTCCTGTCAGGGAATTGAATCTTGTCTTGATGACTATTATTTTTTATGGCCGAAAGATTGGCTACAGGTTTATTTCTGCGCGTAATAATAACCTTGTCCCCGCCGGCAACCGCATCCAGTAATCTGCTCATATCTTTTCTAGCTTGTTGAACCGTTACGCTTTGCATTGTTCCCCCCGGATAAGTATTAAGAGCTCATTGTTATTATAATGTACATCTGCGAAGTGTACAGGTCAAGGGCGCGTTAATATGAAATTTTTGAGAAAAACTTAAATTCCGGGGAAACATTGTAAGAAAAAGGGGACAACTAGGTGGTATGATAAAAGATTTGTGCCGACAAAAGGGGGGTTGAATTGCTTGAAGGTCATGCGATGCCCGATCATATACATTTGCTCTTATGCATACCACCCAAGTACAGCGTAGCCAATACGGTTGGATCTATAAAGGGTAAAAGCGCTATCCGAATACATCGGGATATACTTGGAACCAAAAGAATGACAGGGTTAAGCTTTTGGGTAACCGGCTATTGTGTAAGCACCGTTGGTTTGGATGGAGAAATGATAAAGGGAATTCAGGGGACAGCATACTTAATTTTCCAGCCTTTCCCATGCAAAGTCGGTAATGTTCTTCTCTGCCGAATCAAAGCTGATGCCCACCATAAAACAGCAAATTCCAGAGTGGAGGGTGGGCATCGCCCACCCAAAAAACAACCTGTATGACAACGTCTTAAGCCTTTGCGACAAAATGGGAATGCACCCTCTCCAAAGTTTTTGGAGTCATGGTGGGTCATTTTGTTAAAAAAGTTAACATATTGTAGTGTTAGAGGGTTTTTTAATCACGCGCTGTTTTGCCGGTTATGCGGAAGAAGGAGTAGCCGCCACTGCTGAACAATTTTTGTGTTTCCTGCTGGAAGAAATTGACGATTACCAGCTGTTTATCATCCGGCAGGCGCTGGAGCCAGTTTTGTGTGAGATCCTCTCTGAGGAGTATATGGGAAATATTTCGGCGCAGCAATTCGTTTTTGATGATTTTTCCCTGTGCTGGTGGTTGAAGAATATCAAGCAGAAAACCGCCTTGTCCCGGTCTGTCGAACACGGGCTTGAAATCCATGTAGTAGCCGCGGTTGCCCAGAAAAATACAGAGTACCTTATTATCGGATTGCAAGTGATTGTTGGCATATTGGATGACCGGATATTCAGGGCGAAATCTGGTGATATATTCTTCCCTGTCAACTTTTCCAAGAATGTAAGACAGGGGCTGGATAGTTTGGAACTGGCCGATAATGTAGTGTGTGTTGTAGGCGAGCATGGCGCAGGGGATCAGGAATATAAGTCCTTGGACTCCACGGCGAACCCTGGTGGACGTGATGGCAGCTGTTGTTGAAAATATATTTTGTAATCCGAATATTGCCAGCAGAACAAGTGCCGGCACAATGGATACAATATAGCGAATGCGCAGAGCCTCCTGAAAAAAGGTGAAGAAGAAAAAAAGCAGTGCAAAGGCCAGTAGGGTATATTTTTCACGTTGTATCTGGCTGGATTTTGATTTTTTCAAGAAGGCGAAGAAGGGTAAAATAAATAAAAAAGGGTTCAGTTTGCCGTCAAAGTAACGGGGATTGTCATCCTGGCCTGTGAAAAAGAATCGAACCGGAAGCAGGAGAGCCTGCCACCATGTTTCGTGGTACAAGATTTTTCGAGATGCAAAAATACCGCTGCCGCGGCTCGTTAACTTTTTGGTTATCGTAGAAAGTTTTTTTTCGTTGCCCGGCTCTTGTCCGGTAGTTTTGCCATGAATTTGTTGAAAAATAGAATTGTGAAGCGGATAGATAGGATTACCAGTCCAGTTGTAATTTCTGATAAGCCAGGGGGAAAAGGAAACCAGGGCGGCCAGCATAAAAACAAGGCTGAAGGCAAGGCCTTTGCTGCTGCTCCCTTCAGCAGCATCTTGGGAGCGGGTATAGAGTATGGGGATGAATAACGGCAGGAGAAATAGAGTTATAAGCCCGTTGTACTTGGTGCCGGCTGCCAGTCCGCAGCAGATGCCGGCAAGGGCGAGATATTTAATTTTATATTCTGCATCTATCCAGCGGAAGAGCAGCAGCAGAGACGCTGTTGAGAAAAACATCAATCCGAGATCAACATATACGGTAATGGAGAGTTTAACGATGATCGGAATGGAAAGAAAAAAAAGGCTGCCAAGCAGGGCATACGTTAACGATGTGCGTTTTTTGAGATAGTCGTAAATAAGCCATCCCGTCAGCAGGGCAAAAAAGAAGTGGATGTATTTGGGGAGAATGTCATTGCCGAAATACAGCGGGATCATATACAGCAGATCCAGGTTCATGGGATAGTAGGAAAAGGGAATGGTTGGTATTTGGTATATCCCTCCGTGTTCGATGTAGAGCTTTGGAACAAACAGGTGATGGGTTAGAGCGTCACGACTGACAGGAGGGACTGCGCCGAGAAGAGTAATGCCTGCTATCAGCACAAGCAAAGAGAAGAAAAGGAGGAGGTAGAGGCGATTGAGCTTGATTTTACCTGATGGTGATTCGGGATCCAATACACTCATTGAATGGCATTTTCTAGTATATCGGCAGGGATTGATCCGGTATATACCTTGCCGTTGATAACAAAGGAAGGGGTGCCGGTGATACCGAGTTTCATCCCCTGGCGGATGTCATATTGTAAAAAAGGCGGATATTCTTGTTACGGGTTGCCATGGAAAATTCTCCGGCGGGCAGCCCTGTCAGGTCGGCAAGAGTTTTTGTGTTGAAGGGTTCCTTGTTCCGTCCTAATTTAAAAAGTGCGTCGTTTGTTTGCCAGAATTTACCCCGGGATGCGGCATAGATTGCCATCATGGCCATTTTGCCGGCGCCAATATGAAAAGGCGTCGGGACTACAATTTCATTGACCGTATGATCCATGGGGAAATGATGGTGGATTAAACGGATTTTGTCTGGATGCTGTGCAATAAGGCGTCGCAGCATAAAGTGCATTTTGTAGCATTGAAAGCATTGATAGTCGCTGTATTCTTCTATGGTGAGCACAGGGTCCTCCGCACCTATCCAGGGATTGAAATCCTTGGTCATACCGGTAGCAAGGTTTGGTGTAAGGGGTGATATGCTGTAGTTCCAGTACTGGGGCAGAGAAAATTTGATACCAAGAATGAGTATCGCCAGTACTGGAAGAGCAATTTTTAGGAAGGTATTTTTTTTCCCATGCAGGAACGCTTTTGACAGGCTTGAGAGGAGAGAGTCATCGTCAAAACGTCGCCTGATAATCCAGGTATACAAGAGGAGTGAAAAGCTTATGCCATAGCTGACTATGCAAAGGATACAGTACGAGTGAATTTTGGTAGCTGAGATATAGCCAAAATAGACGGCAGCGGTTGAGTAAAGAACTCCTAAAATAAAGAGCAGGCTCCAGAAGGGGATTTTTTCCGTTGTGTTTTTCCCGGCGGCAATAAGGAGTATTCCATACAACAGGTAGCCGATAAATCCCCATATTGCGACCGGCAGGCCAAACAGAATTGACCAGGGGCTCTGGGAGACCGTATCGCAGTTGATAGCCTTGGAAAGCGCGCAGAAGCTGCTGTAGGAAATGTCTGTGTAGTTACGGTAATGAGAAATTGCCAGATAGGCCGTGTCTGCCAGGCCGAGCAATACAAGCAAGAGGACCGGAATAAAATAATACTGGTACGGGAGGGCTTGCTTTGAACGTTTGTTTTGCATAATCAGGGTCAGTTTTCGGGTTGGGTCGTTACTCGTTGAATTTGCTGCTGAAGATGTCTATGGAGGACAGGAGCAATCAACGTTGTTGCTATCGGAACAGTACGATAATCATTTTTCAGGTTTTCCAGGTAATATTCAATGGTAGTCAGGCTGAATTGTTGAATAATTTTTTGGGCATAATAATCAGATTGCTGCTGGTCTGCTGCCCGGACACTGTTTTCCAGCAGGCTGAAAAGGATTTTTATGTCATTGGGAGATTTTTTAAAACTGCGACGCAAAAACCATTCGGCATTAGTATAGTGTCCCGCTTTGGAGAGAGCAACGCCGAGGTTGAAAAAATATTGCTGTTTATTTCTGTTGATTTTCATTGCCTGCTGGAACGACCAGAGTGCCTCTTCCGGCTTGTTTAATCGGAGCAGGATAAGACCACCAATGTTTAAGAATCGGCTTTGGGCGTGATTTTCGTTAAGGGCCTGCGCGACCACTTGAAGTGCTTGCTCAAATTTTCCCTGCATCACCAGGGCTTTGGCCATCCCGTACTGTGAATTGTTGAAATGGGGGTTGAGGGCCAGAGATTTTGTATAATATTCAATAGCCTTGTCATAGAGTCCATACATAAAAAAGACCTCTCCCATGTTACCGAGGATTGCAGCTTTAAAAGAAGTCCTGGGGCTATAACTGGAGAGTGCTTTTTGATAATATCCTATGGCAAGGGCGAGTTGTTCAGGAGTTTTGTCAGGATTCCAGCCGGCCAGCTCGCCCAGCTTTGCATAAGCCCGGGCGGTATTGGGCGCTTTTTGTACTGCATCTAGCCAGAGCGATTTTTCGGATGCCCATACGCTGTTGCGGAGATAGGTGTTCCAGCCTGTTGTGATGAGCAAAAGAGGGATGAAAAGAATAATGGCTGCATGGATAACCCGGTTACGCTTGGAGTAGAATTTTAAGAGGTAGAGGATGCCTGCTGCAACAGGCATGAAAAGAAACATGGACGGCAGGTAATTGCGGTGTTCAAAAATAAGCTCCAGTGGGATAATTGTGGATTCAATAAGATGGTTAATGAAGAAAAAAAGGATTGCAAAACTGAGGATCGGCCGTTTACGGATTTGGGCAAGGGCAAAGAGTATGAGAATAACAATTGTCAGTATTGAAGCCAGAGTTGTCCAGGAACTGAACAGTGAGCCGGCTATTGAAATATCATGATCAACGGAGAAACGCTGAGCCAGAGGATAAAAGATGAGGCTCAGGTAAAAAAGGACAATGCCGGGTTCCGTTAATAACCGTTCGTAGAGTGTATATGGTCGGCTGCCGATTGGTTTGAACAGGTAGGCAAGGTAGCCATGGTGAATTATATAATATATCGAGAACAAGCCGATGGCACAGGAAAGACCGATGAGTATTCGGCGGGTATTTTTAGAAAATTTGTCTGCGGTCTTTGGAAAAAAAATGAACTCAACTGTCAGAATACTCAGGGGTAATATTGCTGCATTTTCTTTTGAACCAACAGCCAGGATGTAACAGAGAACACAGAGGAGGAAATTCAGGCGACGGTTGGGTATGGTTTCGCTCAAGCGAAATTTTATGTACCAGAACAGAGCCCAGATGTAGAACATGGCAGCCATTGAGGCCATGCGCTGGACAATATAGGTAACTGCTTGAATCTGGATGGGATTGATTGCCCAGAGTACGGTGCTGAGCAGGGCGATAAAATAGGCATCCTTCCCTGAATATCTCCCTAAATTCGGTGTCTGAAAGAGAAGAAATATTGTTTGGTACAAGAGCAGGGCTGTCAGGATGTGAATAAGCAGGTTAACGACATGGTAGCCAAGAGTGTTGTCCTGACCGACATACCAGTTGAGGGCAAAGGAAAGGTTGGCCACAGGGCGGTAGAGGGCGCCGGGGTCAAAGGGCTTTGCGTGCAGGGTCTGCCAGAGTGTTTCCGGCATCAGGTTGTTTATGCGAAGAAGAGGGTTGTTTGTGATGTTTGGCGGGTCGTCTAGTTGCCAGGGAACAAAGAGGGTATTGCTGTAGCATAATAATATGAGTAGAAAAAAAAGACAGCTGAGTCGACAGCAGTGTTTATTGTTTATTTTGGGCATAAAAAGAGGAGGGGATTTCTCCCCTCCTCTATTATGAAACAAGGTAAGTGAAAAATTATTGTTCTACGCGTAGTGTGAAAACGTTATTACCGTCCCAATCACCACCACTAGCAGTTTGATAGTCAGCAGGGCAGCGACCAGAACCGTCGGTTACGGTTACAGTTATCCCAACGTTCGGGTTATCGCCGGTGATAGTTGTAGTATTGGTGCCGGTCAAGGTGATATCATTTCCACCATTTAGGTCTCCTCTGGCGGGAGTGTTCACGTGCGATGGTATGGCAAAATAGTCGGCAATAGCTGCCGCAACAGACTTGGCATCTGACTCAGCCTGTGAACAGAATGCCTTATTACGATAAGCAATAAAGTTAGGAATAGCAATAGCTGCCAAAATACCGATAATGGCGATAACGATCATCAGCTCGATTAAGGTAAAGCCTTTCTCATTTGCATTCAGTCTCAGTTTGTTCAAGGTCATGTTTTCCTCCTCGCGGAATGGGTGTTGGGTGTCGAGCGCCTTTGTGGCCCCGAAAATTTATCAGTTGTCTCCTTGGTAGCATCATCCGTGCCAACCCATTTTTCCGAGGCGTATTTTTTATTATCTTGCTACTATTTCAATACATTATCCTCTGGACACTTGTTTCTCTTCTTGAAAAATATACAAGAAAGCAGGAGGCTGTTACCCTGAGCTGACATCTTTGGGCGCTCTGGTGACAAAAAATGTCAGTCCCTTGTTGCTGGAAATTAATTAAGCGGGGTGGGTGAAGTCTTGGCGCAGGGATATGGTCTACCTGGATAACGATGGAAGTTCTTCCGTTAGAAAGATGTCCCAGGACAGGACTGTGGTTTCATTTAAAATGAGTCGCCTTGTCTGGTAGCTGAGGAAATTTCGTCGCGGTAGCAGATCAATATATAAGTCATTCCGACCAAGGGTGGATTTGATATACGTACTCTTGCCTGTTTGTCGCGGACCAAACAGGAAGAAACTGTTGCTGGAATGAGGAGTTATTGTCTCGTAAACATCACTCCCAAAATGCACGGTATTTGTGAGTCGACGTCAAGGCGTAAAAGCAAAAAAGAGACGGAGCTTTTTTTCAGGTAGAAATCCGTGTATCATAATGTGTAGTTTCGTAAAAACTATGTTTTTTCTATTTTTTGTCATTTCCGTGAAGACGGGAAATGGCTGAGGCTGGGTATTCGTCCAAACCCTGCCGTTGCCCTTAAGGGGCTGTAAAAAAATAACACGGCCAATCTTGCATCTTATCTTCGGGCCATCTTTGAATGTTGTTCAATCGAAAAATCCTCAACGTAGCCAAGCTATGCCTACGGTTTTTCTCAATCACAACATTCAGGTAAGCGTAGACTCCGAATATAACCCAAATCTAAGCGCAATATCAGCCATGTTATTTCCTTACAGCCCCTAAGATCCGTCTATACCTTTTTTTGACCAAAGGCCTGGCCCGAAGAACGTCATCCCCGAGTGTTGTTATCGGGGATCCAGAAGGGTGTTAATGGCAGAGCTTTGTACGAAATCAGAAGATGTTATGGGGCTCCACCTTCGCTGGGCATAGCCGTCAAAATAAGATTAAGATAATAACATATCAAGTAGTTGTGCCACGTAGGAGCCCGCCCTGCGGGCGATTGGTAACAGCAGAGACGTCCTGACGCATAATTATCGCCCGCAGGGCGGGCTCCTAGTGCGGCCGGGCAAGGTCGTTTATTCCATCGGGTGGAAGTCCCGCTCCGGTAAGGCAG
>JAJRQC010000115.1 GCA_024280455.1 Deltaproteobacteria bacterium | reverse complement strand
TTGGGTCAGATTTGGATGAGGAGATTGAACAAAACCGCAGGCGTAGCAGGGCTACGTCGAGGATTTTGTGATTGAGCCTCATTCAAATCTGACCCGAAGATAAGATGCAAGATGGCCATGTTATTTACTTACAGGCCCTAAGTATGAGGTTGCGACAAAATGGGAATGCACCCATTGTCTACGAATATCGATTGTTGTACATTTTTCCTTCCGTAACCCATGTTACCCACAGGCCGAAGCAGGATTGAGAATGGAGAATATGCCCCATGGTTGAAGAGCACGCTACGCCCAAAGTCTATCGGGAAGTTCTGGTTGTCCCTTTGGCCGCCCGACGAGAAGCCCTGGCCCTGACCGGGGCAATTTCGTTGATTATGCTCCTCATGGGGATTCGTTTTTATTTTCTGCCTTCCAGTAGCAAAGATGTCCAGGCTCTTCCCGCCTACCAGGTGAAAGATATTACTTTGAAAAATCAGGCCCCGCTCCTGTATCGCTCCCTCTTGTCGGCGATAGTCGATATTCAGGATCTTCGGGATGAATCCGGCAAATGGGCGACTGTAGCGGAACTGAAGGATGAAGCCCTTCCCCCGTTTGCGAGTAATTTCCTTCCGATGGGATTACGTGGCTTCCATTGGGCCGGTTATATCCACCAGGGCTGGGTTGATTATTACGGATTCAATAAAGATGTGGGCTCTGAAGAGAAACAGGACAGTGATCCTTTGGAAAATAGTTTTATTCTGCGGATAATTGATCTGCGGAGTAAAGACCATCCCCATCCCCACCTCGGCCGTGATGACGATTCCAAGTTACGTTATTCCGCTCAGGTCTGGATGAATCCTCAGTCTGTAGATTATCCGGGCGCATCTCTGGTTGCCAAAGGATGGAAGTGGATTGTGCAGCCTGTGTCTGCTCCGGGTGAGGATGGCTAAGCCTCTTTGGTGAAAGAGGCTGGTAACTCTCTATTCCTCCATAGTATTTTGCTGCGGAGAACATTTTTTAACTCTAATTTCATTATAAGGATATATATTTATGAAAATAAAAAAAAGCATATGGTGCATGCTCGTCCTCCTGACGCTCATGCCGCTTACGGCATTGAATGCGCAGGCTGGAAAGTGTAAACTCAACATCGGTGTAACCCTGCATCCCTATTATTCCTGGGTTAAAAATATTGTCGGTGATACCGCAGTGGTCACCCCGGTTATTGATCCCGGTTCTGATCCCCATACCTATCAGCCCATGCCCGATGACCTCAAGCATCTCCAGGGGTTGGATGTGCTGGTTGTCAACTGGATCGGCCATGACGAATTTATCAAACCGATGCTGAAGGCCACCGATCATGAAAACCTGCATATTATTTACACCGCCAAGGGGTTGCCTTTACTTCCAGCCTGGGGACAGCATTATTCCATGGACGGTGAAGCCAATAAGGTAGTCTATAACAGTCATACCTACATTGGGATTACCATTGCGATTCAGCAGGTTCAGATGCTTGCCCGGGAACTGGGTAAGATATGTCCGGAGAATGCACTGCTCTACAAAAAGAATGCCCGGGTCTATATAAAAGAGTTGCGTAAAATGTTGGCGTCCGCCCTGGACAAACTGGACAAACTGGATCTCAACACGCTGCGGATTGCGACCGTCCATGACGGCTATGCCTATCTTTTTCAAGAGTTGGGGATTGAAACCGCAGCCGTGGTTCAGCCTCGCCACGGAATCGAACCAAGTGCCAGGCAGTTGCAGGACACGATCAAACGGATCAAGCGGGCCAAGGTCAATGTCCTTTTTGCTGAACTCGACTACAAAAAGAAATATGTTGATATCATTTATGATGAGACCGGCTGTCGCATCTATAAGCTTTCACATATCTCCAATGGCGAGTATTCCAAGGAGTTTTTTGAGCAGGCCATGCAGAAGAATCTGGATGATATCGTTCAGGCCTTTACCGATGCCGCAAAAGAACAAAAAGATAAGAAGAAATAATGGGACAAGGGGAAGGCATGGATGGGAGTTGTGAGGGAAACCTCCTGGAGGTCAGGGATCTCTCCCTGACCCTGGGGGGTAATAATATCCTGCGTGATATCAATATGGATGTCGGGCATGGCAGGATCCATGCCCTGATCGGACCCAACGGGGCCGGGAAAACCACATTGATTCGCGCTATTATGGGTGGGATGCCTCACAAGGGCACGGTACGGTTTCATTTTTGTGACAATGGTCGAATCGGTTATGTGCCTCAACTGCTTGAGTTTGACCATTCCGTGCCCATGACGGTTTTTGATTTTCTCTTTCTCATGTTGCGCAGGACTCCTCTTTTTTTGAGTCGGCGCAAGCCGATGCGAGATGAAATATTGAAAATCCTGTCCGCAACCCGATGTGAACAGCTTATTGATCGGATGGTCGGCTACCTGTCCGGCGGAGAGTTTCGCCGGGTGTTGCTTGCCCAGGCCCTGGTGCCCAAACCTGAACTGTTGCTTCTTGATGAACCGGCTTCCAATGTCGATGAGGTTGGGGCGCGGCAGTTTGAGCGGATGTTGATTGACTTGAAAGAACAACAGGGACACTCCATCCTGATGGTCAGCCATGATATGCAGACAATATTGCGTATTGCCGATCACGTGACCGCAATTAATCGAACCGTCACTTATGATGGTTCTCCGGATAATCTCAGCCTGTCCGATCTTTTTGTCAACGTACAGCCCGAGGTGTCCCCGATGGTGGCCCAGTGAGACGGAAGAGGTTGTTCTTTCACAGTGTTGAAAATGTATCTCCTCTATTGCAGTCTTCAGGGGGAGTGTCTCAAAGAGTTCTTATATCTGTTTACAGAGTGGGTAGATTTTGTTGAGGCTGTGCTCGTGACAAACGATTCGGTCTTAAAAGAGAGGAATTATGGATTTCATCTATGATATAATCAGCGGCTGGGCAAAGGCTGGTTATATGCCGTCGATTTTTGAACATACCTTTATGATCCGCGGCCTGCTGGCCGCCATCATAATTGGTCCTCTGCTTGGGGCCATGGGGACGGTCGTCATTACCAAGAAACTCTCATTTTTTACCCAGACAATCGGCAATGCCGCCATGTCCGGTGTGGCAATAGGGCTCCTGTTCGGTGAACCGGTTGACGGAACCTATGCCGGTCTGTATGGCTTTTGTCTGATTGTTGCCCTGCTGATGACCTTTGTCAAAAACCGTTCCCGCCTCTCAAATGATACCATTATTGGTGTGGTTTTGGCTCAGGTCCTGGGAATCGGTATTATTATGATGATTGTGGTCACCAGTCAGTTTAATATTCATCAGGTCGAGGGTATCCTTTTCGGGAGTCTGATTACCCTCAATGATACCGACCTGATCACTCTGGCTGTTGCATCCGTATTGGTTGGGATTCTCTTTGCCTATAACTTTAATCGGGTGATGCTCGGCGGCTTTAATCCAATTCTGGCCAAGGCCCGTGGGTTGTCACCGGTGGCGCTCGAATATATCTTTGTCACCCTTATGACTATTGTAGTGGTGGCAAGCCTCAAACTGATCGGGGCCTTGCTGGTCCTGGTTCTGGTTGTGGTCCCTGCTGCTGCGGCCCAGAATGTTGTCAGTAATCTTCGTCAATTCGTCTGGGTCAGTGTTGTATTTTCATCTGTCAGTACCGCGCTTGGACTCTTGCTTTCCGGTCTCGTACCAGTGCCGAGCGGAGCGGTTATTGTTCTCGTGTCCAGTGTGTTATTCTACGGCTCTCTGCTGCTCAAGCCCTTGCTTTCCAAGGGTGGTATCGGCCAGGGACAAGTATAAACCAGCATGGCTGGACCAGGTAAGGAGCGAAGTGCAGACTCCGGGATTTACAGGTTACAGCCACAACGAACGATGAAAATAGCCTGAAACGACACACTTCACGGGCTATTTTCGGATAAATTTTATGGAGGAATATATTATGTCAGACAATATCGCCACATCCAAATCTTTGTGTTCCAGACGGACTGTTTTCTTTTTGAGTGCATTGCTGCTCTTTCTCTCGGTTTTCGCTTCGGCATATGCCCACTCTGTTGTTCTCTGGTGCTATGTGGAGAATAATCTGGTCAATGTGGAGGCTTTTTTCGGTGGAGGTGTGAAAAAAGTGCAGCATGGTAAAGTTATGGTTGTTGATAAAAACGGGAAGAAGCTCTTGGAGGGCGTAACCGACAAGGAGGGGTTGTTCAGCTTTGATCCTCCTGTTCAGGACGATATGACCATTGTTTTGGAAGTTGATTCCGGGCATCAGACAACTTTTGATCTGACCAAACAGGATTTTCTGGACGCAGCTGCAGAGAGCGCTGCTGCAGGCAAGTAAATTCTAAGGCGGGTTTTACCCGCAACCCAATAATGATGGACTCGTGAAAAGGCAAAAGCGCCATTTGCACAGTGCGGAATTACAGGATGATACGACCTCGCCGCTGTCGGTTTCGAGACTTTTTGAAGTCTTCGCTATCTACGACACCGACAATAATAATTGCCGTAGGAGCCCCGCCCCTGCGGGCGATAATCACGGCTCAAGCAATTTGTCCCAATCGCCCGCAGGGCGGACTCCTAGTGCGGCCGGGCAAGGTCGTTTATTCCATCGGGTGGAAGTCCCGCTCCGGTAAGGCAGACCAGCCACCGGATAGAGAACCCTGGGCTGGCGGGAGTAATCCCAAAGGTTAAGCACAGGGGAACCAAGACAG
>JAJRQC010000114.1 GCA_024280455.1 Deltaproteobacteria bacterium | reverse complement strand
GATCCCGCTGATGTCATCCATGACCTGTTAATAGAGGCTGAACAGGCCTTGAACAGAGTCTTTTCCCTGAACCTTTCCGAACTTGCAGAAATGTCGAGAAAAAGACGTCAAATCATTAACTTCGTTATCTAACCCTTTTTTCCCTTTCCCCACCGGGTGCATTCCATTTTGTCGCAAAGGCTTAAGATGTTATCAAACACGTTGTTTTTTGGTGGGCGATGCCCACCTTACACTCTACAATTTGCTGTTTGGTGGCAGGGTGGCCATCGCCCACCAATCCAAAGCATGCTAAACCTCGTATATTTCGAATGCCTGACTAACAAAATAAGGTCGAAGTATGAGGTCGCGACAAAATGGAAATGCACCCTTCCCCACCTGCCGCAGTTTTGCGGCCAATAATTCAGACTTTTTTTTATTTGTCGGTGTCGTAGATAAGCGTAGACTTCCGGTAAGCGAACTCGTGAGACTCCGAGAAGCCACGAAACCGACGGCGGAAAGGTTATAACTTCTTGTAATTACGTGCAGTGCAAATGGCGTTTTTGCCTTTTTAGAGTCCATCTTACTTGTGTCTACAATTTTCTTGACTTTTTTTTGCTCCTTGTTTAATGTTGATATACATGATCAAGATACTCAAGATTAAAGATACAACATACACAACAGAAAAGAAGAGGAACAGAACCATGCATATAACCGTCAACGGCGAAAACAAAGAATTCGACACATCATCTCTGCCGATCACTACCCTTTTAGAAGTTGCCAAGGTTGAATCTCCCGACATGGTGTCCGTACAGGTCAACGGCAAGGTCATTGACCGCACCCTGTACGCAGATACCCTGCTTCGGGACAACGATGAGGTAGACTTTCTGTACTTCATGGGAGGAGGGGCCTGATCATGTCGGCCTTTGCCACTGTCGCCGTTCAAGGCGGCACAAAAAATGCCGATACCCACGGGGCCTTGCGAGCACCAATCTACGACTCGGTGGCTTTTGAGCATCCGGATGCCCGATCCATGCAACTCACCTTTGAGGGCAAAAAACCGGCCCATGCCTACAGCCGGATTACCAACCCGACGGTGAGTGATTTTGAACAGAGAATCAGCAGTCTATGCGGTGGTGGATTCGTCCTGGCAGTCTCTTCCGGCATGGCCGCGATCAGCAACACTATCCTTGCCCTTGCCGGAGCGGATACAAATATCGTCACCAGTAGAAATCTGTTTGGCAACACACTCAGTCTATTTCAAAAAACCCTGGCTCCATGGGGCCTTGAGACCCGTTGTGTGGACATGACCGATAGTAGTGCCGTAGCGGCAGCAATCGACGGCGAAACCAGGGCTGTGTTTCTGGAAAGTATGACCAACCCGCAGCTGGAGGTTGCCGACTGCACAGCCATCGCCGGAGTCTGCAGGGACAAGGGCGTGCCGCTGATCCTCGATAACACGGTCATGACCCCTTATTTGTTTGACTGCAGAAAGGCCGGGGTCGCAATCGAGGTAATCTCATCCACCAAGTATATATCCGGTGGCGCGACCACTATCGGTGGGTTAATAATCGATCATAGAACCTTTGACTGGAACAATGCACCCCGCCTGGCTGAGCGAGCAGAAAAATTTGGGCCCATGGCCTTTCTCAGCTCCCTGCGACAGGAGGTCTATCGCAATCTCGGCGCATGTATGGCTCCACAGACTGCTTATCTCCATACGCTTGGACTTGAGACCCTGGAGATGAGGATTGAAAAAAGTTGCGCAAACGCCATGGCAATCGCACGCTTTCTCAGTGACCATCCCAGGGTACGTGGTGTTCATTATCCAGGACTTGAGAGTTCAAAATTTCATGCAATCTCAAACCGGCAGTTCAAGGGGCGACATGGTGGAATCCTGACCTTTGATCTTGAGAGTCAAGAAACCTGTTTTGCGCTGATTGATGCGTTGCAGCTGATACGACGGGCAACAAATATTAATGACAATAAATCCCTGATCATTCATCCAGCATCTACCATCTTTGCGGAATACAATGAAAGGGAAAAAGAGGCGATGGCGGTTCGGGCGACCACGATTCGGTTATCGGTGGGTATTGAAGAATGCGAGGACATCATTGCCGATCTTGCTTCCGGTCTTGACTCGCTCCCAGATGTAAAAGATCATGGGGTAAGTAGTTATCAAGAATAAAAAATAAAATGGTTAAAAAGATGATCGATTTCACAGAAGAACAACTTGAACGCTACAGCCGTCATATCCTCCTGGCCGATGTCGGAGTCGAAGGCCAGATCCGCCTGTCCTCAGCCAGGGTCCTGATTATTGGTGCCGGGGGGCTTGGGGCACCGGTTGCCCTGTATCTAGCCGCAGCCGGGGTCGGAACAATAGGCATAGTCGACAACGACATCGTGGAAGTCAGCAACCTCCAGCGACAGGTCTGCCACTTCCATAACAACATCGGCAAGGCCAAGGTCGAATCGGCCCGGGAAAAGATGAAGGCAATCAACCCGGACATTACCGTTATTCCCCTTGAAAAATATCTTGTCGCCGACAATATTCGCGAAATCATCCGTGACTACGACTTCGTTGTCGAGGGCTCTGATAATTTCCCGACAAAATTCCTGGTCAACGATGCCTGCGTCATGGAGTCCATCCCGTTTTCAATCGGCGGCATCCTCAGATTTGACGGCCAGGCCATGACGATAGTTCCCGGTGAATCAGCCTGTTACCGCTGTGCCTTCCGCAATCCACCGCCGCCAGATGCGGTCCCGAGCTGTTCCGAGGCAGGTGTTCTCGGAGCCATTGCCGGAATGCTTGGCACCATCCAGGCGGCCGAAACCTTGAAATTTATCACCGGAGCCGGTTCACTGCTCACCGACACCCTGCTCTCTTTTGATGCAAAAAACATGGACTTTCACAAGGTACGCCTGCAGCGACAGGACGATTGTGCAATATGCGGCAAGGAGCCCAGCATCCGCACCCTGGTTGATTATGAACAGACGACCTGTGGCATTTAGAGAGTACAAGAATACATAAAAAGATGCTGACCATTACTTCAAAAATAATTAAAGCTGTTATTGACCAGGCCGAAAATGAACTGCCGTTTGAGGCCTGTGGGTACCTTGCCGGCGACGGTGACATCGTAACCACCCACTTTCCCCTGAAAAACATTGATCAGGCCAGCGACCACTTCACCATGGATCCTGCCGAACAGTTTCAGGCGGTTAAGGCAATGCGGCAGGCGGGCCTGAAGCTGTGTGCGGTCTATCACAGTCACCCTGAAACTCCGGCCCGGCCCTCGGACGAGGATTTAAAACTGGCCTATGATCCGACTATCAGCTACGTGATCATATCCATGGCCGCCGCAGATCCAGTTGTGAAATCATTTATCATTAAAAACGGTGAAGCAACCCCTGAACCAATTCAGATCAAGGAATATAAAAATCGAGGAATAATGAAATGAGCACGATAACTACCGATGCAAGCAGAGACTGCCGCAATGTCGGATGCCCGATGAACATGGTCTACACCAAGGTCGAGCTGGCAAAGCTTTCCCCGGGCCAGGTGCTTGAGGTCATTCTCGACGACGGACCGCCGATCAACAACGTCCCCAAATCCGTTGTTCTGGAAGGCCATGCAATTCTGGAAAAGAGCCGCTGCGACGACGGTACCTGGCGAATTTTGATCCGGTGCGGCAAAAAGTAATCCGGGCGATGATCATTAAGGGTCAATCCAGAATGGATCGACCCTGAGTTTGAAGGGTTAATGCAACAGCGAAGAACCGGTTTAAGCGCCCCTTTTTTCAGCCCTGCTCTTCGATAAAACGCCTGACCTCCGAACTGAGCCCGAGTTGCTCCCCCAGCCCGTCAAGCCAGGCACGCTCAGCCTCGGTATCTACTTCGATGGCGGCTACAGCAAGCATGTACATTGCCTTTGCCGTAGAGGAATTCTCAATACCTGTGGTTAGCTCCTCAACAGATTTCGGCTGGTGGAGCTCATCGAGTAGAAACATCTTCTCTTCACCATCAAGCTCGACTCCACACAGCCTGTCGAGAATAGCCTTTTCCTCGGCCTCGTCCAGAGTGCCGTCGGCATGGGCGGCCGCTATCATGACCTGAATCATGCGGCGGGCCAGTTCTTCAGCAGAAACGGTCCCAGCTGCTTTTTCTTCAACCCCGGCAGTGGGAAGCGGAGGGGGAGAAGCCTGGGGTGATCAGGGTAACGGCGGCGGAGCACTGCTTGGTGCCCCCCCCCGGCGGGTATCGACGGGGGCGCCGAAGTACCTGCCGAGATACCGGTATCTTTTTGTTTTTGTTGCTTTAAAATCTCATATGCGCCGACACTAAAACCGATTGCGATCATCAACCCCTGTCCTGATACCAGAGAATCAAGCAGACTGTTACCCTTTCTGCCCTTTCTTTTTTTCCCAGAACTGCTGCCGCCAAGAGTTTCACTGATTATTTTTCCGAGTAATTTTTCGGCGTTAAGCATACATGCTCTCCTCGCACTTCAATTTACAAAGCGTTATCGATTTTTGCAAAATTCGACCTGATGCGGTATAGTAGATATATTCAAAGTATTTATTTTTTATTTTTTATTTTTTTGCAACCGGAATTTCTATGATACTTGCGGCGGCTACTCAAGCCACACCATACAGCGGACTGCCCAACAGTGATATATCGGCGGATCTCCAGTCCGAAGCGACGCAGCGTATTACCGTAACCACTCCGGCGCCGGGTTCAGCAACCTCAGGGGACCCGCAGGATACAATTACACTGTCACAGGACGGTCTCAACCGCTCCCGACAGGGCCGGGAGACAGATAAAGAAAACGGTGAAAAACAGACGCCCGGGCAAACCGAAAAAGGCGAATCCGGCTCTCCGGCGCAGCTCTCCACCGAAGAACAACAGGCCGTACTCAAACTCAAACAACGCGACCTTGAGGTGAAAAACCATGAGGGCGCCCACCTTGCCAATGCCGGACAGTATGCTGCAGGCGGCCCTTCCTATTCGTACCAGACCGGACCCGACGGCAGGAGATATGCCATAGGCGGCGAGGTCCCCATTGATGTGGGCAAGGAAAAAACCCCGGAACAGACCCTCCAGAAAATGCGGATTGTTCGCCGTGCGGCCATGGCTCCTGCCAATCCATCTTCAGCTGACCGCAGTATTGCCGCAGCAGCCGGGATGGCGGAAGCTGAAGCCCTGCGCGAGATAAACAGCCCGAAAATTGACTCCAGTGACCAGGAGTCCACACAAAATATCAGCTCCACTCCTGAACAGTCACAGGACGAAAACAGCGCTCAGCAGCCGCTGAATCGACGTGAATTTCAAGGGATTTACGCCTGAAACTCACCCGAAATTATTCAATGCAGAACACATCCTCGCTCGACAGGCTGCTCGACTTTCTCGGCCAAAGCCCGACTCCCTATCATGCCGTAGCCTATCTGAGTAAACTCCTGGATGCCAATGGTTTTCAAAAGCTTGAGGAATCAGGCCCATGGAGCACACTCAAACCGGGAAAATATTTTATCGTCCGACAAGACGGAGGCCTCATCGCCTTTACTCTGACCGACGACCCTCTTGATCAAACCGGGCTCCGGCTGGCCGGTGCCCATACCGACAGCCCCTGCCTCAAGGTTAAACCGCAGCCTGCAAAACGAAAGATTAACTACCTGCAGCTTGGGGTTGAAGTCTACGGCGGCGCCCTTCTCGGCCCATGGTTTGACCGTGATCTTTCCCTTGCCGGTCGCGTCAGCTGGTCCGAAGAAAACGGCGGATTCAGCAAGGCTCTGATCAACTTTCAATACCCGCTGGCCGTTATTCCAAGCCTGGCCATCCACCTGGACAGAGAGGCAAACAAAAAGAAATCGATCAACAAACAGACCGATCTTGTTCCCCTTCTCCAACTGACCGATGTCGATGAATCCTTTGAAGGACTCCTTATCGAGCAGATTGAAAAGGAACATCCACAGGCACGTCCACAGCAGATCCTGGGCCACGACCTCTTCTTTTTTGATGTACAGAAACCGGCCCGTATCGGCCTGCATGGCGATTTCATCACCGGAGCCCGTCTGGACAACCTGCTGTCCTGCTTCACCCTTATTCATGCACTGATCCATTCTCCAGAGCCGCAAAACTCGCTCGTCATCCTCAATGACCATGAAGAGGTGGGCAGTGTTTCAACAGCTGGCGCTCAGGGACCCTTTCTCAAGCATCTGCTCAAGCGCCTTGTGCCTGAATCCGAGCGGCGACAGCAAATGCTCTGTCGTTCTCTACTGATCTCCACGGACAATGCCCATGGCGTCCATCCGAATTATGGAGACAAACATGATCCGGAGCATCTGCCGACATTAAACAACGGACCGGTTATAAAGTGGAACGCCAACCAGCGTTATGCCACCGATGCCGTAACCGGTGGCTTTTTTCGCGCCCTCTGCCAGCGTACCGGAGTGGAGGCACAGGATTTTGTCATGCGCAATGACATGGCCTGCGGCTCGACAACCGGCCCGCTGACTGCCGCAGAAATTGGGGTGAGAACTGTTGATGTTGGAGTTCCCAGCCTTGCCATGCATTCTATCCGTGAAACAACAGGAAGCAGTGACTATTCAGCCCTGCAGGAAGCTCTTCAACTCTTCTTTGCTCTGGCCCCGAAAGACCCATTGTGGACGGGATTGAATCAATGAAGAGAACACTGATGCGGACAATCACCTTTGCTCTCCTGTTTTCTTTTATCTCTACCTGTATATTTAGCGGACCGGCAACTGCCGCCTTAAAGCAGTATGTTACCAAGTACCGGGAAATTCAGGTTTCGAAGGAACAACATAAACGGCTCAACCGTTACGACTACCTGATAAAGTATTTCTGTTCTTTTTCTTTCTTCCAACCCAGGCACAAGGTCAATCCTGACTTTATCCGGGCCTTGATCCTGGCCGAATCAAACGCCAACCCCAGAGCAAAATCCAATAAAAATGCCAAGGGATTGACCCAGATCATCTACACCACCGGACAACAGGCGGCTCGTGCTCTGCTGAAAAAAAACATTCGCTTTCGTTATGTCAGCAAAAAGAAACTCCAGAACCTCAGGCCCGAGGATCTGTATGATCCGGCGGTAAACATCCTGCTGGCCTGTTATCTGATTGCAAAATACAATTATCAACACAAGGGAAAACTTGACCTGGTTGTCTCGGCCTGGAATGCCGGCGAATATTCAATCAAAAATAAAAAACCGGCCCAATATAAGGAAACCCTCAACCATATCGGCAAGGTCAATGGATACTTTGTGTATTTTCTTAACCGGAGAAACAAGGGCAAGAGATACGCGTATCGTCGATAGGCTCCCTTAAAAAATTGTATTATTGGCCAATCGCTGCGTTCTGCTCGAAAAACTTTACCCCAAAAGTACCTGTTGGATTTCTACTTTTTTTACATACCTTTTTTTGAAAAAAAATTTGTTTTCCCGGGTAGCCGGCACATACATATGTTCTTTTTCTTAACCCATTTCTCAGGTCGGAAATTCCGAAATACTGCATGCGCCAGCCTATTTCTGCTGTTTCTTGTTCTTTGTCCCTGCCTTCAACTCTCCGCCCAAACCGCACAACTCCCGGAGTTTGAAATAGTCACCGAATCCTTCCCCCCGTACCAGTTCAGAGAAAATGGAAAGATCAAAGGTCTTGCCGTTGATCTGCTTATTCTCATGCTGCAGCGTGCCGGATCCGTACAGAATGCAGATGACATATCCATGCTGCCTTGGGCCCGTGGCTATTTTATCGCTCTCAACCATAAAAACGGGCTGCTTTTTTCCACTACCCGGACCAAAGAAAGAGAAAAACTCTTCAAATGGGTCGGGCCGATCTTTCAGAATACCATGGTCCTGATTGCAAAAAAACAGCCGCATATCAAGATCACTCAACCTGAAGACCTCAGGAACTATATCATTGGTACCGTAAGGGAAGATGTCGGCGAGCTGTACCTGACAGCCCTTGATGTTACCATATCGCAGCTCAGCAGAAACAATACTAATACAGGAAACATACAGATGCTGGACAGGGGGCGGGTCAATCTTATCGCCCAGAGCTGGGATTTTTTTATCCATGAGGCCCTGGCCACCGGACTCAACCCAGTGGATTTCGAACCGGTCTTCACCCTGCATATCGATGATCTCTACTACGCCTTTCACAGGCAAACCCCGGACCGGGTTATCAAGATTCTGCAGAACATTTTCGACGAGCTAAAGGCAGAAGGTGTTCTTGAGCGCTTGATTAACGATTACAATGTATCCAACTGATAGCTAAAACCTTAAGACAGTTTTTTTCATTCTTTTTTTATGCCAATGACCACCAGTACACATGACTATACGGCCCTGACAGAAAAATGTTTTATCAACGCACCCTTTGACCGACTTCCAAAAGATCTGCTCAACCTCTTTCTTGAACACCGGTTCCAGCCCGCAATCGGCCTGGAAGGCGACTGCCTCTGGGAACAGAATGCAGAGAATTTTACCAGGATCGCCGTAACACTGCAGGATCGAGGTCTTGCCTGCACGATGCACGCACCCTTTCACGACCTTGTTCCGGGTGGCTTTGATAAACGGGTGATTGAATTGAGCCGGGAAAAACTTGCCCGGGCATTTGACCTCCTCCCCATTTTCAAACCACAATCCATTGTCTGCCATCTCGGTTTTGAGCACAACAAGCACGGTTCACAGGTTGAACGGTGGCTGGAGACATCGGTTGCAACCTGGACACCACTTATCGATACGGCTGAGGCGGCAGGCACCAGGGTCATGTTTGAAAACACCTATGAAACCGACCCGGAAGTACACAGGCAACTCTTTGCCGAATTGAACTCTGAAAACGTTGGTTTCTGTCTTGATACCGGTCACCTGTTGGCCTTTGCCGATACCAGCTGGCAGCCATGGCTGGCCGAACTCATCCCCTGGCTTGGCCAGCTCCACCTCCATGACAACGACGGCAGAGGTGACAAGCACATAGCGGTTGGTACCGGCATCTTTGATTTTCAATCACTTTTTGATTATCTCAGGCAGAAAAAGATCTCTCCACTGATCACCCTTGAACCGCACAGTGAAGAAGACCTCTGGCTCTCTCTGGAAAATATTGAGAAGATGGAATTGTTTAAGGGCATTAACTGATTTTTTTCTTTATTTTTCTCTATAGTTAACCGATACTATCTCTTATGGAGCCTGACAGACCACAAGATACCCAGCTCTCGCAGTCGGGAATAAAAAAAGATTCACAACTGTTCGCCCGGGCAGACAAGAACTATCAACCAATAAACAGCCACCCTGTTTTTGTAGTCGACGACACCTTCTTCCGTTCCCGCACTCCCAAGTCCCCCCATTGGTCCATTGCCTGGGCCGATCTGATGATGACCATGTTTGTGCTCTTCCTCACCCTTTTTGTCTACCAACTCGCTCACAGAGAGTTCCTCAGCAAAGAAACTCCGGAAGTGATTGCAGGAACCGTTATGCCGGTTCCTCAACAACCATCGACAGCCCTGCCCTTTTATCCGATTAGTCCCGCAATTTCGGACAAGCAGGCCGATCAGTTAAAAAAACTTAAACCAGTGCCTGTTGAAAAGATCGATGTTGATGTTGATGTTGATGCCCTGTTTGAAGACGTTAACGCTCCGGCAATTGAAGAGCCGGTTCCCCTTGAACAGATACCTCAAGACATGGAAGATCAAGCTCCGGATGCATTTCTCCAGGAGGCTGCCGAATCCGGAACCGCTGCCGGGATTGCAGAATCCCCGCCCGTACAGCCACAACCGGACCAGGAGACACAAGATAACGCCCTGATTGCCAAGATGTATGATCTGTCCAAAGTGACACTTGCAAGTGAAAAATTGGAAAAATTTGCCTCGGTTGAACTGATCCCGGACAAAACCATGCGGATTATTCTGACCGGCGACCTGCTCTTTGAATCAGGTCAGGCCCAATTAACCAAAAAAGCTAAGAAATCATTACATAAACTGCTTCCGATTATCGAACAGACTCCATATATGATCAATGTTATCGGCCACACAGACTCCATTCCCATGCATTCTAAAAAATTTGCCAGTAACTGGGACCTCTCTACAGCACGGGCCGGCCAGGTCGCACAGTTTCTTATCGAAGAGGGCCGCATTCCGGCCCGACAATTCGTGGTAAGCGGCTACAGTTATTTCCGCCCCGTCAAGCCCAATACTACAGCGGCCAATCGCAAGGCCAATCGCAGGGTGGAGATCATACTCTCAAAAGAACCCGCTCCAGCCCAACCAGCAACCGAGACCAATATCCAATGAAACGACAAAATATTATAGGGTTAGTCATCTGCATCCTCCTCTTTGCGGCTGGATTTCTGATTAAAGGCAATATCAGCATGTACTTCAACATTGCCGGGTTCATGATCGTTATCGGCGGCAGTTCAGCGGCAGCCCTGCTCAGTTTTCGCATGGACCGGCTGCGGATCACCTTTAAAGTGGTCAAAGCCTCGTATTCGCACAGGATTAAATCGGAGTCCGAAATTGTTGATATTCTTATCGACCTGGCCATCAAATCAAAAGTTAAAGGCGTGCTTTCTCTGCAGGACGAGGAACAGGAGACTTCTATTCTCTTTCTCCGTCGCGGTCTCGGCTGCCTGGTTGACAACTACGAACCTGCACAGATTCGGGATATTTTGAACACGGAAATGTATTTTTTCAAGCTGCGCCGTGAAGACAGCGAGCGGGTTCTGCGAACCATTGGTGATTTTTTTCCGGCCTTCGGCATTGTCGGCTCGGTTGTCGGCCTGATCGCCATGCTCGGCGGTATCGGCGACACCTCCGTCATTCTTGCCACAATTCCCGTTGCCCTGACATCCACCCTCTACGGCCTGATCTTCTCCAACTTCTTTTTTGTACCTTTTGCCGCCAACCTTCGGGAACGAACCAACCAGGAACTCCTGCTCCAGAAAATCATCATGGAGGGAGTCATTGCCATTGATTCCGAATTGAACCCGACGGTGCTTAAGACAAAACTGCTCTCCTTTCTCACCCCATCCGAACGTAAGGCGGATCTTGTTCCTCTTGCCAAAATACGTGAACGGTTCCAGATTCAGGAATAAGCTGTTTATGTTCAGGCTTCAGGGAACGTGAGCAAGGGCATTACCGAACCTGACATGCACAGTAGTAAGGTACAGATACGATCGACACAATATTGGTTAAGGTTAGATTTTCTAATCTCAAGTGTGTACCCTGAAACAAAGTCAACCTTGAGTGGAAATATATTGACTCTCGCTAACAAGATTTTTCAGATCTTCACTGAATGTATTATTCACAGAATAAATGGAAAAATACTGTCAAATTCAGCATGAAATGTTTATATGTTCAACATAAGCACCTGTAAATGATAACTGTCATAGACTATAATTCTTCATCAGAAAGTGAGGGTGAATTTCTGACGTTAAGCGCAGGCCGTGCCTTTATGTTCTCCAGTATAAACACAACGATAGGAGAATACAAATGTTATCGTCAGGAGTTGACACAGTAGG
>JAJRQC010000113.1 GCA_024280455.1 Deltaproteobacteria bacterium | reverse complement strand
CTGGTGGTTAAAGTCAAATGGCAATGGTATGCTCCGATTGCGTTGTTCTCTTGTCAACGGGACGTTTAACAACGCCTTTGCACAGTACGTGACGCGGGATCAGGCAAAAAAAGTCCTGGGGACACGCACGTAATGCTCCCCCAGCGGGGTTATTGCCTTATCCGAGCTGGAAAGAAAACTCTACCGGGCCATTCGCTACCTGCAGGGAAACACTAAAGGTGATAACTTCCTGATGTATGATTTTCAGAAGGGTTCAGCCTTTGATCCGACCTCGATTCTTGATAAGGGCAGGCAGCCGTGGAAAATGGAGTGATATTCTTGGAGGGCTATTGGCTTTTAATTATTCTATCAGCAGCAATTAGCTTGATGAATTTTTGCGTCCCATCAGGAAAAATCTCAATAATTTTTCCATCAATGGCCTCCAGAACAGAGCTACCACTGCTCAATGCATCTACATATGCTTTTTTGAAGGCACCTTCCGCAAGAGTTGGGATCAAGGCTTCAAGAAAATCCAATTCTTTTTCTGTGCGCATAATGTCCGCTACGGAGTTTTTTGTAATTTTGGGGTAGAGAATCACAGGATCTCAATGTTTTGTATTATACCGTAAATTCTTACGATATAAGCCATAAAAATTTTAGAGGATTGGCTATGTAACTGAGTTGCCGTGGCTGGCGTTATATTTCGCGCTTGACTTGTAACCAAAAAAATATTACATGTGGAGTATATGAAATACCGCGTGATAATGAAGAAAAAAGTTGTCAAGGCCGTCAGCAGGATCCCGAAAAGTGAGCAGCAACGACTGGCCCTGCTTGTTGATGACCTGACTGAAAAGGGTCCGGTACAGCCCGGGTGGCCAAATTACAGTAAGTTATCAAAGCTGGAATACCATTGTCATCTCAGCAGAAAATGGGTCGCCTGCTGGCGGTATGAAAAGGGAACCATTGAAATCGAGGTATATTATGCAGGCAGTCGCGAAAACGCCCCATATTGATGTCAGGATCACCGGAGAAATATCTGAAAAACTCCTGAAAACACTTGCGGATGAATGCGGGGACGACCTGGTGATCATCACCGATCCGGATGAAGAGTTTGTCGATGCCCAGGAGGCGGACTGGTACAAAGAGGCAAAGGCCGGGCTGACTCCGGGCGAATCCCTGCGTATCTATCGGCAGAATGCAGGCCTGACCCAGGAGGCATTGGGTAAAATGTTAGGTGACCTGCCAAGGCAGCATATCTCCAACATGGAGAACAATAGCCGGGCCATAAGCCTTGAAATGGCAAAGAAGCTGGCAACGTTACTGCACACTTCACCAGCCCGTTTTCTGGATTTGTGAATTTGCAGGTGTCACGTGACGTCACGCAGGAGAACTGACAAGAACAGAGTAGAGAAGAAAACAACAACAAAACAGAGCCAAAAAATCAGTATTGCTTTTCGCCGTGATCGTTATGTTCCATGTGCAGAACAGTGCATCTTTTGATGCGTTTAGCACATAGAATATCATTCCTCCGCAGTTGGACCTCGCCAAGGAATCTCTTCCCCTCGGATATTTCCATCCCCGCACTTTAAACAGGTCACCCCCTCTAAAAAGAGTAAGTAGCAGGACATACTTTTTCAGGGGAATACGATGTTTTTAAAAATTCTTGTCGTCACAATCATACTTACCCAAATGATTGCCGGGAATGTATCCGCCGCATGGGTTGATGACTGGCTCAACCAGCGTACTACCACTTCGCCCAATTATTTTTCAGGACAGCAGCGAGGCTATTATTCCGGCGGCAGTTTCAGTGCCCGGTGGCCCAATAGTGCCGATTATCCAGTCACTGTGGAAATGCCGCGAATCAAAAGCGGCTGTGGCGGGATTGATGTGTTCATGGGCGGCTTTTCCTTCATGAATACCGACTATCTGGTGGATAAACTCCAGGGGATCCTGTCCGGTGCGGCATCCGTAGCCTTTGATCTGGGTCTGAAAACACTCTGTGAGCAATGTTCCAATACCATCAAAAACTTTGAGGCCCTTTCCGACAAGCTCAACTCCATGCAGCTGGATGAATGCGCGGCTGCCAAGGAGCTGGTCGGGGTGGTTATGGATGAAAACGGCTTTCATTCCAACGAGGTGATGAAGGAAAAACTTGGAACAGCCATCAAGGAAAACAAGCTGAGCCAAGGCGTCTCCGAAATGTGGGATATTATCACCACCGAGGATAAGGCCAATAACAATGTGCCCCAGGCAGGCGATGTTGCCAGGGTGACCAATGGCTGTAACGCTGAAATACGAAATACCTTTCTTTCCGGCGGCTCACTCCTGGAAAACGTGGGTAGCAGATTGGGCCTTCCTGCCGATTATACCAATCTTATCCGGGGATTGGTGGGGGATGTAAACCTGGAAGGATCCGCCAATGCCTACAAGGTTTCTTATGAAGCGCCATGCCCGGAGAACAATCCCGATGACATCAAGGCGTTCACCAACGGTGAGGTGTACACCAAAAATACCAGCGGAACCTGCAGCCAGATCACGGATACCAACCGGGATCTGCGACAATACGTTCAAACAACGTTAACCGGCATAGCGGGTAAAATTGAAAACAAATCCGCCCTCAGCTCTGCCGAAGAAACTTTTCTTGCCTCAAATCCTCTTTCGGCTCTACCCATATTAAAAACCGCCGTGGGGGCAGGGCTGCAGGAGGCTGCTGTGTCCGGTCTTGCAGATATCACCTCCAATGCCTATGCCCTGCAGATGCTGTCTGATCTCTATATCCGGGCAGAGACCATTGCCTGGAAGGCACGGGAGATGCTGGAAAAGCAGGCTGAAGCCAGCTCAGGCCAGCCATCGGAGAACTGTGCGGCAGTCATCTTTGCCGAACATGCCGATCAGAATATCTCAATCATGCTCAAAAGAATCAGGCGGCTCCAGAATGCTGCCCGGGCCAGCTATATCGCCTCGGCAAAGGAGATGTCCACCATCATGGATTACCTTGAGCACATGCAGAAGGTTGAGGCCCAGATGACGGCGGAGATAACCCGCCGTTACGGGAAGGATGTAGCCGCAAGGCTGCAGATGTAATGTTTTAACCATTTTTTTTTATTCCTTAAATTTGGAGGAGATCGTATGGAAGTGCATTGGATTTGGAATCCGCAAAGCAGACAGGGAGTTATCTTAGAAGATCATTCTGATGCTACGTATGCAGCGACCGGCAAGTCATTAACGCTGGATATATCACCTATTGCCATGGTGTTTCGTAAGGAGGTTCTTGATGATGATGTTTTGACGATTCAAACCATAGACATGCCGGAAGTCATAAAACCGGAAGAATGAGAAAACGCTCCATCATAATAACAATTCTGCCATGGGTAATGCTCCATGCCGCTCAGGCTTTTGCCCTGGACATGGAGTATTACACCTATGGCGGCTTCAACCCTGTCACCCAGGCATTTACCAAAATCGCCCTGATTTTCAGTGATTCGGGTTACCAGGGCCTTCTTTTTGTCATCATGGTGCTGGGCCTCATTGCCGGGGTGACCGCCTGGCTGGCAAGAGCTGCCACCGGCGCACGGGTTATTCCCATGGTCTGGGCAGTGCCGGTCTTTTTCGGAGCCATTCTCTACCTGGCCCTGTTTGTCCCCAAGGGAAACATCACGGTTTACGATCCGGTGCTGAACCGGTTCCAGACCATCGGCCAGGTGCCGGATGCAGTCGTCTTTACCGCCGGATTTCTGAACAAAATCGAACGGGGCATGGTCGATATTATCGACACCGCAGCCGCCCCGGGAGCCGAATACCAGACAACGGCCGGCGGCATAGGATTCAAGGCCCTGGAATCGGTCAAGGGATCTTCTCCCAAGAATAACTATGCCAGGACGAGCATGATCCGCTACGTCAAGGATTGTGTGACGTTTGAACTGGTTCGGCCCGGCACAACTCTTTCGCTCGATGATCTGCGCAACAACACAACGGATTTTCTGACCGATCTCGGCAAAGCGGTCAATCCGGCAGTGTACACCGTGTACTATGATGCTGTGCATCCGGAAGGGGCAAACGTCACCTGCACGGAAGCCTGGAACAGTTTACAACCCATCTATGCCAATCCCGCCAATTACGACGAGGCTATAAAAAAAGTCTGCAGCAAAGCCTATTTTGATCCGGCCAATATGGCGGAACTGAACACATGCAAAACGCTACTCACCAGCACCCTAAATTTTACCACCGGAACCGCCGTTACTCCGGAAAAGATCATCCAGCAGCGGCAGATTGCGGAAATCCTCTACAACTTTTATTTCCAGGACGATTACGAAACATCCATGCTCATGGAGAGTAACCGGAAAATCACTTCCACCGGTCTGGGAATCGGCCTGACCATGAACGAGTGGATCCCCATCATCCGGGCAGTGATGACCGCCATTGCCATCGGTGTTATTCCCTTTCTGGTACTCTTTTTATTTACCCCTGTTGTGGGCAAGGCCGTATCGGTGATGTTTGGTTTTTTTGTCTTTCTCACCACCTGGGGAATCACCGATGCCGTGATTCACGGGGCGGCAATGGATTATGCCACCTATGCCTTTGAGGATATGCGGCAGTCCAATCTCGGTGTCTATGCCATGGCCGCATTCCCGACCATCTCCATCAAACTGCTGGCCATGTTCGGGGTGATTCGTTCTGCCGGTATCATGCTGGCAAGTTTTTTCTCCATGATGTTGATCCGCTTCGGTGGCCATGCTCTGGCAATGCTTGCCGGAAACCTGAGCAGGATTGTCCAGTCCGGTGGAGCGCAGGCAGGTCAACTGCTCACCCCGGAAGGAACATCTGCAGCCATGAATCAGCAGGTACGGGCCGCAGGTCTGCTTGCCGGTATGCCGGAACATCGATTTTCCAACATGGCGGCAGCCGGCGCATTTTCCCTGCATAGAAATGTCGGCGGTTACAAAGCAGCCATGAATGCTAAAAACTCCCTGCAGCAATCCGGACAGATCGACCAGGGCACCTCAGACAGTGACATGGCCACCATGATGGCCTCTGCCAGAATGAGCGTGGGAACGAACTCCGGCCTGGTGGAAGTATCCACTGCTCCCGATGGTCATGGAACCAGAACAAAATCAGAAACCGTCAATGCAGACGGCTCCACCACTGTCACCACAACCGGATCCGGAGGCACCGGTGTAGCTGTTGATAACATGGCGGAAGGTAGGGCAAGTTACTCCGTTGACGGTTCCGGTAATTTCCAGACTACTCAAGCCACCGTTAATGGACTCAACCGGTCACAGTCGGATCCATGGCCCAGCATCAAAAAATAGTCTCTGCATCAAACAGCCTGGGAAGTAACACAAACTGGAGTACAGCCTGGGATCAAATTCATAGAGACAGCCAGACCAGCAGTGAAGCACGAGCTTTTTCCAGCCGCCTGGACAATGCCTTAAAATCAAATTGGAAAAGAGCATTCAGTGATAAATCCAGTTTCGTTCATTCCATGGATGAAAATACACGTACTGCCTTTCAGTCATCTGTTGGGGCGGGATTTAAGAAAATATTCGGAGCTAATGGACAAATTACAGTCATTGGTCAGGACAATGAAAGAGCAAGTTTTGATGTTTCCGAAGATACAACCAGAGCTTTTGCCAGAGATCAGGCAAGGGTACGATCAGAATCGTTGAGTCAAACGTTAAATAATTCTCAAGGGTTGGATTACATGACCAAAATGGCTAAACAAATAGGTGCCTCAGAGGCGTATGCCTATCTCAATGATGCTAGAGAGCTGAGAACATCCACCGAATCGTACGGAGCAGACTTGACGACTGCTCTGGTAAAAAATTATGCCATGGAACGGTATGGTAGTGAGTCTCCCGAAAACATCAGGCGTGCCATAACTGATTTCAATCATTACCTTACCCGGCAGGGTAGCCAGGGAGTTGACAATATGCATGATATTGTCAATGGTTTTGTCAGTGGTAGCGGCTACGGTTGGGGGAATACAACCAGTCAAGTTCACGAGGCAATGCAAAACACCCGTGAACAGGTGAACGGACAGGATATATTGAAAAAAGCCGGTGACCAGGCGGCTGTAACAGCCGCAGAAAATACTGCGGTTATTACAGGTGATAGTTTTTCCTTGCCGGATGATTCCGCTCGGTTACGAGAACCAAATGGTACCAGAATCCAGCAGGACGCAGATACACTCCATAATCTGAACAGGAGGGAAGAGGCCGGTAAAGGAAGGGTGCAAACCACTGCCACCGGCATAGCCAAAGAGGGAGTTGGCAAAACATTCAAAGGGCTGGTGGATAGTCAAGGAGTGAGGCCAAGCGATGATAAGGGATATTTTGATACCTTTACGGGCGTCAATGCACCGAAGCCAACGGTATCCGAAGGCGTGACTGTCCCAAAACCTGGCCCTATACAGAGAGATGCACCCTCAACGATAAAAAAGTAACTCAGGAAATATGGATTGATTCTCGAGACTATTCATGAAGCTTTCTAATCTCTTCATCAAAGAAAAAGGGAGCCGCCCCGGGATCTCCAATACAAGTAGATGCAGCGCCATGAAACCCTTTATTTTTCAACCCGGTAATGAACCGGCCAATACCATGAGTCAATGATACATCTCGAACAGGGATGTCCTCTATCAATGCGCCACATGCCCGGCACATCTCCTCATCTTCAACTTCAAAACCACAATGAGGACAAACAGGAATAATCACCATAACATCTCCTATTCATAGAAAGAAGTTTGATCCAAAAAACAAAAATCTCAATCTAACGCTTACCATTAATCATAAATAAGTCAAGCAATCTGCCCGTTCCAATTTTTTAAAAATCAAAGCGCTAACTTCAAGACCTCTTCATCTACCCCAAACCTCATAACCTCAATACGCTGATTGTCCTGAGCAATAATTTTGCCTGTTATTATAGGGAACTCGAAAATAAAAAAACCTGGGTTCGCATAGAGATCATTAATCAATGATTTACCTTCAGGTAACGTGTGTAAAGCACATTCGATCAACAAATTCACTGTATGTTGGCCATGGAATCTTAGTAAATCCCCACGTTCGTAACACCCTTTCTTGGCAGCATCTTTAAGAACACCCCAAGCAACAAATGACCGAATAACGTACCGGGTAATACGGCTCACTGTCTGGCGGTCACCATATTGTTCCTTGAGTCGCCTCACGATCTGTTGTTTGGTGATTTGATCCTGTAGATTGAGTAATCTGCCTACTTGCCTGGCAACATTGAACCAGAATGGGTATGCAGCGCTTATCGCTGCCCAATATAGTGCTTTTCTTTCAGCAGGATCCACCCCATTGCTTTGAATCTGTAATTTAACATCTTCTATAAAGGCCGCAATTTCAGGGTTCGGTTTTCCCCAAATATTCATGAGAACAACCACTGCCTGGGAACAGGTCAATTTACTTCTCTCTCCTATTAATCCGTCGCCTTTGCGTCCTGCAAGGTATTCATGCAATTCTGACCTGATTTCTTGTGGCCCCATGCCGGACATGGATAAATGTACAGCTCTCTCCATCCATTCCAGCCGGATTACCTGTTTGACTCCTAAAGCATCATATCTGTTGGTCACTTGCTCCTCCTTTCAAACTTAATTAAAGGCACAATGACCTCTTCAATAGACATTCCTCCATGCCCTACAATTTTTTTCCCATCCTGTATAAAAGCCGAATTATCTTTGGCGAGTAATGGGAAATAATGGGGAGGTAAGCCAACTGGCTCCCATTCATGGCTGGCAGGAAACTGTGCAGAGATTGATGTTCGAAGCTCCCTGGTAGGATAAATTCGAACACGCTCTCCCCGTGTTTCTGCAATAGATCCCTCCAACGGACTCCCCACCCCGCTGCACGCTATATTTCCATGATCTGAAGTGAGCCAAACCTGATATTTTCTGTCTAATAAATAATCAACCAGAGAACTTAAAAATCCCTGGTTGCACCATTGTGTTATCTGATTATGCATACCAGAGGCACCAAGCTGCATTCCATGCATAATCTTATCAACTTTATCTATCACCAGGCCAAGCACTCTGGTGCGTGAAGAAATTACATCATCAAGCGTCTGCGTAGCATCCCCGTCACCAAGGCCCTTCTGGTAAGCTACCTCCAGACGAGACAAGCCAATGGACTCCCAGAATTTACGCCATAACTTGCTTTCTTTAGCAGTAGATCCAATGGATGAAGGGAAATAAAAAGGTGGAGATCCGGCAAAAAGAGCCTGTCTTGAGACAGAGGTTAACGTGGGGATCCAGGCAAAAGTCGCCGATTCCCGAATCACAAGGTGTTTATCAGATGCCTGTTCCTGTAAAATGCTACGTATTGAAGACCATTGAGAGAGGGACAACCCGTCAACAACAAGCAGGGCAATCCGACCATTCGGGTCGTCTTCAATGTTTCTGGCAAGATGCCTGGGAACATGATGCAGCATTGCCGGAAACACTGGCGGCAAGTTAATCAAACTCCCATAATGATGCTGCAGCCAATGGTCAAACTTAATCGAAATTTCCGAGCTGATTTCTTCTATCTCCGAAAAAGATCTCTCAGAATCAAATGTTTCAACCAGCTGTTGCAGTTCCGCCCATTTTCGGGCAAAGGTGAGCCAGCCACCATACCTGCAGTCCTCCATGGGAAGAGCTTTCCATACAGCATCCATCAAGCGGTTTATCCTGTCTGCTCCACCTTCTGCTTCCCCTTTATTCATCAGGCCGCACTGTGTCCAGTCGTCTGTTTTTTTCTCCCACTTAATCGGGGAGAGCTTTCCTTCAACGAAAAGGTTGTCGATATACACCAAAATATCATGATGGCCAAAAGGCAATATTGCAGGCCCGGCAAATTCCAGGTCAAAGACATGTCTCGGCTCTTGAATAGTGTTGGACTCATTGGCCTGGTCAAGCGAAGCCAGGAAAAGAGGCCATCTTTCCTGTAAAAAAGAAAAAAATGCCAGTGCATCAGGGACAATTTCTTGAATCGGCCACCCTGCAAAATTCTGGTTTTGCTGTAACAAGTGGACAAGTCTGTTCCATAACTCAGATGGCAAGCTCAGACTTGAGTAATGACAGCGCAGCAGACAACGCAACAGATCCACTGGGGTCTGGAGCAGTTCGGCGGCAATACCAAAGACATGTCGCAGGATAAAATCTTTTGTTGCATTGTCCCCCATTCGATCCGGATTGTACTTTTCCTGGGCAGCAAACAAGTCATCAAGATGCTGATAATCGAGTTTTTCAATGATCGGATAACTGAAATTCGGAAAGATTGTCCCCAAGTTAAACTGTAGCTTTCGTCCACTTTGCAACAGATCAAACGGCAAGTTTTCGAGTTTTGAATCCTGCAGACGCAAGACAACTACTAAATCGGTTTGCTCACCACGATCCCAAATGGAACGGTAATTCACTTCATAGGCATATCGGAATTCTATATGATCATAAAATTCAAGGAGATCAAATCCTTTTTCCTTGAGCTCAAGAGCCAGTTTTTCCTCTGTCAACAGCCCATCTGGATCCGCGACCAGCGTTAACCTGCTTACTCCCTGCACAAATTCATTCAATATGGTATCCCGCCAGCTCATACGCCACCACCCATGATACCCAGTAGAAGAAGTGGTCTGATTTCCGGGATAATCTGACGTGCAGACTCAATTTCCTGCTGCCACTCTTTTTTCTCTGTTGCCAGTTTTGCCAGCCGATAATTACGAACTTCCGCCAGGCCAACCCTTTCTATGGCTTTTTCTCTGACGGTAAAAAAATATTGGGCCCGTTCCTCCTCCGCCGAAATGGCTTCATTGTGTTCCCCCTGCAGGCTTTCAAACAACTCCTGACCTGATTGTTCTGCGATTTTCATCAAATCATCAAACACGGAAGAATGCTGAACCTGATGCGGATGCTCGGCAGATTTAAGCTCGGAAGAATATAAAGACTCCCATATATGCCTGGCTGTGGATTGAAAAATCTTCCCTGCATCAGACACGAAGACAGGGAGAAATTTCCGTCGTAAAAGAGGAATCCTCAGCAGCCTGGACCGGCTGACATTCTCCGTCTGCAGCCGTATTTCAAATAAGCCCCAATGCCCTTTTAATTCTGCTGGTAAGCCTTCAATATAAACGTGAAGAAACGGCTGTCCTTTTGCTATCTGGGGAAGACGCAAAGCAAGGCCGCAGACACGACTGTTTTCCAGGTTCAGGAGTTCCGTTCCCCGGTATCGTTCAGCATCACCGACAAGGAAAACCTGCTTTTTATCAATATCCCCATTCGGCCAGCGTAAATCCCACCAATATTTCTTTTTTATTGCCTGGCCGCCATGGGACTTAATATAGGCAGTGGTCATCCGTTCCACCCAATGTGGTAGAGGATGGGTGCGCAACATGGCCGCATCATGCACATCCAACTCTTCGGACAAGCCATAAATCGCCGAGTTTTCACGTACTTCTTCAATTTCGCCGCGAATACGTGAAACAGTTTGATCCACAGCTTGTTCCATAGAATCCGGGTCAAGCAAAGCATCTATAAACACATCTTCGAAAATCTCTCCAGCCTGGGCGGAATCCAAAACGTCACCGGTTTTATCAATACCAAACTCTTCAAAAATGACAGACAGCTTCTGCTCCAGTACCTCTCGTACCCGAAACTCAACAGAATCTTCAAACACGAAGTTAATGGCACGAACCGTTTTGGGCTGACCAATACGATCTACACGACCTATCCGCTGTTCTATCCGCATAGGATTCCATGGCATATCATAGTTAATGACAACATGGAAAAACTGGAGATTCAGGCCTTCACCACCGGCATCTGTGGACAACAAAATACGGGTTTTGTCACGAAAGGTATCCTGGGCAAGCTGACGTTCTTCCATGTCCATGGAGCCGTTCAGGCAGACAACGGATATGGAGCGATCAACCAGAAAATCGTACAGCATCCGTTGAGTCTGCACAAACTCTGTGAAGATCAATATCTTCAGATCAGGATCATTCTCTTCCGCCTGGAGTCTATAAATCCACTCTATCAGCGCCTCGGCTTTGGCATCAGCACACTCCCGCTCGCTTTGTACGGCGGCGGTGAGCAGGGTCTCAACGTGGCGGGCTTCATTGCGCAGAGCACGGACATGGGGCTGTAACAGCTCTTCCAGCAATTCTTCGCCATCCATATCGTGGATTAGTTCCTGGTTTATGGTTTCTGGTTCATGGTTGTTGGAAAGTTTGCTGATCTTTGAACTATGAACCTGAAACTCGGAACGTAAAACCATTAACCGGCGTTCAAGGGTTGTCCGAATAGCTCTGGTGCTGGAAACGACCAGTCTCTGCATGAGGATCATCAGAAATCCGAAATGCTGCTGTTTCTCCTGCATGGCCTGATTATATCCCTCGCGGACATAATCAGTCACAGCCTCATAGAGCAATTCCTGCTGAAAATGACGATCCTCCCAGCGAATCGGTGCCATCTGTGTACGTCGCGGCTTAAAAAGAGGTTTGCCTTCTGCAGTAATTGATTTTCGTTTTTCTGTCCGAATAACGTAGGGAGCAACCCGTGACCTGGAAACACTGGCCTCGTCAGGAAAGGCTTCCGCATCGAGCAGAGTCAAAATCCGATGAAAGGCATCTGTCTTTCCCTGGTGTGGTGTGGCTGTCAGAAGCAGAAGAAAAGGGGCAGCCTCAGCCAAGCCCTGCCCCAACTTGAAACGAGCGACCTGATCCGTGCTGCCGCCCAGGCGATGGGCCTCATCAACGATAACCAGATCCCATCCGGCGGTGATAAGGTTTTCAAACCGGTTTCTGTTATACTCCGCCACCTGCTCGTCGCTCCAGCCACGGCGTTTTACAAGGGGTTTTACAGAGTCAAGGGGAGCAATAACCTGATCAAAAAATGTCCAGGGATTATTTGCTTGAAATTGAGGGTTGTTATGTGTTTCAGGTCCGGAAAAGGGTCCCAGGCGGTTGAGCGTCTTAAAATCGCTTGGCAAAACAAGCTGAAACGATTCATTGAAATGGGTCTGCATTTCAGCGACCCATTGCGTTGCCAGCCCCTTGGGAGAAATGATCAGAATGCGGCGTACCAGCCCACGAAGTTTCAGTTCCCGGATAACAAGCCCGGCTTCAATGGTCTTCCCAAGTCCCACTTCATCGGCCAGCAGATAACGTACCCTGTCCCCGGAAATGGCCCGAGACAAGGCATGAATCTGATGGGGCAAGGGAATAACATTGGATTCCATGGGCGCCAGCAGTACATGCCCGTCACTGGAAGACGTTCCTTCAAGGGCTTCGGCCACCTTTGCTGCCGCTGCAATATAAACAACCCTGTCTGCCTCAATGTCCGGCTGCAGATCAAGGGACAGGGATTGTAAAGATTTCTGCGGAACTTTAACAACAGCATCACTGCCCGGCAGCCAGATACGGCAAATGGTTTGGCCCCATAAGCTCTGCTTTTCGATCACCTTGCAGGGTGAGTTGTGGATTGTGGAGTAGAGCCATTGCGTTGAAGAATCCGACATTAACCTATCACCTTATTCCAGCATTTCCATCAAGTCTCCCCGTCTGAATGTGGCGGAGAGTTGCTGCAGGGAAATTTCACGCTGGCCATAAAAAGTATGAAGAGCGTGCTGAACTTGATCTATGGATTCCTGGTAATAATTTTCTCTGTTCTCCTCAAACGCGGTGAATAATTCCTGGAAATTTCGATGGGAAATATCATCTACTGTTATTTCTTGCCTGGCAAGCAATTGCCTGCCCAGCAACATGGCAAGATAATGTGAGGCATAAGGGAGAAAATCAGGTGGATTTTCAGCCGTAGGACGTTTCCGTTCATTCTCCACATATCTAAATATCATCACTGCCAGCACCGCCTGCGCAGCATTGATTGTATCGAAAATAGTCGTGTATAATTTGCCAAAATGTTCCTTGCGCCGAAATTTAGCCTGTTGCGGTTTTTCTCTCCAGATGGCAAGGGTCGCTTCTGCCACAATGGAACTGGTAATAACCGACGAACCACCACCACCTTCCTCGCGCTGGCGTTTATAGCTGTACCCCAGGTCTTGTATGCCGATTTCAAGCTGTTTCTGTATCTCATCATTGGATCTCAGATCCCGGAGATCTACAGGGTTCTGGCTGTTCGTGGCATAGGTAATATCACGGACAAAATCTTTTTGATTTTCAGATAGTTGATAGATACGGATCATAACAAAGGCAGATTCACCGACAAATCCAGGCAAAACCTGGTTAAGTGTCTGCTGTATGGTCTTACAGGTTTGTCCGCCATTGATAACCTGCATATTTTTTATTTGAATCTGATAATCGCTCTTTTGGAAGGCGTTGTAATCAAATTTATCACAGACAACGGTGATACCGTTGTTGAAGAAATAAAATTTGTCTGATTTGGCCGGGTCTGAAAGTGTTTCATGAATACCTCTATTCACGCGGTTGGTGTGCAGGCCGAGATAACGCCGTATATTACGTTCCAACAGGTTGTCGCCATGATCGTTAAAGAGGCGTTGAATTTCCTGAACAGAAATGCGACCAACCAATACGCGCATGAAATTCATATCTTCAACAATTGCCTGTCCATTAAGGATCAGATTGGTATCTACCTGTTTGCTACGTTGGAGGATTTGAACAATGGAGTTGTGATTAAAATGAATAAAATGCACGCTTTCCCCAAAGTCATTTTTGGCTTCACTTATCCAATTGTCCGCCTGTTCAGTCCATGGTTCTCCGTTATTGCAGAGTATTACTCTCACTACGGGAATATATGCATCACGAATCAAAGACCGTATCTCCTCGATTTTAGGTGCAATTTTTTCATTAAGTGCAACTTTACGGGCAGGATCAAACAACACCTGAACAGTGTTTACCGCCTTCTGGACACCATTTTCCGGGAAATTGGCAGAGCCACTTAAATCTTTGACCTTATACTTTCCCTGAAACAGGGTAACGACAAATTCACCGTCATCCACTTCACCAATATGCAGGCCATCAACCCCGGCATCATTGCCGCCTTCAGTAAGTAATTCAGCTGCCTCTTCCAGAGTAAATTCCAAGGAGGTAGACATGCAGAGCAAAACAAAGGCCGCTGATTTTTTCTTATTTATATCATTTCCGACCGGCAGCCAATCCCCATGATCTTCGATAATTCCGACAATTCTCTGATCGACGATACTTGCATTTATATTCATTGGAATTTTCTCCTATTTTATCCCAACCCGTTCCTGAAAAGTCTTTTCGCAGGTGTCCCCAGATACAGCATAATCATATTCATGCAAGACGCTCCGCAGCTCTCTCAGTTGTCTGGCTACCCCCTTGAGGTACTCAATGGACTTTGTTTCCAGCTGAAAGCTGTAATATTCTTCATCATCCTTTTTCACAGGATTATCCCAAGGGACTTCGTTATATTTGATATCCTGTTCCAACTGGTCAGCAATGTAATCCAGATAGGATTCCTCGTGATTAAAATGACCACCGCTCATTGTTTTTCTCCCTGGGCTTGTGCACCTGATTGTGTACAAGTCAACCATGTCACAACATCAACTTGTACACTGCACAAGTGTACAAGTCTGAATTCACGATTAATCATGTAATGCATTAGGTTACTCATTCCCGCCTGTGGCTTGTTGAATTTGTACAAGAGGAGCAATTCGAGTCTTGATTTCATCGTAAACAGCAATATCAACACCATCGCTAACTTCCAACGAAACTACCAGTCCGTAGCCAATTGGCTCGGCAATTTTTGCCGCATCTGACCGGCAGTTTACTTTTATCTCTACAGTATCTCCATCAACAAATGGTTCCGCGCTGTCACCTTCAAAAACTTCATGTTGCACGGTTCCTCTGCGAACAGCATGATAATCCACATCTGTTCTGCTGGAAGCTATGCTGTTATTGATTTCAAACCACAGACTGGCTGTTCTATATTTTTGGGTATTGGGAGAAACCGGCGAAAGCCACGCAAGAGTGACGGTTAACCTTCTCCATTCAGGACGTGAAGCAAGGGAAGGGGGTAAAGGTAATTGGAAAATGTGGGCTTCACCATCAGGTAACTGGCCAAAACCAAGGAGTGAGGCTCGCTGTTCAGTACAATCAAGAACCCGATCAATTTCAGGCATTCCGTAACCCAACCAACGATGCAAAATCTTGTTATATTGTCTATTGATCTCGTTTGTTATAGCCGAGTTATGTGAATATATGCTTCTTGCAAAATGCTCAACCTGCTCACCAACTTTTGAATGCCTCAAAATATCAGAAAGCTCTTGTCCGAAATCATTCCAGGAACAACCATGAACCACCATTGCTTTGAGTAAAGTGGCAATATATGTATCAGCATCAATTTCAGGAGGAGCTTGTTCATTAATTATTTGAACTAGAGAATCATGACACAATCCAGCGGCTCTACTGATTAATGCCGTCGAATTACTTGTACCGCGGGTATATGCGATTGCGGCAAGTTCACCTTCCACTTTTCCGGGATAGGCAACTTTATTTCCTGGTGCAACTGTTGTATTTGTTACTGTTAATAATACGGGTTGGCTGTCTAAAAACGGTTTCTCATACCAGAGCTTCCCTCCAGGAAATACGATATCAGGTTTTACAGACCTGCGATATCCACTGCCGACGGAAGAAACAGGACTGGGGAGAATCTTTTCAAAAGGATCAAATCGGTTTGCGGTATGAACAACTTCAGATGTGTCAAGATGAACTGCACCAACTGTTATAGCGTTGATACTTTCAGCTGGAGAGAGTAGACGGCGGTTTCTGGCATCTTCATGCAAAGCTTCGATGATGATTTTTTCTAAATCATCGGCTGAAAGAGCTTCAAACTCTGAACGATTTATTCCTAAGGAAACAGGGGCTAATTGATTACCTGTACTGACAAAAAACAATACATTGTACTTCGAACTTAACCAATCCAGCAATCTTGCCAGCGGACTCATGACAACATCAAATTGTCGGCTCGGATCCCCGATAGACAGGTTAATAATTTTAACTGTCGGTGCTATCGCCTCTTCGTCTCCATCACCTTCTAAAATTCTTTTTACAGCCCTGTGTATAAGATCAACTGCTAAAACGTCTCTTGGAATACATTCTCTACGAGGATTATGCCAATCGTTTGGGTCAGGTTTCATGATAGGGCGAATGTAAACAGGGGTCTCTAACGTATGGCCAGAATCATTCAGGTCACCGTGCACCACCAAGGCCGACATGGTTGTCCCATGTATTCGCTCAGATGCGGAATAATCGGAAGACCAATCATCGGGATCATCAATAATGAGCCTCTCCGCCAATAGTTCATGGTTAGCCAGGGGAAGCCCGTCAAAGACGGCAATTACAGGGTTGCCTGCTGGTAGGGGGGATTCCTGAAACGTCTCGATCTCCGTGGTATCTTCATCAGGTTGTTCTCCAACTGATATTTGTCCCACAGGTCGGAAGAACATGATATTATCGCATTTAACCAGTTCGGTAGTCTGGTCATCAAGCAGGTCCTGTATCGCATTTGCCGGTAATTCAGCTAATAAGGCATGATACGAAATGTCTTCGAGGATACATTGGCTCAGCACATTTCCTTCGTACTGCTGTACCAGGTTGGCAATATATTTCTGCTGAGTCTGCCTCACTTCATGACTGTTTCGAAACCAAAGCTCTACCTCAAAACGAATCGGCCTTTCGCCATCATGTTCCAGATCTTCACGCCAAGCATCAAGTACACCTGTTTCTAATAAACGGTCTTGAACATCCCAAAGTCGGATTGTCTTGACTTGCTCAAAAAGACGGCCAATGCTCGCATATCCATAATCAAATATCTCCCCGAATTTTTTGCCTGGATTTTGTTCAAATTTTTCCCACAGGTTTAAGAGCTGCGCCATAGCGGCTTGATTGGTAAATAAAAAGAACAATCTGCCGCTAAGTTTTTTTTCTTCATGTTTTACATCGTAAAAATATTCATCAGGAATTATTTCATCCTGTTCATACTCTCCAAGCCATTCAAGGCCATCTATCTTATTAACCGCGCTTAAAAATCCATCAACGCTGCCAATAGTCTCAATCACTAATGCAAGTTCAGGCTCAATACCGGACGAGGAGCTTTGGACAGCAATTGCTTTATTGTTTAAAGCTTTTTGCAGTTGTTGAAGTTGCGGCGCGACACGATGCACCTGTGTCCCATGAGATGGCTTGTGAACATTCCCACCTCCACCTCCTAACTTTGATTTTGATGCCGGTTCAGGAGCAGGGAACAATAACAATGGTCGGTCTGCCATTATTCATTTCCTCCACCCTGCTGGGCTACTTTTACAGACCTGGCTGCCCAATGCTTGAGGGTACGGGAAATGACAGATTTCATGTCTGAACCTGGTTGTTCAAGAACATATTGACGAAAAACGGTGATACCAAACTCTTCAACCTCTGCAAAACTTGCCCCATATAGTTTTTTTGCCAAGGTTAATGGAGAATAATTCAATGATACATTTATACGACGTTCAAATTTTTCAAACCATTCTGTCAAACGAGCTCGCGTCGGTACGGGGAGACGCATACGAACTTGAAATCGTCGCCAGACAGCACGATCCAACAGCTCTGCATGATTTGTTGCACCGATGACTACTACATGGCTCGGTAATGTATCTATCTGGAGAAGCAACGAGCTGACAACCCTTTTTATTTCTCCTGTTTCGTGAGTATCACCTCTCTCCTTCCCCAAAGTTTCAAATTCATCAAAAAACAGAACACATTTTCTGGTAGATGCGTATTCAAAGATTTTTCTTAATCGGACAGCTGTTTCTCCTAAATATGTTCCGACTACACTCTCATATCGAACAACCAGCAAAGGAACCATCAGTGCATCAGCAATAGCCTCTGCAAGTGATGTCTTTCCATTCCCCGGAGGCCCGATAAGCAACAGACGATTACGGGGCTCTAAATTGTAAGAGCGCAACAAGTCAACCCGATGGTGCTCTTGCACGAGTCCCTGACAAATTTCAACTATCTCCGGTGGTAATATAAGATCCGTCAGCTTCCGATCCGGCGTAATTTCATGGAGTAAGTTGCCTATGCGCTGATCCGGCCTCGCGATACCATTGGATATGCTGCGATCAATTGGTGTAGCATTGCTCAGTATTGCTTCGAGTTTGTCGGCCAGCACCTTGTGTTGCTTAGACCGCTCTTCGGCAATAATCGCCTCAACAACTTTCTGAATTTCGTCTTATCATGGCGTATTCCTGATTGGACAAGACGAATTAACAGGTCAGCTCTGGCCATTACTCATCTCCCATTCTGGTTACTGCCTGATCGTACCACATGAGGAGTTTGGGGTCTTCTTCGAGGATTTTGGGTGGTATTTTTTCGGCAATGGTGATGATGGTTTTGTAGTCTCTGGCCTGCCAGGCGTTTTTGAAACCGGCCCGGACTGCTTCGAGGCGGAAGCGGTCGTTGCGTTTGAATTTTTTGACGGTTTTGTAGGTTTCAAACTCTTTGAGCAGGTCGCGTTCCCTGAGTTTTTCCAGGTCACCGGCCTTGTTGGGGTCCGGCACATACCAGCGATCTTTGGCCTTGGCTTTGAGGGTTGGGTCTTCTTTGGGAAGATTTCGCATATCCTTCCAGTTGGTGGAGAGGTAGGCGTGGATTTGCTCCGGTACTTTTTCCTTGCCGTCATAGCAGAGGAAATTCTGTTTGAGCAGGGTGGAGAGTTCCAGGGGTTTTTCTACTTTTTTCCAACCGCTGATTTCCTGCATGAACTGCGGGTTGATGTCAGAGAATGTCTGCGGTTTAGTTTTTAGCTTTTGGCGCAGCCACTGGATGGCAGATGCCTCGTCTGAGACAAAAAGAGAGGCCTGAACCAGTTCTTTGGCTGTCATTTTTTTTCGGTCATACTCTGCCACCTGTTCAGGCAGGAAAACCATGCCATCCCGCTCTGCAAAGCGTTGAGTTAGGCCGATCTGGAATTCCTGGCTGGACAGAGGAACCGGGTAGCCTTTGCGGACATAATAGGCCACCATCTGATCAAAGAGGATGCGGGGATCTCGTTCCGGGATGGCGACAAGCTGGCTGCCCTGGCGTTTAGTGATAGGAAGATATTTTAAGTGAGTGCGGACAAAATACCATACTCCTTCTTCACTGGAGGCTTCGGAGAGAAAGCGTTCTTCAAAACCACCATTTGGTTTGTAGGCGGAGATTACGAGATCTTGCTTTACCGATGTGGTATTAGTTACCGCATTAAAACTACCTTGTTTCTTGTCGAGAGCTGAAATGTTAGCAACGATAAAACCTGCATCATTCAATGATGTTTGAATGTTGTTCCATACGGATGCTTTTGTGTTAGAAAACTCAACAGTCATCCATTTTCCTGGCTTGAGAATTCGATAAGCCTCTCCGAAACAAAGAGTCATTATCTTTCTATATTCATTGCTATCTTTGTGTTGTATTCTGTTTTCTATTGCTTCCTCTTTGTTATTGGTAGTTATTTTTAACCATGACTCCCACAAGATATTTAGTTCAGAGTACATAATATTTGAACCAAAGGGTGGATCAAGAAACAAATAATCTAAACTGTCTGATGGTACTTCAAACAATGAAGAACTTGATGATGTATTAATTAATGGAAATACTTTAAATTTACTGCGAGAAAATGATCTACTGAAAGTTGAAATACGATTTTTCATCGCAAATGTGGGCCTTTTTTCTACAGACAGGCTTGGAATGTATAATGTTCCTGATAGTCCTGGAATAAAAGGTCCTCCACCACCTTTAAAATAATAACCAACTTTAACTCTTGCCATTTTTGATATATCTGACATTACTCCCGTTAAAATAGACAGATACCTGCTGTTTGATATTTTTTCAGTAAACGTTGATGCTGTTATTAGGTTTCGATTTGTGAAAAAATGATGAACATTTTGCACTCCTACACGAAATGGATCTGTTGTTTTTACTCCTAAAGGAATAATGTTTGTTGGGTGCCAATATGGAATATCTATATTATTAATTTTTGAAATTATACTAATATCTTGATCATCTGGCGTTTTTCTTGCGCGTTTTTTGCCTATAGAGAAATCAATGATAACAGGTATTTGTTTTGCTAAACGTTTTGTCTCCTCAATTGCGGGATCGTAAGTTGTTATCCACGCCCGCTCTATACTTCTTTTAGTAAGCTCAGCCTGGCAATGCGGACAAGGAAATTTATCCATCACTTTACCTATATCTTTATCCACTGCTGCATCCCAAAAAACAACTTCTCCTGCACACTCAGGACAAACAAAGACATCAGACCAAACAGTATAATTTATCTTACCAACACGACCGGATTTATCCTTAGTCTCATACATCCAGTCACATTCTTTTTCCACCTCAGCCAGAATGCGCTTGGCCTCGGCTTCAAATTCAGCCACATCAACCGGCGTATTATAATTGTAAGCAATAAACGTAGCCGCCGGAGACAGGTCATTGAGAACAGCCCTTCGTACACCAAGTCTGGAAAACTTCACCCATTTCTTTTTGGTTTGAGGTTCTTGGTTTCTGGTTTCTGGTTGGTTGCTGGAACCAGGAACCAGAAACTCTGAACCAGGAACCGCTACATTTTCATCAAGCTGGTATATAACTCCATCATCATCAACCTTGTAACCCAACGATTCAACCACTGCCCGATCCCCACACATCTGGGCTGCAACCCCGGTCATTCCTGTTCCGCAAAAACCATCAAAAACTATATCCCCAGGTTCTGTATAATGGAGGATATAGCGCATAATGGCCTTGTGCGGCACTTTGGTATGATAGGAATGGGCATTATAGATGGGGTCATTCTTGCCTTCCTTCACATCAGCGGCAAAAGGCTCCCGGTGGTAAGGTTCATCATTCTCGGGTGTCGGTTTATCCTTTTCCCATTGCTCAATAAAATCCTCAATCCATGGATTAGGACAGGCCGTATAATAAGGCGGATCAGACAGGGTAAGAATGTCCTCATCCTCCCCGATGGGAAAACCCTCGATGGCCCGGAATTCAGGCTCCTGTAATTTTTTGCGTAACTCTTCGGTGAAATATTCCCGCCGGGCTTCATCACTCTCAAACTCCATCCCCAGGCAGGTAACCGGGCCGGATAAAGCAGAAGAAGATGGATCTTTAAATAGCTTTTGTGGTTTTGCGCTCATGTGCTGCTCTCCAATAGTTCTTCGCCTTTTCGAGTGATTCGATATTTTTGTTTGCTGCTGCGAGGTTTATCCGGAATGGTCATTTCAATAAGGCCAATGTCCAGCAATTCATTGAGAACCTGGTTCCTGAACTTGGTGCGATCCGATCGGCCTGTAATCGCAATCAACTCCAATAATGTGCTGTCTTGCCTGCAATTACGCAGTATTTTAACTTGGTGCCGACTTAGTGCCAACTTAGTGCCAACTTCGGGAGTAACTTGGTGCGGACTTGATGGTGACCCGGAATCATCCCCGATAATCGTTTCAGGAATATTGGCCGGATTTTCACCAAACTCCGGCACTGCAACAATCATCTGAAATACATCTCCTTCAATGAGCTGCGGATCAGCCCCGCCATATTGTTTTCCATACAGCATCATCTTACGCATACCAGAGCCAAGCTCATCGGCCCGGTCTATTTCACGAAAAAAAGCGCCGATAACCGGGTTTTTGGGATAGGGAGCAAAATTGTCCGGGTTGAGCGCACCAAAGCCATGGGGACGATTGGCATTGTAGGTTGTCACCTTGCCGTATTCGATAATGAGACGGGCCGGAATGCCGCTGCTATACTCACGATGAATAAGCATGTTGGAGGCTACTTCCCGAAAAATAGCACCACGCAGACTTCTTCGTTCAATGCCTTCCAGGTAAAAGGGGTCGGGCAGATGCTTTTTGATAAAGGCCAGGATACGATCGTAACTATCAATGAGATTTGTTCGGACCAGATCACGGTCGTCATAGCGATCCACATTCACTTTTCGCAGGATCAGGTCTGTGCGGTGAGCAGGACAGACCCGAAGAATTAACTGATCCGGGGCAAACAACATTGTTCCGGCCAGAGTAACTCCTGATTCTTTGGTAAATGGATCTGCGAGATATAGCCCGGCACTTTGCAGAAGTTGCAGGTCATCCATACCTGCCCATGGATGGTCTTTTGACTTGATTCGGACATAATTGCGGCATTTTTCAATTAAATCAGCCCGCAGATCAGCAACCTGAATCCACGGGTAGATTTTATTTTCGCTAAAAGAGGCATCTTTGCGCTGATAGAGTCTGGCAACCTGAACAGTATGATCGGTAATATCAAAATCACCATCTTCATTGCGGTCATAAATGCGGCCATTACAACGATGCACCTGAGAACTTTCAGGCACATAAATATAGAGAAGTGTTTTTCCGTTTATTTCTATCTTCTCCACGGAAAGGTAGGTAGCCGGGGTCAGCTTCTGAGGATTATTAATGGCTGTTACGAAATCCTTTTTTATTTGCTGGATTGCGTCATGGTCTACCCCCTGGACTTCACCAGAATCCTTTATACCGAGCAGGAGAGTCCCACCATGACGATTGAGAAAAGCACAAACCGTTTCATATACATCCCGGTTGATCTGGTTTCGGCAGGTTTTGAACTCCGTGGTTATTCCTTCTCCTTCACGGATCAGATCCTGTATTTGTTTTTCATTCACATTCATGCAGCTTTTGGTTTGTGGTTTGTAGTTTATGGTTCTTAGTTGGAGTTGGATAATTTTGCTGGCTCACTTGAATTTAACTCCTTTATGTTCGGTGTTCTGTAAATAACGTATAAAGCCACCAATCAGTTTCCCTGTTGATTGTGCCAGGTTAAATAATTGTTGAAATTGTTCTTTTGTTATATAGCCAACATCCGTGGCAACATAGAGCTGGGCTTGTACCTCTGAAGCTGAAGCTCCAGCCATTGAAAGAAATTGAATGAGCTCTTTATTTCCTCCTCGACCAAACCCTTCGGCAATGTTGGACATAATTGATACTGAAGCCCGACGTATTTGATCTCTAAGACCAAAATCTTTAGCAAATTCGCCCTGGTTTGAAATCCGGTAAATTTCTTTAGTCAGTTCCCGAGCCTTCTGCCACCCCTGAATATCCTCAAATCTTTCTATCTGCGCCATTTTACCCCAACCAAGAACTACGAACCAGAAACCACAAACCATGAACTACGAACCAAAAACTATCCTTACTTTTGCCTGATCTTTGCCACGGGTGAGGTTATCAATATAGTCAACGAATCTTTTTTTCAATTCATCCGGAGTGGCAGGGCCACCGCCATTGGCAATGGTCTTTTGCAGGTCGGCAAATTTTATGGAGACTTTGACAAGACCGGAAAGTACTTCCTGCAGGGCATTGACAAAATCCGTGCTCATGGGATCGGGAAGGGTTTTGCTTTTCATGAAACCTTCCAGTGTTGCCTGCTCGTCAGCTTTGAGCAGATTCATATTGGCCTGGGTAACGGGATCTTCAAGGTTCTCCAAAATTGTTTTTGTCCAGTTTTCAAGCAGAGTATCGAGTTTGTCATCCATCTGCTCTATCATTTGGGAGCCCACCGCCGCTGTGGTGGAGAGTTCCGTTGCAGGGCGAAAACCGCAATGGGGACAAATGGGTGAATTCTCAAGGTCTTGTTTGGTCAATGAAAAACAGCTCTGTAAACTTGCCAGCTGATTTTGAAAATCCGTGAGCTGTTGCTTGGGCATAATTTTTACAGTAGCAAGTTTTTGCAGGGTGGTAAGCCTTGCGTCATTCAGCAGCGCTGCCTTGCGTTTATCGTCATTAATGCCCAGCCTGGCTTTGCTATGCAGGCCAAGATAAATTTTGATATATTCTTTTTTCAGCTCCTGTAACCTGGATGAGATTTCCCTTGAACCGGCCATCACTTTGGAAAGTGATGCCCCCAAAGAATCAAGAATATCTTTTCTGGCGGTTGTCATTCGGTCGATCCAGGCATGATCTGACGGCAGGTTTGCCTCAGCCATGGATAACCAGGAAGCAGTTCCACCATGCTCGGTGGCAAAGTTCCGAATTTTGTTCAGGTTGTCAAGTGTTTGAATGGCAGGTTCATAGCTTCGGACCTCGTCAGCCGAATATCGGAAATTTTTTAATTTTCCAGGGGTGGAATAGGCCTGGAGAGATTCAAAAAAGGATTTAGCCTTTTCAAGCTCTTCCCGGTGACCCGCAAGGTTTGAGGCTGCCAGAAGATCAACACCCCAGAAAGAAACGCCCTCGCGTAATAACTGCCCGGCCATGACAAGACGTTTTACGATTTTTAAAATTCTGTCCTGCATGTCCTGAACCGCATCATCTTTTGACTGGGTTACGAGCTGTGCCTTGCCGGGAGGTAAACCAAGAAGCTCAAACATGGCCTTTAAGGCTGGCAGATTCCAATCCTTTGGTTGTTCCATATGTTTAAAATGGATCAACTCGTCAATAGAGGTGGAAGCCAGCTGTTGAAGATTGGTCGCATCAAATTTTTTCCCGACAATGGCCAGGACAATATCGCCGGAATAGACCAAGGCTGCCAGCAGCACCACTGTCCACTCAGGTTCAATTCGGAAGAGCCCTGGATTCATGTATTCAAGGCCGTGATCGTCCTGAAACACTTCACTCCGCCCCACGACCTGGCCATGACCTTTTTGTTTGACCAAGTCAAGAAGGAAGCCGGCATATTTTGATTTATAGGGATCAATCTTATCCACATCAAGTAATTCCAGTCCATCAAGGACAGCAGTGGCCTGCTTGGTCCGGTTTTGCCCACCAATTGCCCTTAAGGCATCAAAGGCTGCCTGTTCCCGGTTGCGACCGGTAACCAAAACGGAAAAATAAGGGTATTCGGGGGCCTGGTTTTCAAACCTGGGAGCCAGACAGATACCGGCAACCGTGTTGATCATATCCCGGAAATTTATAGTTTCATTTGAGGCAATTCCAGAGATATCACGTATTGATTTTCCTTTGACCCACTCTGTCATGGATTTGGTCCGGCCCTGATAGGTAAGCTCAAAGGCTGTGGTCATATTTTTCTGCAGCCAGCCTACCAGCTTGCGCAGGAAAGTATTGGCCTTGCTTTCATAGGTGGATTTGGCATGGCCGGATGAGACGGATGCAAGATCCAGGGCTGCAGCATAATATTTTAAACTGTCCTGGAATTCATCATCCATGCCGCTGAGCTGCAGGAAAACTTCATCCTGATTTTTCTCATTGATATACCGTTTCAGCTTGGGGCTGGAATCGTACACCTGAATAAAATAGAGATAAAAATCTCTTTGCGGTGCTGCTGTTGAGCGTTCATCCGGCGAACCAAAAAAGAGATACCCACTGCGGGCAGCCTTGTGCTCCTGCCAGACCAGTTCATGCTGCCATATTTTGTAGCCGGTAACGTAGGTGGTATCCTGGCATTCCATTACCCGGCGAAGGGCTTCATAGTAAAACCGGTCAAGCTGGCTGTCATCCAGCGTTTCTGCCTTGTTTTCGATCAGGGCGTCAAAATCGTCAGTTTTTTTGAGATCCAGGTAATATTGCCGGTTGTCCGGATTGGAGGAAATGAATTGACCACTGACAGTCCGATGGATTTCGCGCAAAACCGTTTCCACATGGGTCTGGAGATCTTTTTCAGGTTCATCGCTTCCCAGGTCCGTGATCATTGGTTCAAAAAGACAGAGTTCATCCCGTAATTCTTCCGGAGTTGCCCCCATTGCTGAGTAAATATCCCCGGTGGTCAGACGATGAATGGACAGGGCATGGATCAGCCGCAGGGCCATATCTTTGTACTGTGGTCTGGCTATGGCGCTTTCAATACGGGACTCAAGAACCTGGCTGCACTCTATAACGTCTCTGATTTCGGGAATTGATCTGAAAGATGCATTTTGCCGCAGCGTGTTCCAGTAGGAATCATAGGCGATCAGTCCCGGTTTGTCCGCTGGGACTTCTTCGTCAAGTTTACGCTTCATGGCCATTGACAGGGTTTTTAAAATTTCTCTCTTTTCAACAACCGTAACCCGTTCAAAGGTGTCAATGTAATCAGGATGGATGGGAAACAGACTGACAAATTCATCCATCCGTTCATTCATATGGGAATAAAATTTGGCAAAGTCTGTCAGGTATTCCCTTATTTGCGCCTGCTGCTCAGGGCTCTTTTTAAGTAAACGCTGGGCAACAACAAATTTAACATCATTGCGGGCTATCAGGACTTGCTCAAAACGATCTTTTACCCGGCGGATACTGTCAGCGACAAAGGCAAAGCGAGGACTGTCAAAAATTGCCTCCTGAACGCCTGAGATAAAGCGAAAATTAAGATCTTTGCATACTTCTCCAATCTCACGCAAAAAATTAAGATCCAGGATAAGTTCCTGATCTTTACGGGTGCGGAGATAGTCAAGGAGTTCATCTACAACGAGCAAGAGGCCTTGCTCAGGGAACACATCCTGAAATTTGCCCATCATGTCTTCAAAGGCCCGCTTATGGCTGGAAATGGTATCTGCCTCAGGAAAAACATACTCGACACCGAATTTTTCCAGATTTTCCTCCAGTTCTGCAACAAGGATATCACGCAGCGACATGGTTGTTGCCCCGATCTCGGTACGAATAACCTTGAAGCGACCGGCGATTTGTTTTGCAGCCTCAGCTACTCCGGCATGGGCCATGACATCCAGTGATGAAACATCCTCTGCAATGGTGGAGATTACAGACATCAAATGTGATTTACCTGTGCCATAGTTACCCACAACCAGCAGCCCTTTATTGTCCATAGGTTGTTCAAACTGGAGTTGTGGGATTACAAGCGAGATCAGCCTGTCTGCCATTTCATCGGAAATAACATAGGTACTGACCAGTTGCTGGGCAGCAGAGGCATGATCAGCATCGCGCAGCTGGACAACTGACTCGATGGGATCAAACTGGATTAGGTCTCCGTATTTCATAAGAAAATTCCTTCGTGATATTACGAACTCTTAAAATTTGTTCATCTTTTGCATCGGTATTATGAATAAATCTGACTTATCATATCTCCTGTATTCCGGATGGCCGGGAACAGCATACATCAACTTCCCATTATTCACGATTCCATTCCAGGATACGATGATATTTTTATTGCGGGAAATCTTTTGCAAAAGTCGCAAAGGATCCTGCTGCAAATTGACGTCAAAGAGTATCTCTATGTTGTCGATGACTATGGTTTTGTCATCAGTGCTGTTTACCATTTCTTCTAAAATTTTAGAGAGTTGCAATGTCCGTTGCTTAGCCGTCATCTCAAGCATCAATCGTGATAACTCAAGATTGAGATTGACCGGCGTAATAGCAATTTCATTGCATACTTCCTGCAGGACAGTTGTTTTTCCTGAACGGGTTTCCCCTACAAGCAACACAAGCCGGTGATAGAGACATTCCGTCTGGTTCAGTGCCTGGAGTATGTTTCGGGTTTGACTATGCATTTGTATGTTTTATATGGTGTATTGATTCTTCGTTTTTTATTACACGCTGTTTCTTGTTTGCCATAGTTTATTTTTCGTTTATTCCATTGAAATTAAACGTGTTTCGTCACATATAGTATACGAAAGTAGATATATTTGTGTATAGCGTTATTGATGTATTTGATTATATCGTTTTTCTTAGCGCATTCAATAGCCTTTCCCCTGAAGCATTACTCCCCAGCACGAGTAGAGCACGGATTGCGGCGGTTTCACTGATGTGCCGGTGACTCGCTCTGTTCATGGTTGCGGTTATTTTTTTTAACCGGGCAATATCATCATTATACAACCGGTAAGCTTTTAATGTCGCCTTTTTACTTGGCGTTACCAAGTCAAGTTGTTCTTTGGTCTGTTCTTTCGATTCGACTGTTTTTGCCAGCTTGGATTTGCCGGTAATTTTTTTAGCTGCCATAGCTGATAATTTCCCTGGTAAGTTTTTTGAAATCTTCTGCTCCGTATGATCTGGGGTCAAAGACCATTACAGGTTCATTGTTCATCTGGGTCTGGTTGATGGCCTCGTTTCTTCGGATTATGGTTTGAAGAAGATTATTTTTGAACGGGGCCAGTTGTTCTTCGACAAATTCATTGGAGAGTTTGTTGCGGGAATCACGGTTATTTCTCAAGATCATATACTTAAAATCGCTGGTTTCTTTGACATCTTCAATGGACTGGAAAAGATCGGCAATGCCATCAAGTGAATAACGTCCGTAGATTGTCGGGATGATGATCAGATCTGATGTATAAATTGCATTGACTGTCAGCACATTAACAGAAGGAGGGCAGTCGATAATGATAAAATCAAAATCGTTCTCGATTTTTTTCAGATGATTGTGAAGCAACTTTTCCCGATGAATTTTAGTGGTGATCTGCTCGGCGGTAATGGCCAAATGAATATTGGCCGGAATGATGGATAGATTTTTCACCGGTTCTTCATTGTCACCAATCTTGGCCTCCTGGATTGCATCACCAATTTTGAAGGATTTTTTTGAAAGGAGTTCGCTAACCGTATTGGTTTTGGGAAGATCCGAGCAAAAAATAACTGTGGAGTGAGCTTGGGGATCAAGGTCAACGAGCAGGGTTCTCTTTCCGGAGAGCGCCAGGCCATAGGCCATGTTAGTGGCGACTGTGGATTTCCCGACGCCACCTTTCTGGTTAAGTATGATGAGTTTCATTCTTTTCCTTATCCATTCAAAGGATATTTGTATAGCATTATTGTCATAAATATATATCCTACCGTATCAATACAAGCAATGAAAAAATATTTATAATTTTGTATAGCGTTAAAAGTATACATTATACGTAAGGCAATAAAAAAGCCGTCCCTCGAAGGAGACGGCTGCAGTCAAAAAAATTATGAAGGGATCAGGCTGGAGAACAGGTATTCTCGCGGCCTTTGAGCGGCTTTACTTGAGGACGTTTTGTTTTTCTAGCCCGCCATAAATCACAGGCATCCTGCATACGCAGCCAGACCTCGGGAGTTGTACCAAGCCATTGGGAAAGACGAAGGGCCATATCCACCGAAATCCCTGTCTTGCCGTTTAGCAGCCTTGACAGGGTGACCCGGGAAATCCCGAGTTGCCGGGCAGCCTCAGTCACATTGATGCCTTCGGCCTCCAGGACATCTTCTTTTATGATTTCCCCAGGGTGGGGAGGATTATACATTGCGCTCATAATAGACAATAACCTCTTAATGGTAATCCAGATAATCTACAAGTTCGACATCATCCCCGACAAAACGAAAAATTACACGCCAGTTTCCATTGACCCAAACTGAAAAAAATCCTTTTTGTTTACCGGTCAAAGGGTGCAGCCTGTAGCCGGGAAGATTAACATCATCCGCTTTTGTTGCCACATCCAGTAAACCAAGTATTCTTCTCAGCTTCGCTGCATGCTTGGCCTGGATACCAGCTTTGCTTCCTGTTTTGAAAAATTTTTCCAGCCCTTTGTGTCGGAAACTTTTGATCATGGTCTATTGTAACCTGTATCTTTACAGTATACAATAAAAAAGCCGTCCCCTTAAAGGAGACGGCTGCGGTTAGTGGGTGAATTGATTTCAGGCAGATACAACCGAAAGGCTGGTATCAGCCTGCTTCAACTCCGCCATTTTCTCGGTCAGTACCCAAAGAGCCTGGTTGAGCTTGATGTTTCGATCAAGCGCCTTGACCGGCCTGGTTGTTGTTCTTCTCATTCGACCGTTGCTGCCTCTGGTGGTTCCTTTGAGGCCGCCTCGGCAAATATTTTCCTGGCAAATATTATAGCATGTCCAAAGATCTTTGCCTTTGTCATCGTATCGCCGTTCTTCAAGCAACTGTTGCGGCTGGATCGGGGCCTGTTCAGGATCGCCATAAACCAGGCTGTGAGCAGCCTGAGCAAACACGCCTCTCTCATCCGGGGTCATCTCGATAACCTTCATCTCGTCAACCCGTTCGGCAATAATGCCGGCAGCGGAAGCGATCTCTCCAGCCGAATGAACAAAATCATCCGGCTTGAAACAGATATGCTTGTGACTGAAGTTGGCAAACTCCGAGGCCACCATCAAGCCGTTTCCGCAGATCTGCCGCCAGACCGAGGCAATCAGCTTGAAAGCGCATCCACGGTCATGGGAATTATACAGAACCAGGTCAACCCGTTCGCCGTCAAACGAAAGGCCGTTCTTGGCAAAACGGATCAGGTGACGCTGGTATCCTTCCCGTCTGGCAACCCGGACTGCGCTCTGTTCTGCATGGATGGGGAACCATCCTGCGTCACGCAGTAAATCCACGGCTGTCAGTGTCGGCACAAATGAATAACGTGCAGAAACTCCGTCAATGGATACTGGCAATGTTCAGACTGACACCAACATCTTTACTGTCATAGGTACGCTGGACAACACCGTAGCGTTCAGCAAACTGCAGAGTGCGGCCATATTCAAAGCCTGCCGCCTTCATCAAACGGGGAAACATTCGCCAGAGCAGATAAAATAAATCGCGCCCATATCCCCCCATGAGGGTTCCAGTCAATGCCAGCACCTTTTTCGACCGGGCAATCAAACAGCTCATTGCCTGGCCCTGGGCAGTGCCGCCACCTTTAAGTTCATGCACCTCGTCAAGAATGAGGAGGTCAAAGAAGTTTTTCGGAAAAAACCGTTTGATGAACTCGGCCTTGGCATAGCGCCGGACTTTATCCCTGTCTGCAGCCCACATCCTGGCTCCGCAATGTTCACAGCCGGGAGCCTTGTCGGTTTCAGAGCATTCGACCGCTCTGCCGCATTCGGGACAGCATTCAGCGCCACGGCGAATAACAAGCTGCCGTTTGCGCTGGAAATGAAGTTTTGCCCGTTCCTTGCCGATAACCCATATCTCCGTGCCGATTGGCCGGGTCAAATGGAGTTTGTGGGCAAGGAGCTGTTCCATGCTTTTATCGTTCAGATTAAAGCAGGTGCAGCCGGGTATGGTTTCTTCTGCTTCCCGTATCCATTTCTGCACCAGATGACCTGGGCATTGGATCAGGATTCTTTTACCTGGTTTGGGAATAAGATGAGCTACCGCAAGCCCCATGAAGGTCTTCCCGCTCCCCATTTCGCCAACCAGAAAGGCGGCCTTGTTATCTTCCTTATAAAAAGACCGGGCCACCGGCAGAATCCCTCGCCGGGTCTGTGATTCAAATGGCGGACGGATAAGTTGTTTCAGTTTTTCTCTGGCCTCTCTGTCCCAATCATCTTCGTCTTTCGGCGAATAGACCGGATCCATATTTCGGATGACCTGGAATTTTAAAATATCTCCCCATTCACCCAGAAATTCAGCCAGCTTTATTGTTTTGGGTTGTGTCTGTTCCGGATCTTCAACATTTTTTGTAACTCTTTCCGGCTCAGGTGTGAGTGTGGCGGTTTCCATTGTTTTCTTTCCTCCCGTTGTAACCAGGAGAAAGAGAACAATACCCCCTCAGGGGAATTGAAATGCTCTTCCCCCGGTGGGTGTTTTTTGATTTCGCTTATGTCAATTCAGATAGTGCATGGCAATTCCCTCAAGGATTCGTTCCTGAAGGGTGTCGTCCCCGGGCCAGCTGACAAGATATGCCTCCCGCAGCTCTTCCCCACCAAAGGAGTAGAGCTTTTCAGGCTGCAGCACCTCATCCCACAGCCAGGCCTGCCATTCCGGTTTGAGGGGAATGGTAGTGGCCGCATCAAGCAACAGAAATGCCCGATCCAGAATGGTGGGTAAATCCGGGCCATAGACAAATGCTGATTGTCCTGATTTATCCGATGGAGCTGAACCCTCTGCAAAATAATCCGTACTCACCAGTACCTTGTTGACGGTTTCACCGATCTTTCTGGTTCGACAACTCCGCAAGCCTCCCGGGAAACCCAGTTCACGGCTTGTTTGTACCGGTCCCAAAAAATCAAATTCCTGGACTGGATCATCCGGGCTTGAGACTCGGCAGGTATCGCCGCCATACAAAATGGCTACCAATGCTTTCACATTGGACGGGGTACCGATAAGGCTTAAGAAGCAGGCAAGAAGTTCAGTCTCTGCAGCCCTGGCAATCAAGGCATCGCAATAGGTGACAAAACCGGCCGCCTGAATTTTCACATATTTATTGTTCTTGTTATTGTTCATGGTGGTATCTCTCCTGAAAGTAATAAAGAAATGGGGAGATACCCCATGCGGGGAAGACTCCCCGTTTGGGATTTTTTTATTAGTTGTATTCCTGCAACTGTTCTGGAGTGGTTTAGATCCGTGCAGTCAGGTCGATGAGCAATAGTTTTTTCCTATGCGATCAGGCCTGACAGTGCGGAGATGAGCCGCTCCGGGGCAGTTACTACTGAACCGTGATCAACTCAGCGGTTTGCATGTCAATGACCTTGACGGTCGGGATATACTGGTCCCTGGTGGTAATGGAGCCTTCGCCCGAATCATTCTCGCGAACATTGATAACCGTCTCGGATTTATGCACCACACCCTTGATAACCAGTTGCCGACCATCCTTTTCAATGGCTCCGTTCATGTAACCTCCTGCCAGCATCAGGGCCAGGTGGCCGTTGTCCAGCGGGGTCAATGGACGGATCTCGTTGTTTCTTCTGGGCGTCAATTCCGTCAGGACATTTTTGAGTATTCCTGCTCTGCGAACAAGGGGAATTGCCTCCAGCGGATCGATGTTTCTGGCCCGGAAAGTGGTCAGAGGCTTGGCCGGGGCTGGAACGGTTATGGATACCGGAGCAATATGCTCAAGTGTTTCCACCTCATCCATAAATTCATCCGGCTCCATAGCTGCCAACGCTTCCAAATGGGCCTGGGTCTGCTCTGCTTCCTCTTTGGGAACTAGCAGTTTCTTCCTGCCAAACACGATGCACTGCCTGAAAGCCTGGAATTTCTCTTCCGGGAAACCAAGCACCTGAACCTTGAAATACCGGGCCAGGGCTTTAGCGCAGTGTTTGAGTATGTAGTAGGGAATAACCAGCACCAGATAGCCGCCCTGCTGCAGGGTGCCAAGATAGCGCCGCAGAAACTGAACTTCCAGTCGTTGCGATTTTGCGCCATCCGATACTCCATCATCATAAGGCGGATTCAGGTACAGCAGGCCAAAGGCGTTGGGTGAAACCTGCATTTCAGTTAATGCATCTCCCCACAGTACCTTGGTCAACCGTGACCTGGCCTCGTGCGCTCTCTGGTGATCCAGCTCTATTCCATAGGTGGTCAAATTTGGTACGCCGTTTGCCAGCCGGGAAAGGGTTTTTCCCTTTCCGCAACATGGATCAAGCAGTCGGCCACCTTCTTCAAGATCAAAAATAATCTTTGCTTTCAGCAATTCGCAGACCGTATTCGGGGTTGGATAAAAGCCCGCTTTTGCCTGGGATCCAAGTCTTGTCATATTGTCTCCTGAGTCTTTTTAAATCAATCGGTAGGTGATGGCACCCCATTACGGGATACCATCACAAAATTGTCGGTTAAAACGGGACATCATCGGGCATGGGCGGTTCTACATTTTCGTGAGCAGTATTACCCTCGGGCGGAGAACCAGCGCCATCCTGCCGACCACCAAGCATTTCCAGTTCCCTGGCGTTGATCTCGGTGGTGTAGCGGATTATGCCTTCCTGATCTTCCCATTTCCGGGTGCGGAGTTTTCCCTCAATAAAGACTTTATCGCCTTTGTTCAGGTGTTCGCCGCAGATCTCGGCAAGTTTGCCCCAGGCAACAACACGGTGCCATTCGGTGCGCTCCTGTTTATTGCCGTCAGAATCTTTCCACCGCTCGGTGCTTGCAACGGAAAACGTTGCCACCGGGGTCTCGTTCTGAGTGTAGCGTACTTCGGGGTCACTGCCTAAATTTCCGATTACCATTGCCTTGTTCATTGTGTTCCTCCATTGTATTGAATGAAATAGATACAAACTCAGGGAGCAACAGATCCCCACCATGGGAAATTGGCTCCCCAAGGGGTAACTTTTTTTATTTACGCAGCTTTCGCTTTTCTTATCTCCAGAAAGGAAAACGACCGATTTTCCTGGTATTCATCCAGAAAAGTTCCGCTTTCAGCCAAAAAGGCCTCCAGACGATCCATATCCAGATATTTCCTGCTCCGGGTTGCCTTTCGTAACAAACAACCACCGGATTTAATCGGCCCCTTCTGCTCAACAACAGCGAGAAGATGCTTTTTTATTTTCTTGATTTCGCCTTGCATGTTTTTCTCCCTGGCCTGCAGTTCCTGCAATGCCGCAACAGCATTTTCCAGTTCCGGGACATCTTCTGTCTCAAACCGGGGGCAGGTTGCGATATGATCACAAAAACCACAGAGGGAGCTGACTTCCGTCTTCATTTCAAGCTCTACGCCTTCCCGGACAAGATCATTGCCGCGAAGCATGGCCTGATAATGGGACCAGATGGTTCCGGCCCGTTCCATGAGTCCATTGAAAATCGTTTCCTGGGGTTCATAGCCGTTGAAAAACGCAACCTCACCATGGGCAAGATCAAGCGTCAGCACCGCACCCTTGATGGAATACTCAGGATGTTGTTTGGCAAGAGCGCCCATCTGGATATAGAGCTGAGACTCCCACGAGCTGTACGGCCCGTCAGGAATCCTGCTGGTGCTCTTGATCTCCAGAATGGATTTGATTTTATGAATCTGGGATGTGAAAACAAAGTCGATATGGGCCTTGAGCGGAACATCACCGGGCAGAACAATTTCCATCTGCTGCTCAAAATTCGAGTAACCAGCGGCAGTAAATGCCCTGGCAATGATGTCCTCGGCCATATGTCCCCGCTGAAAGCGGAGAAGGGTGGCAAGATCGTGTTCACCTGGATGGATTTTTTCCAAGATTACTTTTCTCGGGCAATATCCGATTTCGGATGCGCCAAGATAGTCTCTGCGATCCCCAAGTGTTTCTACAGTGTGCTGTTCAGCCAATGTACGCAGGCTTGTCAGCAGAGTGGTTTGGATATCCATGTATTTTCCTCCTTAAAAAAATAGGGAGGGAACACGGATCCCGTTAGGGAGATTTTGTGTAATCCTCCCTTCTGGGTTGGTGGTTAAAAAATAAAATAAAATGAAAAATGGTTAATGAATCGTTACTTCTTTGTACCAGTTCTTTCCCGACTTATCCCATTTGAAGCCTGCT
>JAJRQC010000011.1 GCA_024280455.1 Deltaproteobacteria bacterium | reverse complement strand
CGAAAATAACCCACGAAGTGATGTCGTATCAGGCTATTTTCATCCTTGGTTGTGGCTGTGACGTTAAAAAATCTTGGTCCAGCCATGCTGGTTTATCCGAAAATCGCCCACGAAGTGATGTCGTATCAGGCTATTTTCATCGTTCGTTGTGGCTGTAACGTTATAAATCTGGTCCAGCCATGCTGGTTTATCCGAAAATCACCCACGAAGTGATGTCGATCCGGGCTATTTTCATCGTTCGTTGTGGCTGTGACGTTAAAAATTTTGGTCCAGCCATACTGGTTTACATGGATTCTCGTTCACCAAGAAAGTTTTTCAACTCATCCATGAATTCATTCACATCCTTGAACTGTCTGTACACAGAAGCAAACCTGACATACGCAACCTCGTCAAGTTCGGGCAGGGTCTCCATGACCCATTCCCCGACCTGGGCCGTGGTCACTTCCTTACCGCCTGCGTCCTGAAGCTTTCGCTCAATGTCATCGACAAAGGCATCAATATCCGCGACACTGACCGGTAATTTTTCACAGGCCTTTTCCAGGCCGGTTATGATCTTTCCACGATCCCACGGTTCTCGACGCCCATCTTTTTTTATCAGCATGGGCAGCATGAGCTCTATTCGCTCATAGGTGGTAAACCGCTGTTCGCAGTTTGCACAGGCCCGCCGTCTGCGAGTGATGGTTTTATCCTTGTTTAACCGCGAATCAATAACCCGGTTATCAAGATGATCACAATACGGACATTTCATGGCTGGCTCCTGCTATTGCTCATATCGTTGAAGATCAGGATATATCGGCATCCGGTCACAGAGGGCACGAACCTCCTGCCTGATCTCACCAAGCACGGCAGGATCACGATTACTGAGAACACGATTGATCCAGTCGGCAATCATGACCATTTCAGATTCCTTCAAACCACGGGTGGTCACCGCCGGGGTACCGATCCTGATGCCACCGGTCACGAAACGCGACTGGGTATCAAAGGGAATGGCGTTTTTATTTACCGTCAAACCGGCATCCTCAAGAAGACGTTCAGCCTCTTTACCGGTGATATTTTTGCTGTTTAAATCAATCAGCATCAGATGATTGTCGGTCCCGCCGGAAACTACACGAAACTCATGATCATGCAGCCTGGACGCCAGCACATCGGCATTTTTAACCACCTGCTGTTGATACTGAATAAATTCCTGGGTCATGGCCTCTTTAAAAGCAACCGCTTTTGCAGCAATCACATGGACAAGCGGGCCGCCCTGGATACCGGGAAAGATGTTGGAGTCCAGCGCCTTGGCATGTTTCTCTTTAGCCAGGATCAGTCCTCCCCTTGGGCCACGCAGGGTTTTATGGGTGGTGGTGGTGACAAAATCGGCATAGGGAATCGGTGAGGGATGAACACCTGCGGCGACCAGACCGGCAATATGGGCCATGTCGACCATGAACAGAGCCCCTATCTGGTCGGCGATATGCCGGAATCGTTCAAAATCAATAATCCTTGGATAGGCACTGGCACCTGCAACGATCATCTTTGGTCGATTTTCAAAGGCGATACGTTCCACCTCATCCATGTTAATGATCTCGCTGTCACGCTGGACGCCGTAGGATATAAAATTAAAGAGCTTGCCGGAAAAACTGACACTGGCGCCATGGGTCAGGTGACCGCCATGGGCAAGATCCATGCCGAGCACCTTGTCTCCAGGCTGCAAGGTGGCAAAATAGACCGCCATATTGGCCTGACTACCGGAGTGGGGCTGGACATTGGCATATTCAGCATCAAAGATTTCCTTTGCCCGGGTTATGGCCAGAGCCTCTACCTCATCGGCATAGTCACAACCGCCGTAATACCTGCGATGGGGATATCCTTCTGCATACTTATTGGTAAAAATCGACCCCTGGGCCTCAAGGACCGCCTTGGAAACAATGTTTTCCGAGGCTATCAATTCCAGCTGGTTACTCTGCCGTTCCAATTCGTACTGGATGTACCGAAATACATCCGGATCAGTTTGTTCTAACATGGCCATTGATTGTTGTGCCTATACAAGAAAATAAATACGTTGCCGGGCATATACTGTATAGCGAGCCCGACATTCTACGGACAAAAAACCGGCAGCCTGTTGTTCCAGGTCTGCCGGTAACCTAACTTTGGGTTCAACACCTTTCAACTGAACATATCAATTCTGCGCTGGTGTCGACCACCTTCAAAAGCCGTCTCCACCCAGGTACCGACAACGTCAAGGGCAATTTCAATTCCGAGAACACGGCCACCAAAACAAAGAATATTGGCATTGTTATGCTGCCTGCTCATGCGAGCGGTATACGCCTCATGACACAAAGCGGCACGTATATTTCTATGCCTGTTGGCTGCTATGGAGACACCAATGCCTGTCCCACAGATCAGAATGCCCTGCAGGCAGATTCCTTCCTGAACAAGTTTGCAGACCTTGTCTGCAATGACCGGATAATCAACCGAATCTCTTGAATAGCAACCCGCATCCTCCACCTCATGACCCAAATCTCTCAAAAAAGCGGTAACGATTTCTTTCATGTCAAAGCCGCCATGATCACTGCCGATTGCTATTTTCACTTTCGAATGCACTCCTCTATTGTTCAAGCCGCTTCATGATAATAACCCCGTTTGTGCCGCCGAACCCGAAAGAATTCGACATGGCGGCGACCGGCTTCAATTCCCTGGCCGTATTGGGCACATAGTCAAGATCACAGGCCGGATCAGGATTTTCAAGGTTTACAGTCGGGGGAATTATCCCGTGCTTCAAGGTAAGCGCCGTAAAAGCCGCCTCAATGCCACCGGCCCCGCCTAACATATGGCCGGTCATTGATTTGGTCGAACTGATGGCGAGCTTACGGGCATGATCCTTGAAAACAGTCTTTATTGCTGCGGTTTCACAGCGATCATTGAGCGGAGTCGAAGTCCCGTGGGCATTTATGTACGAGATGTCCTCGGGGTTCATTCCGGCATCCTGCAGAGCCATGGCCATACACCGGGCTCCGCCTTCGCCGTTTTCCGGCGGGGCGGCGATATGATAGGCATCACTGGTCTGACCGTAACCGACAATCTCGGCATAAATGTTCGCCCCCCTCTTACGGGCGGATTCCAACTCTTCCAGAACGATCATGCCGGCACCTTCGGCAATAATGAAACCGTCACGATCACGATCAAAGGGTCGCGATGCCCCTTCCGGATCATCGTTGCGAGTGGACAATGCCTTCATGGAGCTGACCCCGCCGACCGCCATCGGGCAGATAACCGATTCCGCCCCTCCGGTTATCACCACATCACAGTCACCATAGACAATGTGGCGGAATCCTTCACCAACGGCATGGGTTCCGGCTGCGCAGGCGGTCGATAAGGCAAGGTTAGGGCCCTTGGCTCCCAGGTGCATGGAAATATGCCCGGACGGCATATTGGGAATAACCCGGGGAATAAAAAAGGGAGTGATTCTCCTTGGCCCTCTTTTTCTGTAGACATCATGATACTCTTCAATGGTCGGCAGGCCGCCCATACCGCAGCCGGTGATTACCCCGATACGATGGGCATTCTCCTCATTGATACTAAGACCGCTTTCCTTCCAGGCCATATCAGCTGCGGCAATGGCATATTGGACAAAATGATCAAGATTTCTGGCCTGTTTTTTTTCAAACCAGAGAGCAGGATCAAAATCCGTTACTTCAGCAGCAATCTGCGCAGCAAAAGCAGAGGCATCAAAACGAGTAATCGGACCGATTCCGCTCCGCCCCTCAACCAACCCCTGCCAGGTCTTTTCGGTTCCGGTACCAAGTGGAGTAACAAGTCCAACCCCGGTGATAACAACCCTTCGTTTCACGATGTCAGCCCTGTCTTATCCCTGAATTTTATTGACGAAGTCAATAGCATCCTGCACGGTGGCAATCTTTTCGGCCTCTTCGTCGGGAATCTCAACATCAAATTCCTCTTCCATGGCCATGATCAGCTCGACAAGATCCAGAGAGTCGGCACCGAGATCATCGACAAAGGAGGCCCCAGAAACGACTTTTTCTTTATCTACACTGAGCTGCTCAACAATAATATCCGCCATTTTTTCTTCAATTGCCATTGTTCATCTCCTGCATCTGTTTGTTTTTTTAATGTGTTCTTTATCTCTCCGTGTCGGAAAACAAACACGAAAAATAAGGGTTAATTTCCCATATACATGCCGCCATTAACATGCAATGTCTGGCCGGTCAAGTATCCACTTTCTTCCGAGGCCAGAAAAGCGACACAGGCCGCCACATCTTCAGGTTGCCCAAGGGTGCCAAGAGGAACCTGGGCCTTTATCGCCTCTTGAACTTCATCAGACAACTCGCTGGTCATATCAGTAACGATATAGCCCGGGGCGACGGCGTTTACAGTCACCGTTCTCGGTGCAAGCTCACGGGCCATGGATTTGGTCAGCCCGATTAATCCGGCTTTAGCAGCACCATAATTCACCTGACCGCCGTTGCCAAGAAATCCGACCACTGAACTGATATTAATTATTCTGCCCCAGCGTTTTTTCATCATCCCGCGCATGACGGCTTTGGAACAGATAAAGGTCCCTTTAAGGTTGGTATCAAGAACAGCGTCCCAGTCATCCTCTTTCATCCTCGCCATGAGGCCGTCACGGGTGATACCGGCATTGTTGACCAGAATATCAGGTCCGCCGTACTCTTTACTCATTGCCTTGACGGCCGCCTGTACTTCCACGCTGTCGGCAACATCAAACTGGAGAAGGAATCCTTTGCCGCCCTGTTCCTGTATTGCTGAGAGTGTCTCCTCAGCAGCAGAGGGATTGGCGACATAATTTACACCGACCACACAACCCATGGCAGCAAGTCGAACGCAAATCGCCCGGCCGATTCCCCGGCTTCCTCCGGTCACAAGTGCGGTTGTTCCTTCCAGATTCATTTGCGGGCCTCCCTGATTTTTCTGGCCAGAACAGGCACAATCTCAAAAAGATCGCCAACAACTCCAAAATTGGCGATATCAAATATCGGTGCATTTTTATCCCGATTAATGGCCACAACGGTTTCAGCAGACTGCATACCCACGGCATGCTGGATGGCCCCGGAAATTCCGCAGGCAATATACAGCTTGGGGCAAACCGTTTTCCCTGTCTGCCCGACTTGATGGGGATACGATATCCAGCCGGCATCAACAGCGGCTCTGGACGCAGCCAGGGCGGCGCCAAGCTCGTCAGCCAGTTCTTTAATCAGGTCGAATCCCTTTTCACTTTCCAGACCACGGCCGCCGGCAACCAGAACTTCAACTTCCTGAATATTGACCTGTTCCTGATCGCTGATAACGGTTTCAAGTACTTCAACTCTGGAATCAAGCATCTGTTCCGGTAACACAACCTGGATAATTTCCCCTTCCCGGCTGCTATCAGGTTCCAGCGGTGCCATGACCTTGGGGCGTACGGTTGCCATCTGCGGCCGGGTATGCGGGCACTCTATTGTGGCCATGATATTGCCGCCGAACGCAGGCCTGGTCTGCAAGAGCATACCGTCTTCCTTGCGGATGGCCAACCGGGTGCAGTCGGCAGTCAGCCCGGCCCCGAGAACGGTCGCCACCTGAGGGATCACCGAACGTCCAATGGCAGTGGCACCGGCAAGGACCACCTCGGGTTTTTCATCCCGGATCAACTGCTCAAGCACCCTGCCATAGACATCTTCACGATACTGGCCCAGTGCAGCATCATCGGCCAGATAGACTTTATCTGCTCCGGCCACAATCAGCTGTTCGCCAAACCGTTCAATATCCTGACCGAGAAGCACGGTACTCAGCAATACCCCGCGTTCTTCAGCCAGAGTTCTGCCGATGCCGAGAAGCTCAAAGGTGACCGGGGCAATGGTTCCATGACGAGATTCGGCAAAAACCCATATCCCGGACCAGTCATCTAAATCAATGTTCCGTTGTTTCTCCGCCCCTTCAATGTGCAGGGCTTCGGGTTCGCAGTCATCGACACAGGTTCCACACAGGGTACAGGTATCGTCAACCACGGCACAGCCGTCCACGACCCTGATGGAGCCGAAGGGACAGTTTTCCTCACAGACCCCGCAACCAATGCATTTATCACAATCAACAGTTAACATGTTCGTTCCTGAAATCCCAGAGGAAAGAGTTTCACCTGATCGGCCGTTAGATTTCGATTACAGGTATATCTTCAACCGTTCTACCAGTTGATCGACCTGTTCCTCGACACTGCCTGAAAAAATTTCCCTATCTCCCCGAGGTTCAGGAGAAAACACACGAACAACCTGAGTTGGTGATCCGGCAAGTCCGATACATTCTTCTTTTGCGCCGATGTCGGCTGCAGACAGGGCCGTGATCTCAGCTTTCTTTGCCTTCATTTTACCCTTGAGCGAGGGAACCCGCGGTTCGTTGATATCTTTAACTACGGTCAACAGGGCCGGTAGCGGTAACTGAACCACATCATATCCATCATCCATCATCCGCTCAACAACGATCGAATCCGTCGTGGCTTGCCGGGTCTTCTGGACACAGGTCACATAGGGAAGATCCATTCGCGCCGCCAGACCGGGACCAACCTGGGCCGTATCTCCATCGATGGCCTGTTTGCCGCAGAGAATCAGATCGAACTCACCGATGGTTTCAATCGCTTTGGCCAGGGTGTACGAAGTTGCCCAGGTATCGGCACCGGCAAAGGCCCGATCGGAAACCAGCACGCCACGGTCGGCACCGCAGGCAATAGATTCACGAAGCACAGCCTCGGCCTGAGGAGGCCCCATGGTCAGGACAGTCACTGTTCCGCCAAGCTGCTCCTTCAGACATACAGCCTCTTCCAGGGCATGGCGATCAAAGGGATTCATGATCGCCTCGACCCCTTCTCTGGCCAGGGTGTTGGTTTTCGGATCCAGCCGGACATCTTTTGCATCCGGTACCTGTTTAACACAGACTATGATTTCCATAGGTATCACGTTGACTAAGGGGTTCGCTCAAAAATAACTTCGTAGAGATGAGGTATAATATGGACATTTAGAGAAGTGATCTGATTGCATGCAACCGCAGGCGTAGCAGGGGCTACGTCGAGGATTGCATAATTGAAGATCGCTTCTCTAAATGTTCAGAGTGCACCTCAGAATGCGAAGTTATTTCTGAACGAACCCTAAACTTGAGAGATTCTCTTTTCGTTCCCTTCCGGGCTGCAGTTGGAGACACAGCAACAATCAAAAGATCAGGAATATTCTCTATTTAATTCCTGGCCGATAACATTGCGCTGAATCTGATTGGTGCCCTCATAAATCTGCAGGATCTTGGCATCACGCATCATCTTTTCGACCGGGTATTCCTTCATGTAGCCATAGCCGCCAAGGACCTGGACCGCATCGGTGGTTACCTTCATGGCCATATCGGTTGCAAAGACCTTGCTCATGGCTGAAATCTTGCTCATCTTCTTGGGATGGGCATCTATATGACGGGCCGTAGCATATATAAGGGCTCTGGCGGCTTCCAACTGGGTAGCCATGTCAGCCAGCATGTGTTGCACCGCCTGAAAACCAATGACCGGTTTACCAAACTGTATCCGCTGCTTAGCATAGGTAACCGATTCATCAACAGCCGCCTGGGCAAGGCCGACACCTAACGAACCGATACCGGGCCGGGAAAGATCCAGGGTTTTCATAACGGTTATGAAACCGGTTCCCTTGCGACCAACCAGCCTGTTTTTAGGAATTCGGCAATCTCTCATGATCAGTTCACGGGTGGCGGAGGAACGAATCCCCATCTTGTCTTCCTTTTTGCCGTATGAAAAGCCGGGATCGCCATCTTCAACAACAAAAATCGAGGCTCCCCGGGCACCTTTTGTCGGATCAGTCAGGGCGATTACACTGTAGACCTGGGCCTCTCCACCATTGGTGATCCATTGCTTGGTCCCGTTCAGCACCCAGTGGTCACCGTCTAAAACCGCTGTGGTCTGTACGCCGGAAGCATCGCTGCCTGCATTGGCTTCAGTCAGGCCAAAAGCCGCCCAGATATCCCCGGATGCAATACCGGGCAGATATTTTTCTTTCAGTTCATCGCTGCCGACCAGCATAACCGGGTAAATGCCAAGGGCATGGGCAGCAAAACTTGTTGCAATTCCGACACATCCCCTGGCCAGTGCCTCAAGGGCAAGCACCATTTCAAAGCAGCCGCCTCCCAAACCACCATATTCTTCAGGGACAAAAATACTGAACAGATCGGCCTTTGCCATGTCACGCAGAACGTCGGTTGCAAATTCATTTTTCTCATCAAGTTCGGCCCGGACAGGGAGAATTTTCTCCCTGGTCAAGTCCCGTGCGGTCTCAACGATCATCTGCTGTTCTTCAGTTAAAAAATAATCCACCCATTCTCTCCTTCTTTACCATTTCATGAGTAATGCGCCCCAGGTGAATCCTCCGCCAAAGGAACAAAACAAAACCGTATCTCCGGGCTGCAGACCATTCTGCCGGTTCACCTCGTCAAGGGCGATGGGAATACTGGCTGCAGAGGTGTTTCCATACCGATCAACATTTATATAAACCTTGTCGACAGGGATTCCCAGACGCTCCATCAGCTTGTTGAGGATACGGACATTAGCCTGATGCGGTATGACAAGAGCAAGATCATCAACGGTCAGGTTTTCCTGGGTTAAGAGCTTTTTCACCGCGTCTTCCATGGATCGAACCGCAAATTTAAATACATCACGACCGGACATCTGAATATGGCAACCCTGCCGATCTTTCTGGACGAGATCAGGATTCAGGCTTTCCGGACTGTCCATGTATAAGAGATTCCAGAGCCTGCCGTCGGAATACAGTTTTGAGGCTTGAACACCCCGGGAATCGGAACCGGAAAGCACAACGGCACCGGCTCCATCTCCAAAAAGAATGCAGGTGTTGCGATCACTCCAGTCGACATGGGCGGAAAGGGTCTCGGAACCGATCAGCAGAATTTTCATATCCGGCCGGGCGGCAATATATTTATCAGCTAGATCTAACCCATACAGGAAGCCTGAGCAGGCCGCATTGACGTCATAGGCAAAGGCATTTTCCGCTCCGATCTCCGCCTGGACAAAACAGGCCGTAGAGGGCATCATCATATGCGGAGAAAAGGTAGCAACAATAATCAGCTCTATCTCTGTTGCCCGAGTGTCGGCCATCTCCAACGCCTTCTCCGCAGCCCGAGCGGCCAGACGAAAATTTTCTTCTCCCCTGGAGGCAATTCTTCGAGTGTGGATACCGGTTCGGCTGGTGATCCATTCATCCGAGGTCTCAACAATCTTCTCAAGATCGTTATTGGTCAGAACTTTTTGGGGCAGACAGGAACCGGTTCCAAGCAGGGCAGCATGTTTCATAACAATCCAATCCTGCTAGGCGTTATATTCGGCCAGCGCACGAATTATACCGTCATTGACCCGGTGCTGAACCATATCGGCTGCAACAAAAACAGCATTCTGAATTGCGGTGGCATCCGAGGTCCCATGACAGATAATACCGATGCCGTTGATACCTAAAAGGGGAGCACCGCCATATTCAGCATAGTCAAGACGTCCGCGAAATCGGGCAAAGGCATCTTTAATCAACAGGTAACCGATCTTGGCCCGCCAGCTCTTGAGGATTTCAGTCTTTAACATCTGCATGGCAGCCTCGGCCAGCCCCTCACTGATCTTCAGTGAGATGTTGCCGACAAAGCCATCACAAATGATCACATCCACATCCCCTTTATAGACATCGCGCCCTTCGACATTGCCGATAAAATTCAATGATCCCGAGCTGAGCAAGGCATGAGTTTCCTTGATCAAGGCGTTACCCTTGCTTGCCTCTTCACCGATACTGAGCAGGCCTATCCGAGGCCGATCAATTCCTTTGAGCAGGCTGGAGCATGAAGCGGCCATGATGGCAAACTGGAGCAAATGTTGCGGTCTGCAGTCGACGTTGGCTCCAATATCCATAAGCATGACCGGCTCTTTGAGGGTGGGGAAGAAACTGGCTATACCTGGACGGGAGATCCCCTTTAAACGGCCGAGTTTTCGAATAGCTGCGGCCATGGTTGCCCCGGAATTGCCTGCGGAGATAACGGCATCCGCCTTTTTGTTCCGGACCAGTTCGAAGCCCACCATGACGGTGGAATCCTTTTTTTTCGTATTGCCTCAACCGGAGATTCATCCATTCCGATGACTTCCGTGGCGTGTTCAAAAAACAGCCGTTTACGGATTTCGGCGGAATCTCCTACAATTGCAGAGACCTGTTCTTTTAAAAAATCACTGGGCCCAAGAAGAACAATCTCAAAATCCTCCCGTTCCTTCAGGGCGGCAATAGCCCCCTGAACAGGCAACTCGGGCCCAAGATCGCCCCCCATGGCATCGACTGCAATACGCACGGGCGCTACTTAACTCAGCTCATCCTCGAGGCGGATAACGCTTCTGCCCTTATATGTCCCGCAACCGCCGCAAAGCTGGTGCGGCATTTTGGGTTCACCGCACTCCGGACACTGACCGACGCTCGGCCTGGTCAGGAAATCATGGGATCTTCGTTTTCTGGTACGTGATCGTGAATGTCTTCTTTTTGGTAATGCCATTGTATTCCTCCATCATCCTCCCGATTGGTATCGGGATAAACTGATCTACAGTAAAGGCCGTCCACCCGGATGGAGCGGACGGTTTGTTATTTTTCTTTATTCTTCAATGCTGCGAGCACATCAAAGGGACTGTTTTTCTTATCCCTCTTGCAGTCGCAAGTGCTGTCGTTCAAGTTGTTGCCGCATTCCGGACAGATCCCCAGGCATTGCTCCGAACAGATCTGCCTGACGGGTAAAGCCATGTACAGCTGCTGCCTGGCAACATCCTCCAGGTCAAGCACCGGCTCCAGAAGTTCAATAACATCGAGCTCGCCGGCAGACAGGTCAACCTCTTTGAGGTGGCAGTGTTCCGCATCAACCAGTTCATAAATCAGCTGCATGTTCGCATGCACCTGAAAGGGGAAACCGGCCAGACAACGGCTACACCTCAACAGCAGGATGGCTTGCACCATCCCCTGCAGCACGACTCGATCTTTTCCCTTTCTCTGTAAAGAACAGGACAATTCGATCGGGCCCTGGAGTTCAAAATCTCTCTTGTCGCAGGGAACCGTCAGGTTATTGAGCGTATAGCGGGCACCGGTCGATGATATTTCTGAAAATGGAATCTTCAAGCACCCTCCGACCAGACACTGGCTTCAACATGTGACGACACAGCCCGATAGTATACACAAAACAAATAACTCCTGCCATTATAAAATAATATCACCCGCAAAAGAAACGGTGTAAATTTTCAGACAATGTTTTTTTGCCGTCCGAAAATAGCCAACGAAGCACTGCTGATCCAGAGCTATTTTCATCGTTCGTTGTGGCTGTGACCTATATGATTTGGTCCAGCCATGCTGGTTACTTGACCTGACCAAAGGCAAATTTTGAGATCAGCGATTCCAGATCAACAGAAGACTCCGTGTCGACGATGGTCGCACCGGCGGCATACAACTTCTCATCACCGCCAAGGGTGATCTGGATATATTTATCGCCGATAATTCCCTGCGACTTGACCGAGGCAATTGAGTCAACGGGAACCTTGATCGCCTTATCAAGCTGCAGGGTAGCACGGGCAAGTTCATCGGTGCTTAAGATAATATCGCCGACCTTACCGACCACAACTCCGGCAATCTGTACATCCGCTCCGGATTTGACCCCGGAGATGTTATCAAATTCGGCAAATATCTCATACGTTCGGCTGCCGGTAAGCCATGAAACTTCACCAAGCTGCAGGGCAAGCCAGCCGAAGCTGCAAAAACCAAGGATAAGAAAGACGCCGACAAAAAGTTCAAGCCGTGTATTTTTCATGTAAGACAGTTCTCCTTTTCCGGACGGGGAAGGCTTTCTCCCATGGTCATTTCTGCAAACTCCCGGATGTACGGTTTTTTGGAGTGGATAATCTCACTGGAGTCCGCAAAGACATCCACTTCTCCTTTATTTAATAGAATAATCTGATCGGCCAGATCAAAGACGCCTGGAATATCATGGCTGACAATAACCGCAGTATACCCTAGACGCTTCTGCATCCGATCAAAAAGGTGATAAATCTCCTGGGTCATCACAGGATCAAGGCCGGTTGTCGGCTCATCAAAAAGGACAATCTCAGGTTCAAGCTGCAGGGCACGGGCAAGACCAACTCTTTTTTTCATGCCGCCGCTGAGCTGGGCCGGATATTTTTCATCATGACCGGTGAGTTCGAGCTGGTCAAGAGTGGCCAGCACTTTTTCCCGAATCTCGTCCTCGGACATTTTCGTTCGTTCCCGCAGAGGCAGGGCAATATTTTCAAAAACGTTCAGAGAGTCAAACAGGGCCGATCCTTGAAACAGGACACCAAACCGGGTTCGTAACCTGCGAAGTTCACGCTTGCCCAGCGAAGGGACGTTGACCCCCTCAACCAGCACCCTGCCGCTGTCGGGAGACAGGAGACCGAGAATCAGTTTAAGGATAACGCTTTTGCCTTGACCTGAACCGCCGGCAATGACCGTGGTCTTACCGCGCGGTATGGAAAAGCTTATATGATTGAGAACCATATGCTTCCGGCTGCGCAGACCAAACGACTTGCAGACCTGGTCAAATTCAATGGCCGTTTCCGATGCGGGAGAGAGATCAGACATAATTACAGGAGCACAGCAGTGAGCAGATAGTCAAAAATCAGTACGGAGATGGATGAAAAAACAACGGCCTGGGTGGTGACTTTGCTCACACTCTCAGCACCGAAACCTGCCCCCCGTATCTGTTGAACAAAATAACCGCGACCGGTACAAATCCAGACAAGGAGCAGGGCAAAGACAAAGGATTTTATCACTCCGAGGCGAATGTCATGGTTGGTCACGCTCTGCATCATACCGTTGAAGTAGGCCCCGGAACTGACGCCCATCAATTTGACACCGGCAAGATAGCCGCCGAAGATCCCGACGACATCGAAGATGGCAGTCAGCAGGGGAACAGAAATCAATGCGGCAAGAAGCTTTGGTGAGATCAAGTACCGAAACGGGTCAACAGCCATACACTCCAGGGCATCAATCTGCTCTGATATGCGCATAATACCGATTTCAGCGCACATGGCAGAACCGGCGCGGCCGGTAACCATGAGTGCGGTCAGAATCGGGCCGAGCTCCATTATCAGGGTCAGAGAGACCGCCGATCCCAGCATCCCCTCAGCCCCGAATTTATGCAGGGAATAATAGCCCTGCAGCCCCAGCACCATACCGGAAGAAAGAGCGGTGAAAAAAATAACGACAATGGAACCGGCACCGATAAAGCGCAACTGTTTCACGACCTCGCCGAAACGAAATGGTCGCCGGAAGAGACCGGCAAGGGCTGAGAACAAAAAAACGCCCATATGACCAAGGTCACTGACAACATAAAGAGCAGTATCACCCAGCCGCACAACGGGTTGGATAATATATGAAATGGGGGAAGTTTGAGTCGCCAAAAGAACAACTTATAAATAAAGTTTATTAATTTTATATGTAGTGTTGCGCTAGAGTACCAGAATTTATATAAAGTGCATGGATTTTATTTTCACCGCAATCTACGGGTACTCTAAAAAAAATCTTTCCCGGTGGTGGAAACGACAAATCGCCCGGTTGCACCCTGCGCTTTCAGGCAATCCCGTGCCGGCGTTTACTGGGCTGCCCGTGACGGGGAGGGAAAATCCTCCAGGAATTCAAGAGAGACCCCTAATGGGTCATCTGTGGAGTACAGAATCATGGTCTGGAGAAATTTGTAGCTGTCTGTAGGCATATCGACAAATTCAAGGGCCAGCCCATCTGACTCAATGCGAACAACCCGCACCCTGAAATGTAAGATAAGACAGGAATGACGCCCTGTTTCATGAAGTTCCAATTTACAAAAATCGCCGCAATCGACATCGTATTTCCCATCCAGGAACAAACCGCCAAGGCTCAAATTATGGGCCCGCCCTTCCTCTTGGATTCCTGTACGGGAAATCAATTTTGCGGTCCGGGAAAAAACGACCCTGGTGAAACGACGATTATCTGGCGACACCTGTGTGGTGAATTCAGCCATAAAAGACTTCCCTGATGAAACGGTTAACAGTAACAGCCCATTGGGGCGATCCTAATTTTTCAAGGCAGTATACAGAGAAAGCTTTATCCAGCAAAAACCGACTCCGTTCACGATCGTTCATCAGGCAGGTACAAGAGTTGTGCGAACCATAGTAACGTTTTCGGTGGTCAATACGGACTGTAAAACAAGCTCGTTAAAAAAGGATAGCACAGCAATGAGAAAAAACAAGTCTTGAGGACAAAATAACCCAGCCTTGTGATCCGGGATTGAAGATGTTTTTATCCTTGCTGGGAAAAAGAATACCGGCCGTTGAAAAAATCATCCACACAGCGGAGTACCATTTGCTGATCTTGAAGGACCATATCCATCAACTTTGTGGCCCCGAGCAGGCGGCCGAGCATGTCGAGTGTCTTCTCAAGTTCACTACTTTCCAAACCGGAAAGACGGGCCTCAAGCATATCACCTTTTTTTTCCACGATAAACTCAAGCTGCTCAAGTATCCGGGTGATAAAATCTATTCGCAATGAACGCCGGTCAAAATCCCCGCCGCCGCCGGCAAAACGCAGCAGGCAGTAATTTTCCGAGGTATTCTCTCCGCACAGAACGTCGACAATGGTGAAATGATAGCCGAAACGAATATTAAAATGGAGATAATCAACACCTATAACAGCGTAACTGGCAAAGGCAAAACTGTCACGGCTCGGCGGAATACCACCGGCAAGCTCAATCTTATCATAGGCCTCCCAGTCAAAAGGTTTCTGCTTCCACTGTATATCCCGATGACCGAGCCCTCGCCACAGGGCTTGAAACGGGACAGAGGTAATCCCGTCAAGCGGAACGGTCCCGCCTTTCTCGGCCCCTTGGGCAATGCCTCCGCCGACATCAAATAAAAACACATCCAGAGGCAGGTCGGCGGACAGTTTCAGAGCTCCACGGCCCGTGCCCGGCCGGCCGGCGGAAAACATTGCCTGCACAGCTTTTTCGTGACAGAACCGAATGATATCATGCATGGAGCGGCACCCTTCAGGGGTGAAATTCTCCCCTGCCGGATCTATAAGCTCAAGTGGAGAGATAAACTTCAGGACTTCCCGAAGGGTCCGATGGTATTGGCTTTCTTTTACAGGCTCCGCTCGGCCGCCGAGCAGGGCTTCTACCTTGCCCTGGTACACAACCCCATGATCGCCATCCACCGTAACCATGCTTCCGTGTTCAAAAATTTCAGTCGCATTGACGGTTCCGGTCAGGAAAGGGACTCCAAATTCACGGGCCACGGTGGCAAAATGGCTTGCCTGGCTGCCACGTTCTGCAATCACTGCCGCCAGTCGGTTCATCACCTGTACATAGCTTGGCGGTGTATCACGGGTCACCAGGACCGCCCCTGCCGGCACATCTTCCAAGACGTGGTCTGCACTTAGTCGGTACACTTTCCCGGCTGCCCTGCCCCCTGCCGCTCTTTCACAATCAGAAAGCAGAAGGATCTGATCGTCTACTTCTACAGCTGTCGATTCTCCTGGAGGTTCAACCCCGGATGAAATCTGCAACGGTCTTGCCTGAAGAAAAAAAAGATCACCATCAGCATCGATCGCCCACTCTATATCCTGAGCGGCGTTAAAATGGTTTTCAATGGCAGCACCCCAACGGCCGATCTTTTCTATCTGTCGTTGTGACAGGACCGAATCTCTTTCTTTTTTGGGCAGGAGTTTGGGCTGCCCCTCACGGGTCAGGACATATTGAACAGGAGTTACAGTGCCGCCAACCAGAGCTTCACCCAGGCCGCGAACCACATGCAAATGGAGCGTGTCATCCTTTTCGTCCTCCTGTAATGGGGCACGGGTATAGAGAACACCGCTGTACTCTGCCGCAACCATCTCAAGCACAAGTACGGACATGGCGGTTTCTTCATCACTCAATCCATTGCTGATCCGATAAAAAAGGGCCTCGGGTAAATATTTTGAAGCCAGGACCTCCAGGTATGCGGTAATAATTTTTTCTTTTGTTATGCCAAGCAGACTTGTGTACTGGCCGGCAAAAGAATACTCACCGTCTTCACTTATTGCACTGGAGCGGACAGCTGTAATTACCGCCCTGCCGTCCCGCTCAAGTTCTTCATAGGAGGCGAGTATGGCCTGTTCAATATCCGGCGGTACCTCGGCATTACGGATACGCTCCATGAGCTGGCCGGAAATCCAGTTCATGGAATGGGAGGATTCAATATTCAGTTCTGAAAGGAGATCATCAAGTATTTTTCTCAGGTTGTTATATTCAACAAGGTAGTGAAAAGCATTGGTCGTCACCGCAAACCCGCTCGGTACCGGGAGATGGAGTTCGCTTTTCAGTATGGATAGGTTTTTTGCCTTGTTGCCTATATTTTTGTTTTCAGGCCGAATCTCATCAAGGGAAAGAACAAAGGGAGGACCAAAATCAATTGCAGGCGGTGCCAGCAGGAAACGGACATAGAAATCAAATTTCTTATGGTATTCTTTCAGGGAGACATATTCACCAGGAGCCATTATCTCCAGACTGATGACCATACCGTATACCTGGTCGGAGAAAAGAGAAAAACGTTTACGCATCCGGCAGAGATCTTCCCTGCGGTTTCCGTGGAGAAGATCCTGAAATTCCGCCATCTGCTCATGACAACGGGCATCATAAATTAACAGTCGTTTAAAGGCCTCATACTTTTCACGTAAAACAGTTCCCGGCGCAAATATCCGAAAGGACCAGTGTTTAAAAAGTTTATTGAGCTGCATCTGCACCCATCAACTCACATGTCGTCTTAGAGAGATCTCAACAAAGTTGGTCATCGGACCGGAAGACATCCGGGGTTCACAGGTTGTTTCGCCGGCGGCCTCTACAAAATCTGAGCAGGTTTTTGATTTTCCGGTTCGTAACACTCTGCCGGCAACAGCCCAGATCAGGTAACAGGTAAGCAGTGCAACAATATAACAGAACACACTGCCGATCACTATTGGTTCACCGCTGCTTCTGGTAGTTGCAGTACATATCCCCTGCCGAAGATATCCAGTAAACGCTCTGTACGGTAATATTCATTGATATAGACGACCATAAGCATGATCGGCAGAACATTTCGCATGAGTCCAAGCAGGAAGCCTTCGAGAAAATAATCATAATAAACCCGGTTCAGTTTCGCCTGATCTATATTTCGTGCAAGCCGTTTTGCCTTTTCATAATCTTCACCTTTCATGGCCTCTTCGCGAACTTTATACCAATGTTGGAACTGTTTCTCCAACTCGGTATAGCGCTTAGTCACAATAACTCTGTTGAGTACTTTGGTGATCAGCACTGTTATCAGAGCAAGTAAAGTCAGAATAAATACTGGCCCGAATATATGCAACGGCGTCAACAACCGGTCAAGTAACGAGGCCCCATACTGAACAATCCCCAATATATTAAACCACAAGGTGTCCATGAACGCATCCATAACCATTCTCCAGGGGTCCCGACAGAAAACATTCAGCCTTCTGCCGGGACAGTTTTTTTTCTAGTTCTAGATCCAGTACTCAATCTTCAAGAAACGGAAGAAGAGGAAGAACAGGGTACAGGCCAGAATGATTTTCAGTGCTTTTTCACTGAAGAACTTCTGACAACGACTGCCGAGCATACCACCGGCAAACCCGCCGATAATAATGGCAACAGCCAGCATCAAGTCCGGCAGGTAACCGTTCAGCACATACCCGATGAACGAGCCAATACTGGAAAAACAGGTTCCGATCAAGGAGATTGGCACGGCAACATACATCGGCAGAGCTGCAATGGTTGTCATCATCGGCACCAGCAGGAAACCACCACCGATACCAAAGGCTCTGGATGCAATACCTACAATAATACCAAGAAAGGCAAAGAGCAGGGGGTTAATCCGGAATTCCTCGCCCCAGAATTTGAAACGGTAATCAGTAATACCTGATTTTACCGGCTCAATTGAACCCATTTCAACAGCGCCGCCGGTCTCTTTGGCTTTTTTGACCGCAGCGTTGAATTTTTGAGTCATTGCCTTGATATTTTTACGCTTGTTCATGGCTGCCGGGGTCATTTCCATGAGTGTCTTGATTCCCATGATAACCACCAGAACACCCAACCACTCCTTATAGGCCTTCATGGAGAGATATTGGGTGACATAACCGCCGAGCCAAACTGAACCGATGAAAATACCGGCACCAAAAGAAAGCCCAACCGGCCAGGCAACTCGTTTTTCAACTACGGCAAAACGGTAAAAATATCCCAGGGGGGAAAAGAGTGTCAAAGCGATATTTGACGGACGCAGAACGTTAGCAGCGTTGATACCAACCGGGCCTGCAGTCTGTACCACCAAAGCCTGGAAGGCACCCATCAACATACCACCGGCAGCACCGATCATGGAAAAATAGGTTCCTACGGCAATGGCACCAATGATAATCCAGAGAGGATTCATGTATCGATATCCCTTCTTGAGCCAGAAGCCATTTTTTTCAACTAGATACGAGCCAACCTTTTCACCGTTAACATAGACATCAAAGGTCGTGTTCGGTGCGGTATGGCGATAGGTTGCAAAAGAAGCGGTAAACTTACCGGTATCTTTGTCAAGCTTGATTGATGTACCTTTTTCCCAATAACTACCGCTGGAGGCATCACCGATAACACTTCGAGAGAAGATGACAACTTTACCCTTTTTGTTGCCCTCTTTAACAATGGTGTTAATGCCGTACTTGTTCTCGTGAGCCCACCTGAACATATTCCACTGTTCCGCTGTTTTAATCGGGCCCATCATGTCCTTGGCACCGACCTCATTAAAATCTTTTTTCAAATGAAACATGGTGGTGCTGTAGAGTCCGTTTCCTTTCTTGAAGATAAAGGAAGGACCACCGAATTTCATTTTTCCGGTTGCGCCAAAAGCGTCCCTGTTGCTGGTCAGCATATAATAAAGGGGGGGGATCGCGGTATCAGGGCTGAACCCCGCTTTTTTCCCTTTTTTCGGCAGTTTCTTTTTTTCAAACTTACCGTCAGTATCTGTTGATTTAAACATTTTCTGCTGGGCCACGGCGATATAGAGATCCTGCCCCGGAGCAATACTGCCTTCAAATGTTATAACGTCCCCTGCCTTTACTTTTGAGGCCGAAATACTGACCTCGCCGAAACAGAGCCCCTGACTCATGACCATAAAAAATGCGAGGCTTATAACTGTTACTAATGGAATGCGCACTTTTCTCATGCTGCTTCCTCCTTTAAAATAGAATGGGTTCAAACTGCTCACAAGTTGATTTTCTCGATTTTTCTGCCGTAACACCTCCTGTTTAAGTTGTATTTATTACGATGCTCGATCCTTATTTTTGTTCTTGGATCCAATCCAGGCCCCAAAAAATGTACCAGCCAGAGCCGGTACGCCTGTAATGAGGTAACGAACTCCATCAAGCATGGATTCCCATGAAGTGACTACACCTCAACCAATGTAACGAACTTCAAAGCATGGGTAGTACATTTGGTCACACAGGCCGGTTTCATGCCTGCGTCAACCCGGTCCATGCAGTAATCACACTTGACCGCTTTTCTAGTTTCCGGATTGAGCTGGGGAATCGTCCAGGGACAGGCACCGGCACAGGCCATACAACCCACGCATTTCTCCTGGTCGATATAGACAATGCCGTCTGGCCGTTTGATCATGGCCGAAGTCGGACAGATCGGCACACAGAACGGATCATCACAATGATAACAGGAGCGAAAGACAAATTCGGTCTTCGGCACCCCTTTAACCGAGACAAGCGGATCATGACTGATCTCACAAAGATACGGGCCGACCGGCAGATTCTTATTGGTCTTGCAGTGCACCTCACAGCCATGACAGCCGATGCACCTCTTCTTATTCAGGTAGATCATATATTTATTCATAACTCGACCCTCCTCTTGGGGTTACGGACACTGCGACGAACAACAACAAAGGATTCACAGAGATTAATCGCCCCACCGGCCTGATCCCAGTCATCGAGTTTACCGACCATCAGTTTCTGGTCACTGAGGCCGGCATGGTAGGCCCTGTTCTGCAGCGGAATCTGCCTGCCGAAGCCATGAACGGTGTACACCGCTTCAGGGTGAATAAAATCGGTCACATTGGCGTGGACTGTGCCGCCGTAACTGCCGTCCTCTGCAGTCACATCGACGAGATCACCTTTATTAATACCGAGCTTTTTCGCAGCCCGGGTATTGATCCACAGTGAATTTTCAGGCATTAATTCACTGAGAAGCGGATTATTGATGGTATGGCCATGGCTATGAACTGCAGATCGTCCAAAGACCAACCGAAACATACCCTTGGCGGGTTTGATGGGGGAGGCATACTCCTTAAGCGATGGCAGCCCGGCATCGTCCAGTTTTTTACTGAGTATTTCGATCTTACCCGACGGTGTACCGAATTGGTTTTCCAGGTTCGCAGCGTCATACATCACCGGTTCATCGGTGAGCGAGACAAACCCTTTCTCCTCGAAATCCTCCATGGTATAGCCCGTTGGCTCAAGCTGCCATTTCCATAGATCTTCTATGGTGTTGTAGGGAAAATATTCATCAAGATCGAGCCTGGTCGCAAGCTGCTTGAAGATCTCCCAGGCGGGTTTGGTATCAAACTCAGGCTCAACGGCCTTACGGCGAACAGCAAGACGTGGTTTCAACCCTTTCTGGACACAGATGGGATTGTCACGTTCAAGATAGGTCGATTCGGGCAGGATAACATCGCAGTACCAGCCGAATTCACTGTAATGGGTATCAATGGAGACCAGCAGGTCGCATTGATCAAAGAGGAGTTTCTGCCGCTGTGGGTCGGGCATTGCGCAGAATGGGTCATGGCGCATGGCAATCCAGGCCTTGACCGGATACGGATCTTCCGTGCGCATGGCATCAAAAAAGAGATGGGCCAGCCCCGGCCCCTTGTCGAAATGTTTATACTTCCAGCCTACCCCATCGGCACGTTTGATATCGGGTTTAGGACAATCCAGATTGCGGATTCCCTTGACCCCGCAATCTCCCGGCCCCTTGGGAATCAGCAGTCCGCCCTTCCGTTCAATATTACCCATCAGAACATTAAGAATGTGCAGCGCACGGCTGGCATAGAAGGAATCTTTGTAGCGTGACAGGTTCCAGCCGGGATGGAAGATGACTTTGGGCCGGTCCTCAATGACCTCTTCGACAAAGGCCTTGATCGCCTTTTCCTTGATCCCGCATTCCTTGGCCGCCCAGGCCGGAGTGTACTGCTCAATGAAATAGCAGAGTTCGTCAAAACCGGTGACGTACTTATCAATGAACTCACCGTCAAAGGCCTCTTTTCTGATGATTTCATGAATCATGCCGAGGGCCAGGGCATAATCGGTTCCGGGACGCACCTGAAAAAAACGGGTGGCTTTGAGCCCGGTCATAGACTGCCTGACATCGACATACGTCAGTCGTCCGCCTTTTTCCAACATGTCCATGGTCTGCAGGTTTTCGGCAATCCGCAAAGAGGCAAACATGTTACGACCGAACAGAATCAGATGTTTGGCATTTTTTATGTCATAAATAAAACCTGTACGCCCCACACCATTGAGGGAAAGACTTGCATGGTGGGTATTCCGCCCGCAGGTATTATCATGGTCGGTATAGTTGGGAGAACCATAGGCATGAATAAAAGTTTTGTACATTGACTGCCAGGGACCACCTCGGGAAGAGAGAACCACAGACTCGGGTCCATGTTCTTTTTTAATTTTCTTCATCTTTTCTGCGATGTAATCATAGGCGGTCGGCCAGCTGACTTTCTGCCAGCGCCCGGCGCCCCGACCTCCTTCTCGAATCAAGGGCTGCTGGGGACGTTCCGTATCTGCGACCAAAGCCGTACCCGCAGATCCCTTGGCACAGAGAGCACCACCGAGCAAATGCTGGTTGCCCTCAATCCATGTCACCTTGTTGTCTTCAGTTTCTACCCTGATGGGACAGCGTACCGTACACATCCCGCAGATAGAATAGACTGATTTTTTCATAGCCAATCCTCCGTATCTATTAGTTATCCTGTGTTACACAGGATTATTACCTAGTAATAATTACAGCGCTCAAATCAACATACAGCTACTTTTGTCGGTGTGTCGTAGATAGCGTAAACTTCCGGTGGTGATGTGGCATGTCAACATGACGAACAAACTCGTGAGACTCCGAAAAACCACGACACCGACTGCGGGAAGGGTATACCTTATTGCTCTTCCGTACCGTGCAAAATGCGTTTTTTGACGTTTTACGAAGCCTTCATTTTTGTAAAACCTTTTCCACCTTTTCTTCGAGTTCGTCCCGATCTATGGGTTTCACGCAATACTCGTCCGCTCCAAGACTGATGGCCTCGCGTGCCGTCTCGACGGTCGGATACCCGGTGAGCATGATGGCATGCATATCGGGGTTTGCCTCTTTCATTAGAGCCAGGACCTCAACTCCACTCATTTTCTTGAGTTTTATGTCAAGAATAGCCAGGTCGACTTTATGTTCTTTTACAAAAAGTATTGCGTCATCTTCCTCGGTGAAGGTGTGTACATTATGCCCTTTTTTGGCGAGTATCTTACCTATGAGAACAGTGGCATCCTGCACATCATCAAGCGCCAGTATTTCAGCCATTAATAATCCTCCTTATGCGTTGCTTGAGGGTTCCTGTTTGTCCGGGACCTGCACCGACTGCTTGACAGCCGCAGCTTCTGCAGCCATCGGCAGTACGATGCAAAAGACTGTTCCCGGGAGGGGTTTCCCGGCCGGAGAGCCACTTCCAACCGGACTTTCAACTTCTATGGTGCCGCCGTGATCCTTGATAATGCCGTAGGAAACGGATAGACCAAGCCCTGTGCCCTTGCCAACCGGCTTGGTGGTGAAAAACGGATCAAAAATTTTATCTTTAACATCTTCGGATATACCGTGACCGGTGTCGCGAACCAGAGCAACAACATGCTGTTTTTCACGATCAAAGGTCGTACTCAGATAAATGTCTCCTCCGCCCTGCTCTTCCATGGCATGGTCGGCATTGTTGATCAGGTTGACAAAAACCTGCCGTAGTCTTTCGGCATCCCCTATGATCTCGGGAAGATCTTCAGCAAGATCAAGATGGGTGTGAATGTGATCGAGATGGAGACTGTGCTCGGTAACGGCCAGCACATCCGTCAGTACTTCATTCAAGTTTAAATTTTCACGGGCACTGTCGGTCTGGCGGGAAAATTTCAAAAGATCGGCGACAATCTTGCGTGAAGCCTTGGTCTGCCGTTCAATGACTTCGAGGTTCTGATACATCTCTGAACCCTCTTCAAAATCATCCTTCATCAGTTGGGCATAGCCAAGAATGACCCCAAGAGGCGTATTGATTTCATGGGCAACACCTGCCGCCATCTGCCCTACGGAGGCCATTTTTTCACTGGAGACCAGCTGTTCCATCATGTTCTTGACCCGAGTCAGGTCCTTGGCGATGGCCTCACAGCCGACCAGAGTGCCTTGATCATCATAAACAGCCGTTGCAGAGAGCAAGACATAGATAATTGAACCATCTTTCTTTCTAAACTTAATTTCCCGGTCTTTTACATATCCATCTTTTTGGATCGACGTAAAATACTGATCAACGTCATTTTCATTTTTGAAAATAACATGCAGATCCAGCAGGGGCGCATACGATGGCGTGTACCCCAGCATCTCCAATCCGGACTCATTGATATCCAGCAGGTTATGTTCAGTATCACAGAAGAACACCATATCCTTGGAAGCAGAGAAGAGGTGGCGAAACTTCTTTTCCGACTTGGAGAGCTCAGCCGTTCGTTCTTCGACTTTTTCCTCAAGGTTAAGATTCATTTCCTCAAGATAAAAATTCAACTCCTTCATTTCACGGGCGGCATTCTCCAGTCTGCGATTGGCACTTTTCAACTTATCCGCCTTCTGTCCTATAAGATAATAGGCCTGAACGCCCTTATGATAAAAGAGCGTGACAGCGGAAACCGAGATCAGCAGCAGGGTATTGAATCCGCCTGAATACGGAGAAATGACTGACCATATCGCATGGTTATCCGTTAGAAATAATATCTGCTTAACGATATGACCGGCGGCCCTGGAAATCGAAAAAGCAGATATGGCGATACAGATGTACAGCAGATAACCCCATATGAAATTTTCCGGATGTTTCTTTGTCAGCAGGAAGGCATAGCGCATAGCCAGGAAGGCGAAGATGATATTGGCCACGGAACCGGCCATATCGGTGACAATGGTTGGAAAGAGGGACAAGCCTGTCATCTCTCCGCCTTCCCGGCAGGCTTCTTCACGGAAGAACGGTACAGAGACCGCATTCCGACGTACAGAAAAAAAAGGGCCGGCACAGCAAGCACATGATCAAATTTAGTTATAAAAAATACAACCTTATGCAGAGTAATCGGTCCCTGAATCCGACTGTACAGATAGCCGGAGGCGGGAATAATGTGGGCGTCGATGTGGAGTGCAACAGCGTGGCCGACAAAGGCAACGATATTCCAGATCAACATGAAAACACAAAAAACCTTCAGATAGACCCAGCCTTTGCCGGAAAAAGACGACCTGCGTATATCCCAGTACAGATAGACCAGGGCAAGGAAAAAAAAGACATGGGCCATCTGATGGACATACAATCCCTCAGGCGCCCCATGGGACTGCAAGGCCCAGGCATTTTCAGGCTCCAACAAAAAACAACTGAAAAAAACACCAAGAAAAAAGGATGTTGACCTTAAGGTAGACAGACTGCTTATGGTGGATAAGAAAGAAAACCTCGACAGAACCGTCGATAGAGTACATGGAGAAATACAGAGGATTTGTTTTCCTTTCATCTTCCGTCCATACCCTGAAAAAGGGAAGTGTGAATCTTATTCTCTGTAAATGCATAAAATATACCAGCAGCTGAAACATTCTATGAATAAATTTATCTAATCAAAACTCCATATTTTTTTGATTACAGAAAATGCAGCCGGCAAGAGCGGAGGGAAAAGGAGTACAAAAAATGTGCAACAGAGACGATGCAGGTGAAGTAAAAAAGTTGCACCACAAACAGCTTTTACCCTGCCGGCCGTGACCCTCAAGTGAAACAGGGCCTTGTAGATGTTACAAAAGAAATAGCATGGGGCCAAGGCTGTTTACCTTGTCGTCCTGATGATCGCTACGGGCTGATCATGAAGTGGGTCGAATTTATTCTTCGATCCTCTTCCTGATCGCCGGTTTTTACATTCTCGGTCAAAGGCGGTTGAAGAATCTGATCACCATTATACTCACTTAACACTGTGTTCAGGAATGAACTGCCGATGGCTGGACCAGGCGGAGCAAAGCGCAGACTCCGGGTTTTACAGGTCACAGCCACAACCATGACACCGCTTCGCTGTTATGAAAATAGCCTGATGCGACAGCACTTCGTGGGCTATTTTCAGATAAACCATCATTCCCGGCACGCCGGGCACAACAAACGATGAAAATACTCTGTACAAACAGATGAGTCATGACAATCTTATTCCAAACCATTTTTTTTTGGAATACAAACAATTGGAGGATTGCCAT
>JAJRQC010000112.1 GCA_024280455.1 Deltaproteobacteria bacterium | reverse complement strand
TGGGTCAGATTTGGATGAGGAGATTGAACAAAACCGCAGGCGTAGCAGGGCTACGTCGAGGATTTTGTGATTGAGCCTCATTCAAATACGACCCGAAGATAAGATGCAAGATGGCCATGTTATTTACTTACAGGCCCTTAGATATGCTATGAGGAGCGAACCCTAATAGCAATGTAACGGACCGTGATCGGTAGATGAAATTTACAACGTAGAGCTGATAAAATAAACGATGACCAAGTGATTTACAACCTAAAATTGATCAGTTAAGACAATCTGCCCTTAAAGGTGCCAGGGTACTCGCCGTAACCCGACGACATGATGTGATTTAATAATTATTCCGACAAACCAGCATGGCTGGATCAGGTAAGCGGAGCGAAGCGCAGACTCCGGGATTTTTAACGTCACAGCCACAACCAAGGATGAAAATAGCCCGGATCAACATCACTTCGTGGGCTATTTTCGGATAAAGGCTGTATCGGTGACCATGATGGCTGGATAGCCCTCCTGCCGGACAAGACCAGTATTTATCGACCGGAGCTAAAAAACAGAATAATCATCAACGTCACCAGGGCAACGGCCAGGGCACGCAGGCCGGACCAGAGCCAGAAGGTCCGGCTCACCCGGCCGAGAAAAATTCCGAGTAGAAAAATGACGGCCAGGGCGAGAACAATGGCAACTGTAAAAGGAGAAAAAGGCAACACTACGCCATGGTGGGCAAAATACAGCGGAGAAATGATCACCAGCGACAGCAGCAGCGGCGACAGCCCGTTGACCAGAGCGACCATGACCGGAACATAACGGCTGGCCTGACCATAATCGCTGTCCTCCAGATCCATCAATATAGCCTGTTCCAGCTCCTGCAGCTCTTTTTTTCGCTCCGCGGCTTCACTGAGATAGGCGCTGGAGATGCCGCTCATGAACAGGGCCACGGCAGCCCCCATGCAGGCGGTTACGGCTACGGACAGGGGCGCAGAGCCACTGGTGTAGAATCCGGCCAGCAGCCCCAGCATGGTCAGGGCACCGTCAAAACCGTTGGTGATGAAATATCGCCTGGCAATGCCCCGGGCACGATAGACGTGCAGCAGCAGATGGCGAAATTTTCCTCTGTTCACGACGAGACCGCTGTACTCCGGTCACCAGGCCGCCCACCGTGAACCTCAACTTCGTCAATACTGTGCAGCGATGCGCCCATGCGCCTGATGGTCTCTTCAATACGTTTAAACTCAATATCATCCCCGGTGATAACCAGGACCGTACTTTCGGTTTTCTCATCCATTTCAGTCACTGCCAGGTGGATCCGATAGTCGGCCCCCTGTTCTGCCAGCGTAATCGCAAACTCCAGGGCATTGGGTTGATGGGGCTTGAGCACATCAAGAACCAGCTTTTTTATGGTCGCCATTCGTCCTCCTCAATTCTGAATCACAATAAAGCCCTTCCGGCAGGGTTAGCTCCTGCGGTGTACCGAGCACTGTTTCTCCTGTTTTTTACTTTAACATAGAATATCCATGGAGTATCCTACAAATACAGCATCGACAACCGATGCGTCTGCATGTCTGCAGCTGCGATGAGCGCCTGTTGGCCGACAGACCTCGACTACCTTGCGCGATCTCCACAACTATGTCAAAAGTTCATAAAATATACTTTTCTCTGCTGCTGTTGATCATTGTTCTGGTCGGCCTGCTCCATACCTTTACTCCAACCGACCAACTTGTTCTGCACGACATCTATCGCCGGGCCAGCTATTTTCCGATCGTTGTCGGTGCCCTTCTGTTCGGCATTCGGGGCGGAGTATTCCTGGCGGTCTGCACCTCCATAGCCTTTATCCCCCACCTCCTCCATTTTTACCGGTTGGGACCGAGTGCCTACCTCACGGAACTTCCAGAGATTATTCTCTACCTGGCCGCAGGAATCGTCACCGGAGCCATAGCCGGTAAAGAAAAACAGCTGCGAATCAAATATCAGGCTCTTTCACAAAAACTGGAACGGTCATATAAAAAACTTCACAAGCAGACCAGTACACTGGTTGAAGCGGAAGAACAACTACGGGCCAGCCAGAAGCTCTCTGCCCTGGGCCAGCTTTCCGCCTCTCTGGCCCATGAGGTGAAAAATCCCCTGGCCTCAATCAGAGGAGCGGTTGAGATCCTGGCCGATGATTTCCCCCCGGATCACCCCAAACATGAATTTGCCGAAATACTGCTCAAGGAAACCAGCCGGCTGTCCAACACCGTAGAAGAAGTGCTTCGTTTTTCAAGAAATCAGACACCCGGCCCGGAAAATCCGTCTCTTGAACCCCTGGGTCAGGTTCTCGACCGTGTTTCCACCTTGCTGGAGAATAATTTTCGAAAAAGGAACATCACATTGAAGATACATATTCCGACCCGGGAAGAGCTGTTTCCGGTTGACGGTAACAAGATGGCCCAAGTTTTTATCAACCTCCTGCTCAACAGCTGCGAGGCCCTGGATAAAAACGGCACGATCGAGGTCGGTGCGGAACAAAACGGAAAACGGATACGGATCTTCTTCATGGACAACGGACCGGGCGTCCCAGCAGACGAACAAAACAACATATTTACCCCGTTTTACTCCACCCGCAAAGAGGGGACCGGCCTGGGCCTGGCCATCTCCAGCCGTATCGTTGAGAGCTATGGCGGAACCATTACCGTTGAGAACCGGAAACGAGGCAGAGGCGCTCTTTTTACGGTTTCCCTGCCCGCACAGGATCAGCAACTCCATCAGGGTGCACAAGCATGAAAACCATTTTACTCATTGACGACGACACCAGTCTGCTGCGGGTAACGGAATACAACCTGAGCCAGGGGGGCTTTACCGTGGCTGCCGCCTCCTCGGGCCGGGAAGGGCTCGATCTTTTTCGCAAGGTTCATCCGGATATTGTGGTCACGGACGTCCAGCTCGGTGATATGGATGGTCTCGAGGTCCTGCAGCGGATCAAGCAGGAGGAACCTGAGGTACCGGTTATTATCATCACCGCATTCGGTTCCATTGAACTGGCCGTGAGGGCCATGCATCTGGGGGCATTTACCTTCATGGCCAAGCCTTTTGATCGTGACGCCCTGCGGCTTTCCTGTACCAAAGCCCTGGAGATGTACAATCTGCGTCGACGCACCCGCAACCTGACCGAAGAGATCAACCGGCTGACCGGGGCAACCGGCATGGAAACCGTCAATTCGGCCATGGCCGAACTGTTGCAGACCGCCCTCAAGGTCGCTGAATCAACCGCTACGGTCTTGATTACCGGTGAGTCGGGAACAGGAAAAGAGGTTCTGGCCCGCCTCATCCACCGGCACAGTCCCCGCCTGAAAGAACCCTTTATCGGGGTCAACTGTGCCGCCATTGCTGAAAACCTGATCGAATCGGAGCTGTTTGGGCACGTAAAAGGGGCCTTTACCGGGGCAATTAAAAATCATCGGGGAAGATTTCTGCGGGCCGATGGCGGCACCCTTTTTCTTGATGAAATAGGCGAACTGCAACCGGAAATGCAGGTCAAATTCCTCCGGGTACTCCAGGAAAAAAAGGTGGAGGCTGTAGGTGGAAACAATGAGGAAGAGGTGGATGTCCGCATTATTGCCGCCAGCAACCGCAACCTGCAGGAGGCCATCAGTCAGGGAGTATTTCGCGAAGACCTCTACTACCGGTTGGCGGTCATCCCCCTGCATCTGCCGCCGCTCAGGGAACGTAAGGAGGATATTCCCGCCCTGGTACACCACTTTTTAAAAAAACATGGTGCTCCCCCGGAAGTCGGATTCAGCGATAAGGCCTTAGAGAAACTCATACAGTATGACTGGCCGGGCAATATCAGAGAACTGCAAAACGTAGTGGAGCGAAGCATCATCCTTCGTTCGGATCCAAAAATTCCTGCCGGGGACATCCTGCTCACCGACAACGGCAGACAGACGCAGCCCGGAAATTTTCAGCTGCCCGATGGCGGTATTTCTTTAGAAAAGGTGGAGAAATCTCTGATTGAGCAGGCCCTGGCCATGGCGCAGGGAAATCGCGCCCAGGCCGCCCGACTCCTGGAAATCCCAAGGCACGTCCTGATCTATCGCCTCGAAAAGTTCGGCATTACTCCGTAGATTCTCCGTACATACCCAAGGGGGCAGCGAAGACTGATCACTCCCCTCCCCCGGCGGCACCTGCCTGTTCCCTGAGCCGCATTTCAATAACCAGCGCCGGTTTGATAAGCATGGTCACCACAAAGGCACCGGCGGCAAGGATTCCGACAGTGATCATAATCTCCAATATGCTTGGGGTATAATCCACCACCTCACCCAGAGGGGACGGGACAAATCCGGGAATAATCAGGCCGAACCCCTTTTCAATCCAGATCCCGGTAAACAGGCTGATTGCCGCCACCATCAGATACTTGGGATTACATTTTGTCGGATCAAAGGCAAAGAGCAGCGTCCCCAGGATGTTGAGGCTGATCGCAGTCCAGATCCACGGTACCAGAGAGTTATGACCCTCCAGACCGAAAAAGAGATACTGGGCCGACAGACTATGGTGGGTGAAGGTGTAGAACTCCTTAAAGACCTCGGAAAACAGCATCACCAGGTTGATGATCGCCGACGCCACAATGATTCTTTTCAGTTTCTTGAAAATATTTGTATCGATTGGATAACTGGTACTTTCTTTTATAACGATCAGGACCATCATGATGACTGCCGGTCCGGCGGCAAAGGCCGAAGCAAGAAAACGGGGTCCGAGCAGCGGGTTGTTCCAGAACGGCCGGGCAGGCAGCCCCTGGTACAGAAAAGCGGTGGTCATATGGATGGAAATCGCCCAGAAGATGGAGAGGAAAACAAAAGGTTTGTATTTCCAGCCCACCGGATTGCGGCCATGATAGTTGCAGTAGAGAATATAGAGCGGTACCAGGCTGTTTAAGGCCAGGTAGCCGTTTAAGACCAGCATGTCCCAGGTGAGGATGGATGAGGGCCAGTTAAACAGGCCGATCCCGGGTATCATGTGCCAGACCTTGAGCGGCCCTCCCATATCAACGGTAATAAAGAGCAGACACATAACCAGGGCCCCGACCGCCACGCCTTCACCGATAATAACAACCTTATGTAAATCCTTGTCTTTGAGAATATAGGCCGGCAGGATCAGCATGACTGCGGCGGCAGCCACGCCGACAAAAAAAGTGAAATTGGAGATATACAGACCCCAGCTGACGATATCACTCATACCGGTAATTCGCAGCCCGTACTGAAACTGCTGAGAGTAGGCATAGATTCCGGCACCGATCAGGCCGAACAGGGCGGCCAGATACAGTTTATAGGCGATACCGCCGGTCAGTGCCCAGCGCGCGCAGTCCGAGATAAAAGCAGCAAATCCTTTCCTGGATGTGGTTGTCATTATTTTTCCTTCTTTCGTATTGACCCTGCGTATTCCAGAGTAAATATTCGGCACTATCCAAACATTTACAGCTTATCAAAAATGGACATTTCCGGGTAACAACCCGAATGTTTAAATTCCAGGTGTTTTTAATCCATGAAGTACCAGAACTTGGGATCAGTGCCCAGATCTTCCTTGAACCGAAAAACTTTTTTGTTTGCCAGGACAAATCGAATTTCGCTGTTCGGATCCAGCAGATTGCCGAATACCCTGGAACCGGTGGGACAGGCGTCAGCACAGGCAGGCAGTTTACCTTTACGGGTTCGCTGGATACAAAAGGTACATTTTTCCATAACCCCTTTCATCCGCATCCGGTTGCCGAGATAATGCTGGTTGAGATTGATCTCATCTTTGGGTACCTCGGGATCGCCCCAGTTAAAGCGTCGTCCCCAGTATGGGCAGGCGGCCAGACAATAACGGCAGCCGATACACCAGTCGTAATCGATCACCACAATCCCGTCCGGTTCACGCCAGGTGGCCTTGGTTGGGCAGGCCTTGATACAGGGGGCATTTTCACAATGGAAGCATTGCACCCCCATGTAGAATTTATTTTTTACCGGCACCTCATGGTGATACTGGCCGTCACCGGCGGTCGGGTCCAGCTGGCCGGGATCCATTTCAAAGACGCGAACGTACTGGGTTTTGCCCCTGCGATCCAGATTGTTCTCCTTAACACAGGCCTCCACACAGTCCATATAGCCCTTGCAGCGGGAGATATTAAAGGCGTAACCAAAAAGCACCTGTTCATGGGGCCCCTGATTGGACATCTGCACATCAATACCCCGATCAAGCTTGGCAAGCCGCTCAAGCCGGGTGACGGTGGCGTCCTTTTCTTCCTGAGTCATCAATCGGTAATGCTTTTTGAAATACTCTTCCCACTTGAGGCCCATTTTTTCAGTTGCCGGAGTACCGCTGCAGCCGCCGACCACCAGGCCTGCCGATCCTGCGGCCGCAGCAATGGACATCTTCTTCATAAAATCCCGGCGGGAGCTTTTTTTCTCAGGCATATCTTCTGTCTGCATCCGACCTTCTTTTTTCTTACTGAAATCCATAGTCACCCCTATTCATCCAACGGCAGAGAATATGTTGCCGGCATCTTTGTTGGAAAGGCAGGGGAGTGAGGGTTGTGGCAGCTGGTACAATTTCGCACCACCCGCTCACCGGCCCAGTATGTCTCTCGCTTGCCATGGGCACCGCCCAGCCAGTCACGCTTCTGACGAAAATGGCATTTCCCGCATAACTGATAGCTGTGATCAAAATCAATCTTCCGCCCTTCTTTATCGACCAGAAAATCCCGATCTTCAATGGAATGACATTCGTTACAGGTCAGCATGTTCCTGCCCAGACCGTGATTCAGTTGAATGTCGCTATGGGTAAAGAGGACACCGTTCTGTACCTTGACCGGCTTGTCGTTGTGGCACACACTGCAGCGGAAACGGGTGATCTGACCCTTGCGGGCCAGAACCCTGAAGGAGCCTCCCTGGTAGTGTTCTTTGGACTCAACCATTTTGACCGGCAGGGGATATGCCGTGGTCACTTTCATACCGTCAAAGGGCTCGGTCGCATGTTCAATCTTGTCCTTAACCGATTCCGAACCAGGTGCCCCGGATGCCGTTGCAGCCTGGTTCATGATGACTACCGTTGCCAGTGCTCCAAGGAACAATCCGGAAACATACGATACTTTGCTCATAACTGTCCTACCCCTAATTCTTTCGTTCAAACACGCCGGTCGTCAGCTGGGGAACATGGCACTGACGGCAGTTGCCCCGTGAGCTATGCTCCACCCTGATCTCGGCAACCGCTCCGGGACCGGTATGGCAGGCAATACAGTCTTCCCGCAGCTGCAGGCTGTGGGGAACCGGCGGCGGTGAGCCACCCAGCATTGAGCGACCGAGTCTGGGGGGATCAATGGAGACCCAATCGGTTGCGACAAACAACTTTTCGGTCCGTACGGGTACATGGCACTGAAAACAGTTTTCGTTTTCCGGGTGCGGGGTTACCGGGGCATAGGCATCGAGCTCTGCATCATAGCCGCCCCGTTCATGGCAGGAAATACACTTGGCGGTATCGCCGGAAAATGCCGTGGCCACCTTATGCGGGATTATCGGCGGGGAGCCCGGATACTGCCGACGATCATAGAACGTATTCAGGGCCCTGGTGCCGTCGGTGCCGGTCATTGCCGCCAGCGGGGTCTCGTCATAGCGCTGGTAATTTTTTCCCCCCTTGGAGTCGAAGTCCGGGGGAATACCGGGAGCCGCCTGCACCGAGATCGAAATGAATATCCAGGATAAGCAGACTGCGGCGACACCGACAACCACACTGCCGATTCTCTTTTCTGCTTTTTTCATCATACTTTCTCCAGACGAACCGCACATTTTTTGTAATCCGGCTGCTTGGAAATGGGACAGAACGCATCCAGAGTGACCTCGTTGATTTTGTAACTCTCGTCAAAAAAAGGCACAAAAACCATACCGCGCGGCGGTACGCCGCGACCGTTGATGGAGGCCTTCATGGTCACTGAACCACGGCGGGAGATAATTTTGACCAGTTCGCCGTTGACCACGCCGAGATTCATCGCATCCTCGGGGTTGATCTCCACATACGACTCCGGCATGGCCCGGTGCAGCACAGGTACCCGACGGGTCATGGAACCGGTGTGCCAGTGTTCAATGACCCGACCGGTGTTGAGCCAGAAGTTATACTCATCATCAGGGGATTCGGCCGCCGGCTCGTAGGGCCGGGCCCAGATCCATGCCTTGCCGTCTTTCTTGCCATAGAAGTCAAAATCGCTGCCGGGTTTGCAGGCCGGATCATACTTGGCATTAAAACGCCATCTGGTCTCCTTGCCGTTGACAAAGGGCCATTGCACACCGGACCGTTTTTTTAACAGCGAGTACGGGGCCATGTTATGTTTGGGACTGTCATGGAAACGCCGATATTCCTCCCAGATTTTCTCGATGTACTCATCCTCACTCCAGGGGAACTGTTTTTCAAAACCAAGTCGTCTCGCGACCTCGATAATCTGCCAGGTATCGGACATGGTTTCACCGGGGCCGGGAACAATCTGCTCAAAATGCTGGGTCCGCCGTTCGGAATTTCCGTACATGCCCTCCTGTTCAATCCACATGGCGGCGGGCAGAATAACATCGGCCACATCGGTGGTCGGGGTCGGGTAGACGTCGGAGACCACGATGAACCGGTCATCCTTAAGGGCACCCTTCCGATAGCGGTTCAGGTTGGGCATGGTAATCATCGGGTTGGTCACCTGTATCCACATAAACCGGATATCGCCGCGGTCCAGGGCCCGGAACATCTCCACCGTATGATAGGTCGGTTTAGGGTCGATGTTGGCAAGCGGCACGTCCCATATTTCAGCCGCCATTTTCCGGTGCTCTTCCTTCATGACCACGCCATGGGGCAGTTTATGGGTCAGGGTACCGACTTCACGAACCGTGCCGCAGGCGCTGGGCTGCCCGGTAAGCGAGAAAGGGCTGTTGCCCGGGGTGGATATTTTACCGGTCAGCAGGTGGATATTGTAGACCAGGTTGTTGATCCAGGTCCCGCGCACATGCTGATTCATGCCCATGCACCAGAAGGAAGTCACCTTTTTGGTCGGATCACCGTACAGGGAGGCCAGGTATTTAATATCCATGGCCGAGACGCCGGAAATCCGTTCCGCCTTTTCAGGGGTATAATCCTCGAGAAACTTCTTATACTCTTCAAAGGTTATGCCCTGGGGTGCATCCTTGAACTTGAAGTGATCCTCGGTCCCATAACCGATATTGGTCTTACCCTTGTGAAACGTGGTGTGTTTGTTGACAAAATCCCAGTTGACCCAGTCATTGCGGATAATCTCGTAACAGATGGCGTTGGCCACCGCCAGATCGGTACTGGGTTTAAACAAAATGGATTTGTCGGAGGCCTGACTGGAACGGGTGGAACGGGTAGCCAGATCAATGATTGTCACATTGCCCTTACGTTTACGGCTGGCCAGCATGCGGGAGAACAGAACCGGATGCATTTCCGCCATATTATTGCCCCAGGTGACAAAGACGTCGGCATGTTCAATATCCTCATAACAGCCCATGGGCTCGTCAATACCAAAGGAAGTCATAAACCCGGTCACCGCACTGGCCATGCAGAGCCGGGCATTGGCCTCCAGGTTGTTGGTGCCGAGGCAGCCCTTGAACAGTTTGGATGCAACATAGCCGTCCGGAATAGTCCACTGGCCGGAACCGTACATGGCGACCGAGTCTTTACCGGTCTGGCTGATGGTCTCCTGTATCTTGGAGGCAATCAGATCCAGGGCCTCGGAAATCGGGACCTCCACCATCTTATTGCCCTTGCGGACCTTGGCTGTGCGGATTCTGTCCTTGCCGTACAGGGCCTGCACAACGTGGAACCCCTTAACACAGCACAGGCCTTTGTTGACGCTGCAGTTGGGATCACCCTTGACCGCCACTGCCCGGTCACCGGAAACACCGACCAGCACACCGCAACCGGTACCGCAGAAACGGCAGGGCGCTTTTTTCCAGATAAGCTGCCCGGAGGCACCTTCCTGTTTTTTCCAGTCGGCAAAGCTGATTCCAGGGAAAATTGATCCGGCCGCCGCGATGGCGCTGCCGGCTGCCGCAGACTTGATGAATGATCTTCTGTCTAATTTCATATTCTCCTCTCTTCTCCCTGTTTATTCTTCCGCATTATGGCCAAAGGTCATGCTTAACGATTGTAATGAAGGTATTTTTTTCAACGTTTCCTGAAGAGTTTTTTCACTTTTATCATCCGGCGTATCGGTGACCAGAACCACCACCTCCTGATTATCCGCCGGAATGATTTCGCAATACTCCATACCTGACAGATCAGCACATAACTGGTCCATGGCCCCGTCACGGGGCAATGCCAGATAACTTAGGATAGGCATTGGGCCTCCTTATGAAACAGTGTAGATGAGCAACCCTTCCCAGAGGCGGGCGGATTGATAATGGTTGGAAAAGCCGTTAGAGCCCTTGACGGGCGTTGGCTGTGCTGGAAAAGTATAGCCATCAAGAAATTGATATTCCTTGCCGGGCTTGCCGGACAGTAGGCGGAATACATTAAGATTAATGTCTTACTTACAGTCAAGAATGCCACAACGCATTCGTCGAGTCAAGGAGATCTTAAAAAAATGATTACAGAGGATGGGTGGAGAATATTCTTCATTGCGGTAAAGAATATTCTCTATTTCATTCGATTATTTTCCTTTTCTTCGCACGGAGTTCAGCGCCAGAATAAAGACTTTTTTTATAATTCCAACTGGATAAATAAAAAAATACCACCGTTCGCACATTACGGATCTAAAATTGCAGGTACAGGTAAAGCCCGTTAAAACAGGCTTTTCATGGAACGTAAATAGTATGCCAATGTGCACCAGACCGGTACCCTGTACAATACAAAAAATCTCCTACAATGCGTTCACCGCCTCTTCGGACGATGAAAAAATATACTCGATTTATCCCCTGTTCATTCATCCTTGCCCTGCTCATAACAGGACCCTGTCTGGCAGACCAACCGCCCAGCCTGGCAAACTATCTTGAGCAGGCCATGGTCGGCAATGATACCCTGCAAGCGGCCCGGGCCCAATTTCGAGCATCCACGGAACGTGTTCGCCAGGCCGGGGTTCTGCCTGACCCGAAACTCAATGTACAGTATTATCTGGTGCCGATAGAAACCCGGACCGGTCCCCAGAACGCGGCCGTCGGGATCAACCAGTCCATTCCCTGGTTCAATAAACTCTCCCTGCTGCGGGAACTGAGTGATCATGAGGCAGCCATTGCCGGAGTCAAACTGGCCGCCGTTGAGCTGGATGTCGTCCGGCAGGTAAAAGAGGCCTACGTCGAATACGGGTATCTTGGTCGTTCCCGGCAGACGGTCTCGGATAATATCGAGTTATTACGATACCTGGAAGGTGTGGCTCGAAGTCAGTACACAAGCAGTAAGTCCACCTACTTCGACATCCTGAAGATTCAGATCGAACTGGCCAAATCTGAAGAAAAAGACTTCTCACTCGTTGATCAGGCCGGGCCGCTGCGGGTCTACATCAACAGTCTGCTCGGCAGTGAACCTGAACGGGCCCGCGCCATCCCGACCGTTCTACCCAAGGCGATCCTGCATAAAGGAGAAGATGAAATCCTCACCATTGCCCTGGAAAACGCGCCGATACTCCACGAGGCGCAGGAACGTATCGCCCGGGCCAGGACCGGACGGGAGCTCGCCGAAAAGGATTTTTATCCCGACTTTAACTTTTCCCTGAAGACCATTTTCACTGGATCTGCTGAATTCGGCGCTCCGGAGGACAGCGGCAAGGATCCTGTTATTGCCGGCATGACCGTTAATCTTCCCCTCTTCCGTGATCGGCGCCATGGCAAGGTGGCTGAACAGGAAGCGGCGATCAGCTCGGCACAGTCTTTCCACCGGCAGCAGACCCGACAAATCGCCGCCGAAATAGAACGATTTCTGTATGCTTATCGTGAAGCCGGCCGCAGGATTGCCCTGTACAGGGATGACCTGCTGCCCAAGACCAAACAGCAGCTGGAGGTCGCAATCAATGGATTTCAGAGTGGCCAGTTATCCATCCTGGAACTCATCGACGCTGAGCAGAACCTGCTCAATTTTGAGCTGGCCGAATCGCGGGCCATCGCAGACCGGGCTCTGGCCGTTGCCCGCCTGGAATCTCGGGCGGCGGTAACTCTGGCTGACTGGGGAAATAAAAATTGGGAATGAGTATCTTAATATTTATTTTCGCGTTTTTCATGACAGAAAATTAATTATTAACCGTCAAAACAACAGGTTGCTTAGGCTGTAGACTGTCAGGGCGGCCATTTAGAATAACCTGCTAAAGGGCAACCCTAACAGTCTACAGCCTATTCATCTGTATTCCGGGTTATCCGGGTTAGGAATTAGGAATCAGAAATTAGGAATTAGGAATTAAGTTGCGGCAGGGACATGTGCCCCCTTTCGCAGGTGAATACACCATAACCAAGAGGATACATCATGCATAACCTGAAGACATTTACCATTGGCACCACCCTTTCACTTTTTCTGCTGCTCTCCATTGCTGCCGGCGCCTTTGCCGCACCCCAGACAACCTGTCCGGTCATGGGCGGCACAATCAACAAGGAAATCTATGCCGATTACAAGGGAGAGCGGATTTATTTCTGCTGCCTGGGCTGCCCGCCGGAATTTAAAAAGAATCCGGAAAAATATCTCAAAAAGTTAAAGGAAATGGACCAGGAACCTGAAAAAATCGACACTGACACCACTAAAAAATAGGAAACCCAATTATGCCGGCTGTCTCTTTTCGTTTTGTTCTCGCCCCTCTTGTTCTGCTTCTCCTCTTTGCAGGAGCGGAAAACGCTGCCGCAGAAACAGTATGGACCTGCTCCATGCATCCACAGATACAACTGCCGGAGGCGGGGCAGTGTCCTATCTGTTTCATGGATCTGATTGAGGTGGAGAAAGAAAGCAACGACAACAGACAGAGCCTGCGGCAGATTTCATTTGACGATCGGGCCCGAAAACTGGCCCAGGTCGAGGTCCGGCCGGTGGTGCGGGGCAAAGCTGCAACTGAAATCCGTATGGTCGGCAAGGTCGACTACGACGAGACCAGAGTCGGCACCATTACCTCCTGGGTCAGCGGCCGTATCGACAAGCTGTTTGTCGACTACACCGGTTCCCGGGTCCGGCGGAGCCAGCCCATGGCCAAGATATACAGCCCTGAACTTCTCACCGCCCAGGCTGAGCTTATCCAGGCCTCGGCAGCCCTGAAACGGACAGAGCAATCGGGTAACGAAATCATCAAAAAAACAGCGTCCCGCACCCTGACCGCCAGCCGGGAAAAACTGCGGCTGCTGGGACTTGGCAACGGCCAGATCGAAGCTATTGAAAAGCAAGGCAAACCCACCGACCATATCACCCTGACCGCACCCATGAGCGGCATTGTCATCAAAAAAAATGTCACAGAGGGAATGTATGTCAAGACCGGTACGCCCATTTACACCCTGGCCGATCTGGACCGGGTCTGGGTCATCCTTGAGGCCTATGAATCGGATCTGCAGGCCATCACCCTTGGTCAACAGGTTCTGTTCAGCGTCGAGTCCTATCCCGGAACTCCATTTCAGGGTAAAGTCGCCTACATAGATCCGCTGGTGGATAATAAAACCAGAACCATCCGGGTTCGTCTTAATGTCGACAATAGAGACGCAAAACTTAAACCGGGCATGTTTGTCCGGGCTACAGCCGTCGGTTCGACATCCAATGATCCCGACAAACAGCCGCTTCTCATCCCGGCCTCCGCCCCGCTGGTGACCGGAAAACGTGCCCTGGTTTACGTCCAGCTGCCGGATCGTGTCGGTGTCTATGTAGGAAGGGAAGTGATTCTCGGGCAACGACGAGGTGATTCTTTTGAAGTACGAAGCGGTCTCAGGGAAGGCGAGCTGGTGGTCACCCGAGGCAACTTCAAGATCGACTCCGCCATCCAGCTCCAGGCCCGCCCTTCTCTGATGAACCCCTATATGGAAGTGGCGGCGGACCCGAATAAACCCCTGCCTCCCCTCTTTGTCTCCAGGCTCAACCTGCTCAACCGGGATTTTGCCGAACTGTCAAAGGCTGTTCATGAAAAAAACAGCGTGCAGCAGGCGGCAGCGGTAAAAAAATTTACCGCCGGTCTGGCAGGGATCAAGGCGGAGAAGCTTGACAATGACGAACTCTTGAGCTGGAAGGAGTTATCCATGCTGCTTACCAGCGATATCATTCTCCTGCAGGAAGCCGAAAACGATCAGGAAACGATACGGATGTACAGTACCACGGCTGAACACTTCAGCCAGCTTCGGCGTCGTTTTGGTCTGCATGACGAGGCTGCAGCCCGTCTCGGATCAGCGGAGCTCAGGGAAAAAATTTCTCTGTTGATTGGCCGATATCTTGGTCTGCAGCAGCACCTTGCCGCAGATAATCTTGAAGATGCCCGCAAGGACGGTACTGCTGTTGCCCCCCTTGCAGAAACGGTGATTGCCGGACTCAGGGCCACCGGATTTGACCAGGCGGAAACCTTTGCCGATCAACTGAGCAGAGATGTCGAACAGCTGAGGGCGGCCGAAAATCTTGCCGATATCCGTACGGCCTTCTCTTCTTTAAGCGAAACCATTACCCGGATCGTAGAGACCTTCGGCAGTGGGGAAAACACACCTCTGTACATCCAGTTCTGTCCCATGGCCTTCGGCAACAAAGGCGCCACCTGGCTGGCTCCCTCGGAAGAAGTCAATAATCCATACTTCGGCACCATGATGCTGAACTGCGGTGAAGTTCGCAGACAGATCACACAATAAACCAGCATGCCCGCAGGAGCAGATACAACAATGACACCGCCACGCTGTTATGAAAACAGAAGAAATTGTAGGAGTCCGGCCCTCCGGACGAAAAAGCGTTCTTATCGCCCACAGGGGTGGGCTCCTAGTGCGGCCGGGCAAGGTCGTTTATTCCATCGGGTGGAAGTCCCGCTCCGGTAAGGCAGACCAGCCACCGGATAGAGAACCCTGGGCTGGCGGGAGTAATCCCAAAGGTTAAGCACAGGGGAACCAAGACAGC
>JAJRQC010000111.1 GCA_024280455.1 Deltaproteobacteria bacterium | reverse complement strand
TCGTTAACTATTTTGAAACATGTGCAAATTGCTGCCCAGTCATTTATGATTTGTGTCCGGGTAATACCATGGGAGCTGTAATTTTCCGAGCAGGGCGCAACTATGGCAGCCCAAGCCCATCCTTATATGGAATATCCAGCAAGGGGGATTATTGACATTCAGTGCCGGCTCCTGTACCGTTTCTTTTAAAGAATATTTCAAGGAGAGTGCTCATGCTCAAAAACATGGATGCCCGCTGCAGCCAGCTGTTTATTTCCGTCCTCTTTCTTTTCATTCTTTCCGGCTGTGCCGGACTGGGAAAACCGGTGCAGGAACCACAGGTAACACTGGTTGATATGCAGATGCTGGAGGTCAAGCCCCTTGAGGCGATCTTTCAGATATCGCTCAGAGTTATGAATCCCAACGAATACCCGCTTGCCATGCAGGGGTTAAACTGTGACCTCAAGATCGACCCGGCCTGGCCAATGAACCCCAGAAGATCCCGGCTTTCGGCACAGGTGTCATCCCGGTGACCGTGTACGCCTCCACTTTAAAGATGTTTACCTCAGTGATGCAGATAGTACAGCAGGTGGATCAGCAGCGCAGCGGAATGCAACCCCTGCGCTATGAATTAACGGGTAAGATACGAGTGGGAGGTGGCTTGAACCAATCCGTGCCCTTTCACACCAAGGGGGAGTTGAACCTTGATGGACGGGGGCGCTGACAGCTCTACCTGGTATTTTTTTTCAACCGGAAAATTTTAGCAGCAGGCCCTGTCTTCGCTCCAGAGCGTTACCGGTTGCTGCTGGATCCCCGACAGCAAATTTCGGGGATGACATGAAGCCGCCGGAGTCGGAGTCCCTCCAGGCCCCAACTCCAGTCTTATACATCTCCCTCACCAAAGGTATTGCAGGTTCTGATATCACCGGAAGAAAAGCCTTCCTTGAACCAGCGCACCCGCTGGGCCGAAGTCCCATGGGTGAATGAATCCGGGGTTACATACCCCTTGGCCTGTTCCTGCAGCCGGTCATCACCAATACGGCCGGCGGCATTGAGTGCTTCGTCAATATCACCGGGTTCCAGAATCCCCCGCATCTTGTCCGCCCGGTTGGCCCAGACCCCGGCCAGACAGTCGGCCTGTAATTCCAGCCGTACGGAAACTTTATTATATTCTTTCTGCGACAGACTGCTTTTGAGTTCATGAACCTTGTCGCTGATGCCGAGCAGTTTTTGAACGTGATGGCCAATCTCATGGGCCACCACATAGGCCTGGGCAAAATCTCCCGGTGCATCAAGCTGGTTTTTCAGATCGTCATAAAAACTGAGATCAATATAGACCTTCTGGTCACCAGGACAGTAAAACGGTCCCACCGCAGCCAGGGCATAGCCGCAGGCCGACTGAACAGCTCCGGTAAAAAGGACCAGGGTCGGTTTCTGGTAGGCGCTGCCGCCTTCGCTGAAGACCTGGGCCCAGACATCTTCGGTGTCGGCCAGGACCACGGCAATAAAATCCGCGTCCTGCTGTTCCTGTGCCGAGGGAGGGGCAGAGCTGGTTTGGCTACCAACCGAAGAACCCTGCATATTCTCACCCATGTTGAGGATGACCGAAGGATCGATACCGAAATACATGCTCACCAGGGCCAGCAGCAGTATGCCGATCGCGCCGCCTTTCATGCCGCCGGGAATTCGTCTGCCGCGTCGATCTTCAATATTTGTACTTCTTCTGCCGCTTTTCCAGCGCATAACCGCCCTCCATGGTTGGAATCAGGAATTTTCAGACACTGTATCGGACAGAGGGTAAAACAACAAGAATATTTATCAGAAGACAAAAACCAGAGGACAGAACTCAGATCAGTTACCGCCTACGGCGTGAAAACCGCGGTTCTACAGGGCGGATACAGCGAGAGGCCGTGCTATCCTTGGCCTCGTGACATCCACTCTACGGTGTTATGCAAACTTGCCGGTTTCATTTTCAGTTGACATCATCTATCCGTACAATAGAGTACAAACGTCTCGTCATTTCATCATTAACGAGACACCTGTGAAATTTGAAGTATGCCGCCCCCATTGGCAACAGAAAAAAACACCTGAAAATAAGGCTTTTCTGTTACAATACCGCCCATGGGAGAAATCTTACGGAGGAGGAGACGATGCTGACTGAAAAACAGGGAAATATTCTTATCCGTCTGGCCCGGCAGACCATTGCCGAGCACCTGCACCTGGATGTCGCTGAACCGGTAGAGCCCGAAGAGCTTGCCGACCCGGAACTGCAGGCCAGGCGTGGTGTTTTTGTGACCCTGAACAAGCGAGGCGCGTTGCGCGGCTGTATCGGCAGCCTGAGCGGGCAGGAGTCTATTGTCGATGGTATACGCCGACATGCTCTCAACGCCGCCTTTCATGACAGCCGTTTTCCCCCGGTGGAGGCAAGGGAATTTCCCGAGCTCCATATAGATATTTCAGTGCTGACCGAGCCCCGGCCGCTGGCCTACAGTGATGGTGATGATCTGATCAAAAAGCTGCAGCCCGGTGTTGACGGAGTTATCCTGAAGGCTGCCGGAGGCAGGGGCGCGACCTTTCTGCCCCAGGTCTGGGATCAGGTCCCCGACCCGCAGCTCTTTCTGGGCCATCTCTGCAAAAAGGCAGGACTTGTCGACACGGCCTGGCAGTCGGGAGAACTTGAGGTAGAGACCTATCAGGTGCAGCATTTTGAGGAACAGGCCGAAAGATAAGAATCAGGGATGAAAATACGAGTCCATCAAAATTAGAAACACGAAGCACCGACAATCTTGTAACCGATATCGAGTTAAAGAAAAAATGAACAAACCCATGAAGGAAATTATCCTGTCTCCTGAACAGTCCGACAAACTGGCTGGTATTTATACGGCCATGGTGGAGGGCTATGATCAGGTTGCAACAGCAATCGGCCTTAGTTGCCAGGGCTGCCCCGATAACTGCTGCGACTCCTATTTCCTTCACCACACCTACAGCGAATGGGCCTATCTCTGGCAGGGATTGCGGGAACTCCCGGATGAAGAACGGAAGGCCATCATCGGGCGAGCTGAACAATACGTGCAGGAAAGCCGCGCGCAACTGGCCGGGCAGCAGCGACCGCAGATCAAATGTCCGCTGCTCAATGAGGACGGTCTCTGCGGGCTGTACAACCACCGGCTGCTGGTCTGCAGGATGCACGGCATTCCGGCAACCATGACCCGGCCCGATGGGCAATCCATGCGTTTTCCCGGCTGTTTTCGCTGTCAGGAGATCGTCAGTGATGATAAAAAATACCCGCAGGGAAAGGATGCCCCGGCTATGGACCGAACGCCTCTGTTCCGGGAAATGGTTGCCCTTGAATCGAACCTGCTTGTGGATAAACGCCATCTCCTTCCCCGGGTCAAACTGACTATTGCCGAGATGATCGTCCAGGGACCGCCCGCCGTCGATACCCCCTTTTGTGAGCGTTGAGCCATGCATGACCTGTTGACCACGACCTATGATCAGTTGATCCACGGTGAAGTCCTTGACCGGGAAACCGCCCTCTGTCTTGCCCTGAGCGCCGATCCACAGGCCCTGTTTTCCCTGGCCGATAACGTGCGCCGTCATTTCATGGGCGATCATTTTCATCTCTGCTCAATTATTAACGCCCGCAGCGGCAACTGCAGTGAAGACTGCCGCTTCTGTGCCCAGTCCGCCCGTCATCATACCGGAGTAACGAGTTATGAAGTGGTTGATACGGATGAGGCCATGGAGCAGGCCAGAGATAATGACCGGCATGGAATCCACCGTCTGTCTCTGGTCACCAGCGGTCGCCGCCTGAACGACAACGGCCTGGGCCGGATGGAAGACCTCTATACCGCCATTAAAAAGGAAACCTCTTTTGAGCTCTGCGCGTCCATGGGACTCCTTGACGAGCAGCAGATGCATCGGCTTGCGGGGATGGGAGTCAACCGGTACCATTGCAACCTTGAGACCAATAAAAGCTTTTTTCCCACGGTCTGCACAACCCACACGTATCAGGACAAGGTTACAACTCTGCGCCTTGCCCGGGAACAGGGGATGTCACTCTGTTCCGGCGGGATCATCGGCATGGGCGAGACCATGGAAGATCGTATCGATCTGGCCTTTGAGCTCCGTGATTTAGAGGTGCAGTCCATCCCCATCAATATCCTGACCCCGATTGCCGGCACACCCTTTGCCGACCTGGAGCCCCTGCCCGTCCAGGAGGTGTTGACCACGATTGCCCTGTTCCGGCTGATTAACCCCGATGCAATCATTCGGCTGGCCGGCGGCAGACAGCTGCTGGAAGATGACCAGTATCGCTGTTTCACCTCCGGTGCCAACGGCGCCCTGGTCGGCAATTACCTGACCACTGTCGGCAACAGTGTTGCCCGGGATCTGCAGGAGGTTGCGGCCCTTGGATACACATTCAACAGATGAGCACCCCCATTGAACCACCAGCTCTCCTTTGACCGGGAACATATCTGGCATCCTTATACATCCATGACCGACCCTCTGCCGGTCTATCTGGTGGAGTCTGCGCATGGAGTCCTGATTAAACTCAAGGGCGGCCGGGAATTAATCGACGGCATGTCTTCCTGGTGGGCGGCAATCCATGGCTACAACCACCCGGTACTCAATGCGGCCATACAGGAACAGGCTGAGCAGATGTCGCACGTCATGTTCGGCGGCCTGACCCATGAACCGGCAGTGGAACTGTGTCGATTGCTGGTAGAACTGACCCCTGATGGGCTGGACAAAGTCTTTCTCTGCGATTCCGGCTCGGTCGCTGTCGAGGTAGCGCTCAAAATGGCGCTGCAGTACCAGCATGCCCGGGGCCAGGCGGAAAAACATCGCCTGCTCACTGCCCGCGGCGGCTATCACGGAGACACCTTTCATGCGATGTCGGTCTGTGATCCGGTCACCGGCATGCACACTGTTTTTTCAGACGCCCTCCCCGGTCAGCTCTTTTGCCCGCGTCCGAAAAGCAAATTTGACGGCCCCTGGCAGAAAAACGATATCGCAGTCATGGCCGACCTGCTCGACAGGCATGCCCATGAATGTGCTGCGGTCATCATCGAACCTGTGGTCCAGGGTGCGGGAGGAATGTGGTTTTATCATCCCCAATACCTGCGGGAACTGCGTACACTCTGCGATCAGCACGACGTCCTGCTCATCTTTGATGAAATTGCCACCGGATTTGGCCGTACCGGCAGGCTGTTTGCAGCAGAACATGCCGGGGTTTCGCCCGATATCATGTGTGTCGGCAAGGCCCTGACCGGCGGCTACCTGAGCCTGGCCGCCACCCTGACAACAAAAAAAGTTGCCGGGATCATCTCGAAAGGTGATCCCGGCGTATTCATGCACGGCCCGACCTTTATGGGTAATCCTCTGGCCTGCGCAGTCGCCGCAGCCTCCATCAACCTGCTGCTGGAAACCGATTGGCAGGAAAAAATACTGGGAATTGAGCTCCAGCTTAAAAAAGAACTGGAACCGGCCCGAAAACTGGAAAACGTGGCCGATGTCCGGGTTCTCGGGGCCATAGGCGTGGTTGAAATGGAGCACCCTGTGGATATGGCGGTGCTGCAAAAGTTTTTTGTCGATCGCGGAGTCTGGATTCGTCCCTTTGGCTGCCTGGTCTACCTGATGCCGCCTTTTATCATTAACCGCGAAGACCTGAGCAGACTGACCTCGGTTTTACTTGAAGCCATTGGGCGGTAACGGAGACACTCTCAACCGGCCCTTTGCTTACCTGACCCGGGGGACTACGCATTCCCACGCAGAGCGTGGGAACGAGATTAAAACTTGAAACTCTGAACTCTGAACTCTGAAAAATATGCAGGTAAAAAACGTACTGGTCAACAAGGTTGTCCTTCTCATCCTGGTTGTGGCAATATCTGCCCTGTTCATGACCATGATTCGACAGTTTCTCATGGCTATCTTCATGGCCGGTTTGTTCTCCGCCATGGTCAGCCCGATTCACCAGTGGTTGACCCTGCGCCTGAAGGGCCGCGAAAATTTTGCCTCCATCCTGACCATTATCGGCATCGTCTTTTTAATCCTCATCCCCTTAAGTATCCTCATCGGCGTGGTGGCGGGCCAGGCCGTGCATGTCGGCCAGTCGGTGACGCCCTGGGTGGAGTCCTTTATCAGACAGCCCGGCGCCTTTACAAAATATCTTGAGAAGGTTCCCTTTTATGAACAGATCCTGCCTTACCGGGACATGATCCTGGAAAAGGCCGGTCAGGCGGTGGGCATGATCTCCAACCTGCTGATCAATTCGCTCTCCTCAATGACCATGATGACGGTCAACGCCCTGTTCAACGTGGTGATCATGCTCTATGTGATGTTTTATTTCCTCACCATGGGCGACGTGCTGCTGCAGAAGATATTGTATTATCTGCCGTTGTCGGACCAGGACGAACAGCGTCTGCTGCATCGTTTCACTTCAGTGGCCGGAGCAACCATGAAGTCCACCCTGATCATCGGCATCCTCCAGGGCGGCCTGTGCGGGTTTGCCTTTTTCCTGGCCGGGATCCAGGGCTCTGTTTTCTGGGGTACGGTCATGGCGGTGATGTCGATTATTCCGGCGTTTGGGACCGCCATTGTCTGGGGGCCGGCTCTGATTGTCCTGGCCCTCACAGGTCACTTTACCGGAGTCATTATTCTGGCTGTTATCTGCGGCGCCGTTGCCGGTAATCTGGACAACATCCTCCGGCCTCGGCTGGTCGGCAAGGACACCGAGATGCACGATCTCTTTGTGCTGTTCGGCACCCTGGGCGGAATCGCACTTTTCGGCATCCTCGGTATTATCATCGGCCCCATCATCTCCGCTCTCTTTATCACCATCTGGGAAATTTACGGCGATGCATTTAAAGAGTACCTGCCCGAGGTCGGCCAGCTGAATAATCGACCGCAGAAAAACATCACCGAATGCGGCAATGATGATGATACCGGCCATGAATAAATAAAGGCATGGTAAAAAATAACGAATCATCTCCGCCCGGGGAATCCCACCTGTACAACCTTTTGCCAAATCGACCTTCAACTCACGTGCGACAAAATGCCGCATTTCTTTTTCTTTGTTTTCGGTTAAGGTTATCAGATGTGAGTAATTCTCATTTCCCCACAGCATGAAGACGGGTCTGCAATTTCCTGGACTGCTTTACAGGGAAGAAAACTAATAACCTAAGGAGGTACAAATGAAAACAGGGATGAAAACAGGATTGGCTGCAGGTGCATTCTGGCTCGCAATCGGCGGAGTGGCCATGGCCGGAGGTGTAATGGATGCGGCAAAAGAGACGTTTCAGCCGATTCCCCATGAAGCACCGGCGATTAAAGGTAATACGGCCACTCCGGTTAAAATACAGCTGGGTAAGATGTTATTCTTTGAGCCAAGACTCTCGAAGAGTGCTCTGGTCAGTTGTAATTTTTGCCATAATGTAGGCATGGGCGGTGATGATTATCAGGAAACCGCAACCGGACACGGCTGGCAGCGGGGACCGAGAAATTCTCCCACGGTTTTCAATGCGGTCTTCAACATGGCTCAGTTCTGGGACGGCAGGGCCAAGGATTTGAAAGAGCAGGCCAAGGGGCCGGTGCAGGCCTCTGTGGAGATGAGCAACACACCCGAAGGTGCGGTCAAAACACTCAACAGCATGCCCGAATATGTGGAGCTCTTCAAGAAGTCCTTTCCCGGAGATAAAGATCCGGTTACATTTGACAACATGGCCGCTGCCATTGAGGTTTTCGAGGCCACGTTGATTACCCCGGATTCCAGATTCGACAACTTTCTCCGCGGCGATGCCAAAGCGCTCAACGAGCAAGAGCTCAAAGGACTCTCCCTGTTTATGGACAAGGGCTGCAGTGACTGTCATGGCGGCCTGAACATGGGCGGTGAAGACTATTTTGCCTTTGGGGTTGAAGAACGGCCGTCCGTGGAAATCATTGCCGGTGACAAGGGCCGGTTCAAGGTAACCGAGTCTGTTGAGGATGAGTATGTATTCAAGGCACCCAGTCTGCGCAACATAGAACTGACCCCGCCATACTTCCACAGCGGCAAGGTCTGGTCACTCAAGGATGCGATCAAAGTCATGGGAACAGCCCAGCTCGGCAGTGAACTCAATGCTCAGGAAGTCGATGCTCTGTATGCATTCCTTAAAACAAGCACCGGCGTCCAGCCCAAGGTGGAATACCCGATCCTGCCGCCATCCACCGACACCACGCCCCGTCCCGCTCTCGACTAAACCTCTTCACCAGGTCAAAGGACAGGCCCGGCTTCTTTTCGGTATACGGAAAGGAGCCGGTCTCCGGGAACTATTGTATTCTCCGCTGTTTCGACACCCCGTCTTCACCTATAATTCGCCATGAGTAGAGAGAGTACAGCGCCCGGGCTACTCTCCCGGGATTACCGGACAAGAACACAGAACACTTTTTCCTTCTTCTCCCCATAAAGAGGCAGCAATGGCGAAATCACCAGGGACACCCGTGAATTCGGAAGAACAGGACGCAGTTTTTACTGTGAATAGACAATGGAAAATCTCATCCTTTAACAAAGCGGCTGAGCGTTTATTCGGCCTTAAGGCGAAAAAGATTCTCGGTAAAAAATGTCATGATGTCTTTGGCACCGACCAACGCGTTGAAGAGCTTTTTTCCACCCTGTGTCCGTCCGTGGCAGCAGGGAAAATGGTGACGGATTTCAACCTTGTCATCAAAAACTCACAGACCAATGAACTGATGGCGGTTCTGGCTACGGCTGTACCGATACCCGGTAAAAATAAAAATCCATCCGGAGCGATTATCACCTTCAGAGATGCTATCCATACCACGGTGTTCAACCAGCTGATTATTGACAGTCTTTCCGACGGGGTCTTTACTGTTGACCGGAACTGGCGGATAACCTCTTTTAATCCGGCGGCTGAAAACATTACCGGCTGGAAACGAGAGGAAGCCATCGGTCAATTTTGCGGTGAGGTCTTCCAGTCCAGTATCTGCGGTATAAATTGTGCCATTGCCCAAAGCCTGTATGGGGGGAAACCCGTTTCAAATCGTTCAATCACCATTGGTGACAAGAACGGCCAACGAATACCCATAAGTATCTGTGCCACGCCCCTTACAGACTACGAGGGAAACATTATCGGTGGAGTGGAAACATTCCGGGACATTTCCGACATCACCATGCTGCAGAAAAACCTCACCAAGAGTTATTCTTTCGATGCAATTATAAGTAAAAGCGCATCAATGCAGCAGATTTTCAGTATTCTGCCTGCAATCGCCCTCAGCCGGAGCAATGTTCTTCTTCTTGGAGAAAGCGGAACCGGCAAAGAGCTTGTAGCCCGGGCCATTTTCCACGCCAGTGACAGAAGTAAAAAACCTTTTGTTGCGGTTAATTGCGGAGCATTACCTGCGACCTTGCTCGAATCGGAACTGTTCGGGTACAAGGCCGGCGCATTTACCGATGCGAAAAAGGATCGGCCGGGTCGCTTTGCAGCCGCCGAGGGGGGCACCCTGTTTCTCGATGAAGTAGGTGACATTCCCAACTCTATTCAGGTAAAACTGCTCCGGGTGCTGCAGAACAAAGAGTACGAGCCGCTGGGAGCCAGCACTCCCATCAAGGCCGATGTCCGCATCATTACCGCAACAAACCGTGATCTTCAGGCAATGGTCAGTGAGAGGACGTTCAGAGAGGATCTTTTTTATCGCCTGAATGTCGTTAAGATCCATCTACCTCCACTGCGGGAAAGGATGGAAGATATCCCCCTGTTGATTGAACACTTTATCAAGCATTACGGCACGCAACAGGACAAAGATATTGTCGGAATTTCCAATCAGGCGCTCGCCATTCTCATGCGCTATGATTATCCCGGCAACATCAGAGAACTGGAAAATATCATTGAGTATTCATTTATACTCTGTGGAGAGGGTATTATTCAGCCGGAACATTTACCGGACACCTTCATCTCGCAACAGGGTGAACAGGCATCATCTCGTCCGGGAACGGCTGCCGTCGAGCCGAAAACACTTGAAGAGGTGGAGAAGCAGACAATATTTGACGCCCTGGAGAGAAACAAGTGGAAGCGGATGGCCACCTGCCGCGAGCTTGGCATTTCAAAGGATACCCTGCGGAGAAAAATCAGCCGCTTTAACCTGAAAAGCCGGTTGGAAGAAAAAATCACGGAGTTGTCCAGAACCAGCCCGGGAGAGCCCTGACAGCAAAATTTATCGAAAAGGAACTGAGAGGGAAAGAATGTGGGGGTTGAAGAAACGGCCTGAATGACGTCTGATGGTCACTCATAATGGATTATCAAAAGTATTTCATACTTAAGATACTGTTTTATTTTCGACTTCAACTTCCGGCACAACCGCATGGGTCAGGATGAATTGTTCCAATTCCTGAAGTTGTGTTCCCGTGAGGGCCGAAAACCGAATTCGACGTTGTTTCATCTCCGGGAAACAGGAATACGATTTTCGCACAACCGTATCTGCAACAACAGTGAATGGTATATCAATAAAACAATCATTTCCTGGGCTGAAAATAGTGCCGTTTTGAGGCAGAGGCCTGGAGGATTCCCTGGGAAGATGGTAGTAGGTATAGGACAGGCCGCCTATTCCAATATTTCTCACCGTACCTAGAGATGAATGAAGGATGAATATCTTGGTGCCAGGTGTAAAGCGGGGATATTTACGTTGCTCTTTGAAGCTTTGGTAGACCATCATAGTATTCATTGCGGTCACTTCCTTATACAAACTGGCACCGTATGAGAGGCTTTTTATTTTAGGCGTATAAAAGGAATCCGTAGAATGCTGTTCGTTCATTTCACACCCCTTTTTTTCCTGATTTCACGAGATACAGAGAAAAAAATTTAATTTTCTCACGTCATACTCGCTTATTATGGCCCGAGACCATGTTGCATGGGCAACTCAGGCAACACCATTTTATTTAAAATAATTGCCTACAATTAAAAATTTTAGTACAAAAAAACAGGAAGCTCAATGTGGCAAATTGTCGCACAGGTTCGATTTCGTCTCAGGTGCCAATCCACTCAACACTTGTCATCATAAAAAAAAACGTACAGTGAAAGTGGTAAGAATATATCCCCCACCTCCATTTTTCCGGGTTCCTAAATCAACCCCAATCCCTCCTTTGACATAGCGACAATTTGCCCCATTCCCTTGCTTAAAATTTATGGTATATGATTACCACGTTGTATCAACTTGGGGAGGTGAGACCTTTCAAATTATTGGAACCGGGCATTTCAAGTTGATACAAAAAAATGATCAAAAATGTTGATCAAAAAATTCAGAATGATGAAGGAGGAGTTATGCAGGATCAGAACAATGACAGTAAAGGAATCTCGCGACGTAACATCCTTATAGGAACAGGTGCGCTGGCTGCAGGAACAGCAGTTGCACACTTGGGCGGTTTAATCAAGCCCGCCGAAGCTACCGGCGGCAAGACCGAAAAATGGCCTTGGCCATATGAGAAACTTGATCCTGCAAAAACAGCGGAAATTTGCTACAATGAATGGTACCGAGTCTTCTGCGGGGCCGCTGTAATAAATAGTGTTTTCAGTCAGTTGCGTGAGAAAATTGGCGAACCCTACATTTCCTTCCCATCAGATGCCTTTGTCTTTCTTGAAGGTGGACAGGTTGGTTGGGGAACAATCTGCGGCTCCCCGGCAGGAGCAAACATTGTTGCCAACCTGATTATCGGTCCCCGTATCGCCGGTGACGAGGCAGGACATCACATGGCAACAGATATCATGCAGTGGTACTCTGAAACAACTCTGCCGACCTTTACCCCCAAAAAACCGCGACTGACGGCAAAACTGCCGACCACCATCAGTGAATCACCCCTTTGCCACATCTCTGTCGGCAAATGGATGAAGGCGGCAAACAAGCCCCTGAAAAGCCCAGAAAGAAAGGATCGTTGTACCAGAGTTGCCGCCAGTACAGCCTATGAGCTGGTCACCATGCTCAACGACTGGAAAGATGGAACATACGAATCCACCAGCGACTTCAGCTGTGCAAAAGAAAATGGCATTACAGGACAGTTCAACTGTATGGAATGCCATGGCGATGATGTCCCTCAAGCTCCAGGTGCATAAAGCAGTATAACTGACTTCATTCAGCAGAATCTCCGCTGGTGGCAAGGGGGGTTCTGCTGAACTGTTCTCCAGCGTTTTACTCTCACAGATCCCCGTATATTCTCCTCCTGTAGTGCCTTCCCCCTGAATTCCTGTCATAAACAGGTCCGCGTAAACTCCGAAAAATTTTAACAGAGCGTAATCGCACGATTGTTGATGGGTCATGCCATCTATTCCTCCAGATTACGTTTATCCCAGGCCTTCCGGCAAACCTCTTTGCCGTCCGCCGACCTCGTACTTGAAAATAGTCGTCGCAGGGGAACATGCACAGGACTGGTAATAAAAGAGGCTACCGTACCGGTCAGTCGGATAACACTGATTCCGATGCCGAAATCATCAAACTTGCCACTGACCTTAACCGGTGTGGCCAGGCTGAAATATTCGGGCTTCTTCGCATTCGGCTTTGCCCACAGTTGAAGCTGGCGGGTTTTAAAATTAATCGTCGCCTTACCCTCGATACTCATCTTGGTCGTGTCCATGAATCCGTACCCCATGGATCTCCAGGGTCGGTCTGAGGGTGGGTTTCAGGAAAACCGAGCCTGTAATCCTGACCTTTCGATTCAAAGCGGTTGAGACCGCTGTTTCAAACGCAGGTCTGATTTTATCGTGGTTAAGCGTTATATTAAAGGCTGCAACAATCACCGAGGCAACAAATACCACCAGAAAATACAGCTTATATTCTCCATCTGAAAAGTACGGCGGAATTGCAAAATTATTTCGTGAGAACTGCACCCATTTTTCAGGGGCCTCTCTTTTTAGGACGCTGCAGTCTCAACAGCCCCTCTTTCATGCCCTTCCTGTTCCCCTGAAAAAAGGCGACGGTAGAATAACCGGGCGGGTCTGCCCTTTATTTTTTCTGGTACAAATGTGATGAGTCCGGTAAAATCATCAAAACTGTTTAACTGCACCTCACCCTCAAGAAATACGATTTCCCCCTGGCTTTCAACCAGAGAACACCATGCGTTCAAGACCCCTGTTCAACGTCACCTTTATTTTATCACTCCTGTTGTTCGAGAACAACAGCGCCCGGGAAGGCGGGGGCGCAATTTTCTTTGCCAGTAACGACCGCAGCGGTTCCCTGATTATTAAAAACTCCTCCCTGTCCGCCAACCCAAGCGACCGCTTTGAAACACCCGGGTATCCGGGAATTTTTGTTCCGGCTGCCGGCGCCCCGGTTGTCATCAATTCAACCATCAAAGAATAGTCATCGGCTGCCGACAACATGGTTTTCTTCCCTCCAATTCGCACGTTTCTGCTCTGGGTCATGCTGTTGCTGGTTACTCTGTTCAGCGGATTTCTGGTGCTGACAAACGGTCTGCACCTGGATCAGATTTCACTGGCAAACGTAACCGCAGAGGACGTCACCCTTAAATGGGAGAACGGACTCAACCTGAAAATCAATCACCTGCAGGTAGCGCCGCAGGAAAAAAAGAATCCAAAAAAACTCAACGGCAAGCAGATCCAAAAGGCGCTCAAGGCGTTTAAACTGCTGCGAAAACTTATCCCGTCAATCACGATCCGATCTCTTGATTATAATGGGTACAGGATACAGTTCCTCAGCCGGAAACAGGACGCGCCACACCCGGTTACTCTCACTCTGAATTCGGCAGATCTCCACCTGAAGGCCTTTCTGAGCCAGGAGCAGGATACTATCCGGATCGATCTCCAGAATTTTTCCAATATAAACTTCAACTCTTCCGCCACCGGCACCTTTCTGGTTGATACAAAGACCCTGCAGGTTCACGGTGAACTTACAGCCAATCTGGCCGACTGCCTGCCGGTTCAGCTCTCGATAATCGCCGACCTGGATTCAATATCCTTCCAGGGGCATGGAACTGCTGAAACAACGACTATTAAACCTCTGGTTGATCTCTTTGGGCTCGATGACGATATTCAACCCTGGATTACCGAGTATCTCACCGGCAGCAGCTATCACCTCCAGGAAATACGAGGTACGATTCCCCTGCATGACCCGGCGGCACTGCTGGACACCCTTTTTGCATCCGTCAGGGTTAATGACTGCACATACACCTTTACCCAGGGTCTTGAACCAATCAAGGCCGATTATACAGAGGTCACATTTTCCAGGGGAGTCCTTGATATTCGCCCCCACGATGCAACCTTTTACGGACAGGATGGTGAAAAAAGCCGACTGGATATTGATTTTAACGATCCGGACAATATTCTTCTCACCGTCCATATCAATACCAGGGCTCAGGCCAATAAAAGCATTGTCGATCTGCTGAACTATTACGACATTCGCCTGCCTTTTCTTCAGACCGTGGGAAAAACCGCTGCCGACCTGACCCTGATCATCAACCTGAACAACGTGCAGGTGGAGGCATTCGGTACCTTTAAGGTCGGAAAGAGCATGGTTACCTACGAGGGGACGACCTACCAGGTCAGCGGGGGCGGGATCGAACTTAAGGGCATGGATATTACCCTGGACGGACTGAACATCGCCCTGGACAAATTTTTCAAGGCCCGTATCTCTGGAAAAATACAAACCCGGAAAGAGCAAACGGATCTTAAAATTGAAGTAAAAAACGTCCGGATACCCTTAAAAGACACCATGCTGACCCTGGATCATGCCCTGGGCCCTTTGCAGCTGAGCTATCACTTTCGCCAGGGAAGCAGCCGCATTGCTGCGGAACCTTCACGCTGGCTCCTCGGCAAGACGCATTTGCAGCTGGACTCGTTTTCCGCCCCATTTGACTTTAAGCAGTTGTCGGGAAAACTACCGCCGACACGCCTTATTCTCCCTTCCATGGCGGAGCTCCTGGTCGGCGGAGATTTCGATATCAAAAAGCAACAGGCCGACCTGCAACTGACCCTCCATCACCTGCAGATACAAGCTCTTGGCTTAGACCAGGAGTCTCTTGACCTTGCCGTCCACTATGACAAAAAACTGACCGTCACCACCAGTGCCCCGAGCCGCTGGCTGCTTGCAGGACTGGACATAACCCTTTCCCCCTTTGAGCTGGGCTACAGCAACAATCTGCTCATCCTTGAAAAGATGCAGCTCTACTCCACAAATCTTTTCGATACCCTGGTCAAGGGCAGCTATGATCTGAGCAAAAAACAGGGCCGATTTCACATTAAAGAACTGCTCTTTTCCCAGAAGGACAGCACGCCGTTCCTTAAATTCCCCGATGAACTGCGCCTGACGGTGGCGATCAACGCCGGGGTGACCAGAGTGAATCTTGATGAGCTCGGCCTCTCTCTGCGTTCCGGAAAGTCAGGCGGGTGGGATGTCGATATCAGTGATATGGGTAAACTGCTTGAACGTTCACCGCTGCTGCGACGCCTTAAAATTTCAAGCGGTAAATTTCACCTGACCACCACAACCCCGGCCACGCCGCTGCAGTTTACCGGCGAAGCTTCCTCGTCCTACGCTCTGCTGGTTCAGAACGGCCGACCGCAATCAGACTATGTCTTCTCCGGCGGCTATGACGAAACGGGCTTCCACCTGGTGATCAACAAAGATTTTCATGTCCGCTACAACGGGACGATAGTTATCAACTCCAGAAACATCGGCTACAATGTCCCGGCCATTCTCAATTTCAATAAAGACCGGCCCGGGCAGGCCCGCCTCAGTAACCAAAACAACGACGCACCGGACATCATCCTGCAGGCTGAAAACAGCTTTTTATTCTTTCAACCGGGAAGCCGTATTCTTGCCGACACTATGACACTCACGGTCAGAGGCGACCGGCGTGATCTCAAAATAACCTATGGCCCGGGTGAGATTGTTGTCAAAATGGTTGACGACTCTTTCGTCCTTCAGGGACAGAAACTGAACGCCCGGTTCATGAATGCGCTGGTCATTGATGCTGAGTTTGAAAACGGATATCTGACGGCTTTTGCCGAGGGCACCTTTGACCAGTTCACCGCAGCCCTTCATACCGATTCAATCCTGCTGAAACATTATGCCACCCTCAACAATATCCTAGCCGTCATCAACACCCTGCCCGCCCTTATCACCTTTTCCCTGCCCCATTATGCCACCGACGGCTGGCCGGTCGACTCGATACGGGTGTGGTTTGATTACGACCGGGGAATAGCGATGATCAAGACTTTGGAAGTAGATTCTCAGGAGATGGACATGCGGGGTACCGGCACCATTGATCCGGTCAATCAACGGGTCAATCTTGATGTCAACATGATTACCCAGGCCGGAAAAAACATGTCCAAGATCCCGATAATCGGCTACATTCTCGCAGGCGAAGAGGAACGGCCGACCCTGACCTTTCATGTAACCGGAGATCTGCTTGATCCCACGGTAGAGAGTACCGCATTTGAGGAAATCATCACTACACCTTTCGACATGGTCCTCCGAACCCTGATAACGCCAATCAAGTGGGCACAAAAACTCTTTCAGAAGGATACGGTTGATGAGCCGGAACCGGTTAAGGACACTATAAAAAATTAAAACCAGGTTATTTCAATGAATCACATTGACCCATATGAATACGGATGATAGTATTTTTTCATTCCCTATTTTGCCATTCCTTCATTACATGCACCCTTACAACGGATCGACATCATGAAAATTCTCACGGCTCCCCACATGGAACGGTGCATCGGCTGTCACTCCTGTTCCCTGGCCTGTGCCCGCCTTGTCCATAAACGACTCTCCTGGGAAACCGCCGGAATCCGCATCCACTCAACCGGCGGCCTGTCCACCGGTTTTTCCGCCAAACGCTGTCTGGCCTGTGACCCGGCGCCCTGTGCCGCAGCCTGTCCTACCGGGGCCCTGGCCCAGCGCAAAGGCGGCGGTATCATTTTCAAGAAAAAGCTCTGCATCCAGTGCGGTCAGTGCGTTCCGGTCTGTCCGGTGGAGGCGATCATGCAGGATCGTGACGGCTGGATCTATGTCTGCATCCACTGCGGCCAGTGTGTTGATTTCTGTCCCCATGACTGCCTGGAGATGCGGGATCCGGAATCAGTGGAACTCGGGGAGGTGATCGCATGAACCGGCCATATTTCAGAGTCCTTGAAGTCGATCTAAGCACAGGTAAGAGCAAACTGCACCGAATTGACGGCCGGGCCGAGGCCATCGGCGGTTCCGGGCTGGCCGCTCTGCTCTTTGAACGTTTCGGCAGGGTCGACCTGGGCTGGAACGAGGAAGAGCAGCCCTTTATCCTGGCCATTGGTCCGCTGACCGGTGCCTTTCCGTGGATGAGCAAGACGGTGGCCGCCTTCAAAAGCCCCTACCACGATCAGTACACCGAAAGCCATGCCGGAGGCCGCTCAGCCCTGGCCCTTAAATTTGCCGATCTTGACGGCCTGGTGATCACCGGTCGGGCCGGGCGACTCTCCAGTCTGGAAATCGGTTCGCGGAGCATTGTCATAAAGGATGTATCATTTATGAAGGGCATGGATGCCTATGCTTCCGGCAAGCTGCTGCGGCGGATGAGCAGGGGCGGATCCGGCCATCGCTCCATCCTCCGGATCGGCCCCTCCGGCGAGATCGGCTCGGCCATGGCCTGTATCAATGCCGACACCTACCGCCACTTCGGGCGTCTGGGCGGCGGCGCGGTTCTGGGCAATAAAAACCTCAAGGGGATCATCATTCAGGGCGACGGCAGCTTTGAGCTGCCGGATAATTCCGAGTATAAAAAACTCTTTGCCCGGGTCTATGAACAGGTCACAGCCACCCGGATGATGCATAAGTACCACAGCCTGGGAACTCCAGCCAACCTCCAGGCCCTGGACGATATCAAATCCCTGCCCTGGCGCAACCTGCAGCAGACCAGCGACCCGGAAGGAATTAAGGGGATCAACGGCCAGCGCTTTGCCGATGATGCCCTGCTCCGCAACGGAGCCTGCTCCGGCTGCCCGGTGGGCTGCATTCATATCGGTTATGTGCGGGAAAAATTCAGCGAGGATAACCGTTATATTTACCGTCAGGTGGCCTATGATTATGAACCGGTCTTTTCCTGCGGCACCATGCTGGGGGTGACCGAAACCTTTGATGTGCTCAATATCTTGGATGTGATGGAAAAGGTCTCGCTTGATTCCATGTCCGGCGGCGTTGCCCTGGCCTGGGCCACCGAGGCCTCTGCCCGTGGGCTGATCTCGGAAAAAGAGACCATCGTCAAGCTCGCCTTTGGCGAGGCGGAAGGCTATCGCCAGGCGGCCCGTTACCTGGGCACCGGAGCCAATACGTTCTACCGGCTGCTGGGCCAGGGAACCTTAAAGGCGGCCGAGGAGTACGGCGGTGCCGAGTTCGGCTGCGTGCTTGGCCAGGAGATGGCGGGTTACGCCACCGGCGAGCTCTTCTTTGCCGCCCAATCCCTTGGATTCCGCCACTCCCATCTCGATACCGGCGGCTACTCCTATGACCAGAAACATGAGGAAAAGGACGTGGACAAGGCAGTCGATTTTCTCATGGCTGATGAGCCCGGCCGCTGTCTGCTGACCTCCATGGTCTCCTGTCTCTTTGCCCGCTCGGTCTACACTGAAGAAGTCCTGGGCGAATGCCTGCACGCTCTCGGTTACGGCGAGGTGACCGACAAACTGGCCGCAGCCGGAGAACGTATCCGCGCCCGTCGCTGGCGGCTTCGTTTTGCCACCGGATTCAAGCCGGAAGATATTGTGCTGCCCAAACGGTTTTACAAGGTCACGACCTGGAAAGGACCGGTGGATGGCGACTATCTTGACGGGCTGCGCCGGGAATACGGCCGCAGGTTGACGGAGTTGGTCAAAGAAGGGGTTGATTCTGAAACGTAAATTATCCGGATCTGACACAAGCTTGGGTCAGATCAGCGCTTCAAGTCCTTTTCTTTCAATGATATCTAAGAGTTTTCTTGAGGCTCCAGCGGGTTTTTTATTCCCTTGTTCCCATTTTCTAACAGTTGAAGGACTGATATTAAAAATGGAAGCAAGCGCGGCCTGACTCAAGCTGAATTTTTGTCTTATGGAAACGATTTGCTCCGGGCTATATTCCTGTACCTCTGGAATACAGAGCTTTTCAATGTTCTTCATCGTGATATCATCAACAAGGCCGGATCTGTTCAAATCCTGAACGGTACTTGTAATTGATTTCGCAATTGATTTTCTCATAGTCGTACCTCAACGAGAGCACCTTTTTCAAGAGCCACTTCAATGTCTTCAGCTGACAGGCCCAGTAAAATTTTTGACAATTCTTTAAAAGCCGTCAACTCTTTCTTGGATATATTTGATTTCTGATTTTTAGCAAATCCATGAATAAAGATGGCTCTATCTGATTTTTTGTAGCAAATGATCGTCCTTCCACTGCTACTCTTGCCTTTCCCTTCAAATCGAATTCTCTTTTTGTAAATATGGCCACCAAGGTTGGCCTCAAATTTACCGTCCTGCAGTTCTGCCAAGGCTGTGGCAAGCTCGTTTTTTTGAATATTCTGTTTCGTAACCCATTTTGAAAAATGTTTTGTCATTAACCCTTTCATCTTTAGACTATAGCACTAGGTGACATACTTTTCAATGGGCTACTCTTAAAACAAAAAGAAAAATGGTGAATTTTGAGACATTATTTTCTTACATTTAAAGATGTTGGCCCGTTTGCCTCTTTTCAAAGTATTACCGATTATCCGAACCTGGTATCCGAGCGTTTTTTACAGATCTCTTCTTCGCCGGCCTGCAGCCAGCCTGAAGTACACTCCGGCACCGCGTCAAATTTTTCAATGTACGGCTTGATATCCAGCAGTGGCGTGCCATCCAGAATATCAATACCCTCAACCACAACCCTGGCCCCCTCGATTTTTTTCAGCCGCACAATGGACAGGCCTATATGATTGGGCCGCAGCGGCGAGCGGGTCGCAAACACCCCCCGCGTCTCTGTATCCATAAATGGCGTCACCAGCAGCTCGGTCCGGGCAGCCTTGTGAAAACAATACAAAAGATAGATATGACTGAACCCTTCAAGGTCCTGCAGGCCGTTTTTGTATTGTTCATCTACCAGAACATACCCCTCAACCCCTGCTGCTCCCTTGGGCTGAATGGGCATGTCTTCAATTGTTGAATGGGGGGAATGGATGATCCCTATGGGTTCTATGTTGAGCATTTTTTAAGATTTTTTATTCTTTTTATATTATATTTTGGTGAGCTGAACGATCGGGTGACGAGTGAGGTCAATGAACTTGCCCGCGAAATCGCCGTCAGGGGGCAAACATATCGTGCAGGATATTAAGCGTTTTTGATTGTGCATTTTTACTGATGCTGCCAAGCTTTTTAACAAGCCTTTTCTTGTCAACGGTTCGTATTTGATCGAGAACAATCTGATCGTTCTTGCCCTGGAACGAACAGGAAATTCTTGTTGGATACTTTCTTCCTTTTGTTGTCATTGGTGCGACAATGACTGTGGATATAAAATGATTCATTTCGTTGGGAGAAATGATCAGGCATGGCCTGGTTTTTTGAATTTCATGGCCAACTGTTGGATCAAGGTTGACCAGAAAAACTTCAAAGCGATTTATTTCCACTCCCACTCTTCCTCATCCCATTGGTTTTGTGCGAACTCGATGAGCTGGTCATCCTCATTTCGGGCCATTGCCTTAAATGCTTTTTCCCAATTTTGCCGGACACGGGCGGTTGATTTGATAATGAGTTCCTTGTTCTGGACCTCAAGTTCCACCTCGCCGTTAAAACCACATTGCTCGAGAATCGGCTTAGGGATTCTGAGCCCCTGCGAGTTACCGATTTGAATTATTGAAGCTTTCATTCATCCCACCTTGCCATTGTTAGTATAGATACATTGTAATTACATGGCCAGCGGTTGTCAACAGTGTTCACAGAAGGAGGGACTGAATGGTATTGTCCCCTGGATATTCGAATATCTCCTGAAAAATCATCAGCTCACACAATCAAGCTATACTCATAATGTTTAATTTGTGCTTTTAAACAATGCCACAACAGCCACAATCAAACTAACTACAGATATTAAAATTGCTAAGCCAGGGTTGTTATTTAGGAACTCTACAAATCTGCGCCAACATGTTTTTGAAGCTTCATTGAACCCGTCTTCCGTAAGTGATATGCCTTTATAGTTTCCATGTACAGAAATAAGTTCCCTAATCGAAAGATCTTCAAATATTTTTTTCAACGTGCTTAATTTTGGATCTGTCCTCCTATAGAGTTCCGGAACAGCTCTTCTCAGACCATCATCTAGGGTACTAATGTAAGACTCCTCAAGGTTAGACATGCTGGAACCATGCTGTTTAATATATTGTTTATAAAGGTAAGTAAGAACTCTTCCAGCGTTTGCTTCTAGCTTCATAAATAACCATCTCCCACTAATTAAATAACGCCGTCTTCAGCGGATTACCCTCAGCAATATTTTTATAAACGAAAAATATGACGAGTTATGCCCTAACCCTCCCGTCATCATTCATCGCAATTTCAAACAGGTACGAATATCTAACTATCAAGGCACAATTTTATTCAAGCAATAACAGCCGTCAATGTATGTTCAGCACCCGGAGCCAGGGTTCGGGCATCGTCCAAGGCATTGGCCGTCTCAATGCAGACCATTGTTCTATAGGCCCCGTCATGCATGTCCGCCATTCGGGCGCATTTGTCGATCCAGGGATTCCAGACCACCACCGAAGCTGAACCCTCGGATCTGATGGTCACGGTTCGTTTCTGGTCATGCAGGGTCAGGGGACTCTGCACCTGCTGGTAGATGCGGTCAACCTCCTGGGTGATCCGTACCCGGCCCGTCTGCATTTCCCGCCTATTGGTCACCGTATCCAGGTATGGGGTGTTTTCCAGCCCCTCAATGGAAATAGTTTGTATGTCGGAGACCGCAAAATAGCTGTGCAGAGCCGAGGTGATTGTAAAGGACTGTTCATCGCAGTTTGTGGTGGTGAGGGCAAGGGTCAGGGACCGGCCGATGGTGATGTGCAGGCGGAGTTCGAACCGGTGAGGCCAGAGTTTGAAATGCTGCGGCAGGTGATGTAACTGCAAGGTGAGTTCAGTTTCGTCTTCACTCGCCTCTTCGACCTCAAGCAACTCCCAGAGAGCGGTTCTGGCAAAACCGTGTTGGGGCATTTTGGGGGATGGATGTTTGCCGAACCAGGGCCAGCAGATTGGGATCCCGCCGCGAATCGCTTTGCCGGTTTCAAAAAAGCTGGCGTCACTGAGCCATATCAGCGGGTCTTCGTTCTCCCTCTGGTAATGAAAGAGGTGTGCCCCCTGGAGAGCAATTTTGGCCTGCGCTTGTGCATTGCGGACCTCGATATATTCCAAACCGTTGTCACGTTTTTTCTGTTCTATCATCTGGGTCGGCCCGGCCTGTTTTTTTTATTTTAATTTTTTTTATTTTAAATCTGGTCATCTGCGGAATATGGTCAAGTCCGGCAACAGGGATAACATCGCTTCGTTGCCCGGAAGATTCCGTCGTCTCAACAACAAAAAAATTATAGTGGTCTTTCTTGTGCTGATTTGGGCGATGGTACCCCTTGCGACTGAGCGTTCATCACTGGATCCCCGCCCAAAAGACTGCGGGGATGACGGCTTTTGTATTTTCACATCGTTATAGCGCAGCTCGGTGTACCACGTGAGCTCAGTCAAAAGACAAGGCATCGACACAAATCGGTCGAGTAGACCGATTCCATCATTGTTCAACAAGTTCTTGAGAGCCGATTTTATTGACGCCCCGCCGCACGCGGCTACTACGTTCAACGCTCTTAAACTTGCCGACTCCGATGGTCTCAAGCCCCTCACAGAACC
>JAJRQC010000110.1 GCA_024280455.1 Deltaproteobacteria bacterium | reverse complement strand
TCGCTTTCATCTTTTTCATTCGCCTCTTCCTTCTCCTTGTTGACTTAAATGATGGCGAGTATACTACAGTCTCTCTAAAGGGAGAACTTTTTTTTGATGTTTCACGTGAAACATTGGTTGTTTTTTTAGTCCAGAAAGATTATTTCGGGTGGTTTTTGATATGCGAACAGATGTGCTGGTTGTCGGAAGTGGGATTGCAGGTTTGTCATTTGCTTTGCAGGTTTCCGCTTTCTGCAGGGTGACCCTGATAACAAAAAAAATGAGTACGGATACGGCAACAAACCTGGCCCAGGGAGGGATTGCAGCCGTGTTGTCTGCGGATGATTCTTCAGAGTTTCATGTCCGGGATACCCTGTTGTCCGGTGACGGATTGTGCAATGAAGATGTGGTTAAGCTGGTGGTGAAAGACGGAGAGGCCCGGGTTCGAGAGTTGGTTGATTTCGGGGTCAGGTTCCAGCTGGGCAAGGCCGGTAAGGGGTTTGATTTGGGGATGGAGGGTGGCCATTCCCATCGGCGGGTTGCCCACGCCTTTGATCTAACCGGACGTGAAATCGAACGAGCTCTGCTGGAGAAAATTACCGGCAATGAAAATGTGGAGATATTGGAGGACCATCTGGCCATTGATCTGCTTATATCCTCGCGGGTTCCTGGCGGATTGGGCCGTTCGGTGGCGAGGGATAAATGTATCGGCGCCTATGTTTTGAACAGGAAAACCGGCAAGGTTGAAACGAGATTGAGTCGGGCTACGGTACTCTGTACCGGTGGTTGCGGCAAGGTGTATTTGTATACAACCAATCCTGACATTGCAACCGGGGACGGTCTAGCCATGGCATACAGGGCAGGAGCAAAGGTAGCTAATCTTGAATTTGTTCAGTTTCATCCGACCTGCTTTTATAATCCACAGACCAAAAACTTTCTTATTTCCGAGGCGGTTCGAGGAGAAGGAGGTGTTCTTATTAATGGCAAAGGTGATCCCTTTATGTTGAAACGCGACAGTCGGGGAGATCTTGCCACCAGGGATTCCGTTGCCCGCGGTATTGATGCAGAGATGAAGGAAAGCGGGGCCGACTGTGTTTTTCTTGATATTACCCACCGGGATGCCGGTTTTATCAAAAATAGGTTCCCGACTATCTATTCGACCTGTAAAAAATATGGGGTCGACATAACCCGAGAGCCTATACCTGTAGTGCCCGCGGCCCACTATATGTGTGGAGGGGTTCAGGTCAACACCTGGGGCGAAACCAGTGTAGAGGGTCTGCTCGCCCTTGGTGAAACTGCCTGTACAGGGTTGCATGGCGCCAACAGGTTGGCAAGCAATTCACTGCTTGAGGCGGTTGTCTTTGCCGACCGGTCCGCGTCATGGCTAAAGAGATGCTGGCCTGAATTAAAAAAGAAACCTCTGGTAGAAACGTCGGACTGGCGGGATGGTGCTGCCGGTTCCATGGAAGAGAATGTATTGATCAGCCATAACTGGGATCAGATCCGTCGCCTGATGTGGAACTATGTCGGTATTGTCAGGAGGGAGAAACGATTGCAGCTGGTCCGGCGAAGAATCGCCCCGATTTTGATGGAGATCAAAGAGCACTTTGATGATTACCTGCTTACTGCAGATTTGGTTGAGCTGCGTAACCTGGCCGTGATCGCCGATCTCATCATTCGTAGTGCGGCCTTGCGCAAGGAGTCACGAGGGCTCCATTTTATCATTGATTACCCGGACCGGGACGATATACACTTTGGCCGGGATACGGTTTTGTGTAAAAATAATGGAGAGGCAGGTTGATCATGTTGGCTGTATTGCATAAAATAGCTGAGCGGAAAATTGTCGGTGTCGTAGATAGGGAGACTTCCGGTAGTGATGTGGCAATGTCCACATGACGAGCGAACTCCAGAGACTCAGAGAAGCCTCGCCACCGACGGCGGGAAGGTTCCCGTACAGTGCAAATGGCGTTTTGCTTTTTTTACGAGTCCATCAAAGTTGAAAGGCACTGGCCGAAGGAAAGGTCCCGGATTTGAGTCATTGATATTGCGTGACCTGAACAGTTACTTGAATCCTGCCTTTTCAAGGCTGGGTAAGAAGAGTAACTTACTGTAAACTATAATAAATATCCAGCTATTCGGATTGAAAAAGAGTCCCCTCCCCTGCCCTTTACCGGGTTTGCAGACTTGATCCTGTTGCTATAATTCAATGATGTCGTCATAGAGAGAAGAATTTTCCCGTATTTTAGCACTGTTGCCTATGGTGGCAAGAGCGTTCTTTTTAGAAAGATTTTTCAAATAAGGGGCAAAGGCCTGCAGGTCGGCAACCTCTGTCGACAAAATCTCACCGATCCTCCGCTGTTTATCAGAAGAGGTGACCCCGGAGAGATATTCGTTACGGGCGGTAGCCCCGAGGGCGGCAGGCCCTTGGTGGGGATCAAAGCTGCCATAAGTGCCGATGATCAGCTGCTGCAGAACCGGGGGCGCCAGTTCTATGTTTTCCACCTGTTCCCAGGTATTGTTATAGGCGGCAAAGGTCTTTACAATCTGAGGATCGCGGTAACTGACAAAAGCCAGATTGCCGGTAATCTGATTAAACTGGATAAAGCAGCCGTAGGCTCCGCCGACCTGACGGACAGTGTTCCACAGGTAATCACGGGATAACCATGTTCTCAGGACCTCAAATTGGCCATTATAGGCGTCCGGGTCGGGGAACAGGTTGCACCCTTGAATATTGTATGTAACTTCGGCAGGCGTGCAAAATGCCTGCTTTAAGGGATACTTTGGAAATTGAGGGGGCACATGTCCGTTGTTCCCTTGAGGAAAGGCCTTGAGAAAGCCGGGGAGTTGCTCTTTGAAACGGAGAATGTCGTTCTTTCCGGCGGTAATTGAGCAGAGAAACCGGCTCTGGACAAGAAGTTCGGTTTTTAATTCTTCAAGAATGTGGAGAAACTGTTCTTCGAGCTCGTCGTAATGGGCAGCGAGCTCTTTTAATACCAGATAGGCGGTAGCCCCGGTAACCTGTTCATTGTATTTTCCACTCGGGCTGAGATGAGAAAAAACTCGGACAGCGGCAAGGTTGTAGCCTTCACTCTGCACGCTGTGCTCGGCCCAGGCAAATTCTCGCTGTACAATGTCACGGATGCGACTGCGATCATGGAAACTGACCTGGCTGAGCGTCTGTCTGATCAAGGTGAGCGCATCATCAAGATAGACCGATAGGGTCTTGGCCTGAAACCAGAGGATCGGCTGCAACGTTTCAGGCTGCATTTTTTTCTGGTAGGTGGAAAAGGTGTGGGAAAATCCACCTGTGAACATATTGATTTCCTTAGCAAACTGCATGAAATCCATATCTGTGGTGCCGATCTCTGTGACAATGGTCCCGAAAAGATCAAGATAGGTCAGGGACGCTGTGGACAGTCCGGAGCAGTTGAAACCGAAGTCAATGTAGGAAATGGAGTAGGTATCGAGTTCATTCAGCAACAGGGTACAGTCACCTGTGGTTTCAGGGACTGTCTGGAAAAAATCTAAGTTGGGATTGAGATCGTCAATATGTAATGACGGCAGAAGAGCAAGAGTCTGTTCATCGTTTGGTTGGGACTGTGCCGAAAGGAGGTTTTGTGTATATTGAACGAGTTCAGCCATCTTTTCAGGCCCCTGTTGCTATTCATATGCACGCAGACGGTTGTGTTCTTCCTGAGCATTCAGGGCGGTTTTTTTGCTGTCAGGTCTCAGAGTGACGACCACATAGGCTGGATTATCGAGCAGGAGTTCCTTGATAAGCTGTTCAAAATAGTTTTGTTCAAGGGCCTGAGTGCGGATATCGGTGAAGAGTTGCTCTATCTGCAGGGCTTCAAATGGATCGGCTCCGTACTTCATGGCGGGAAGAGCCTTGCCGATCAGATCAAGTCCCCTTTGCGCTTTGTTCATCTCTTCGCGAACGGAAAACTCATATTTGTTGAGCTCGGCCAGGACCAGGTCATGGTTCAAGCCCTCTGAAACCATGGCCAGCAGGGCCTGATTGTACACCTCCAGGAAGCGGTCGCGTTTATCGACATCACAACCGATCAGGTAGGTCAGCATGAAGGTCTTAAACGATGAACCGGTGACAAAGAGCCCCCCGAAATCGTGACAGAGACCGGCCTCTATAATTCGGTTTTTCAGGGGCGAGGCGTCGGAATTATACAGAATGTTGGCAATAATCTGCAGAGCGGTGTTGCGTTTGCGATCAAGCGCATCCCCGGTCAGGGAGCCGACGGCGAGAAAGGTCTTGCCGTTCAGATCGCTGCCGGGTTGAACTCCGTAGCTGTCATCGATAAAGACCGCCTGTTTGATGGGGTTTCCCGGGATAATCTGGGCCCGCTCACCAGGGCCGTCATACTGAGAGAGGAAGTTTTCCTGGACATAGGAAAGTTCAGCATCAAGATCAGCATCACCATAGAAAAACAGGGTGGCATTTGAAGGATGGTAGTGGGTCTTATGAAAGGCTACAAACTGTTCATAGCTCAGATCTGGAATATTTGCCGGATCTCCACCGGATTCATGGGCATAGGTGGAGTCGGGCATCAACCCCTTGAACGTATTGTGGAACAGATGACGGAAGGGATCGGAGAAGGCACCTTTCATTTCATTGTAGACCACTCCCTGATATTCAAGTGGTTGTTCAAGGTCCTCTTTATGATAATGCCAGCCTTCCTGCTCAAAGGTGGAGCGTAGGAGCAGGGGATTGAGGGTAACATCACAGTACACATCCATGATGTTGAAATATTCCTTTAGGTTACGAGTGGCAAATGGGTACCAGGTGGTGTCGGATCCGGTCATGGCGTTGAGGAAGGTCATGAGGCCGCCCTTGTTGATTTCACCAAAAACGTCTTTGACCGGATACTTTTTTGACCCCATGAGGACGGAGTGTTCCAGGATGTGGGCAACACCGGTTGAATCTTCGGGTACGGTCTGAAAGGCAATACAGAAGGTTTTATTGGGATCGGTGTTTTTTATGGCAAAAGCTGGAGTGCCAAGAACCGCATGGGTAAACAGGTAGAGGGTAGAGTCGATTTCCTCGATGTATTGCTTACGGTCAAGGGTGAATCCGTGATAGGTGCTGCCTGTTGTAAATTCAGTCATGATCACTGTGGGTTAAAAGGTTTTATGGGAGTCGAGAATCAGGGTAACCGGGCCGTCGTTGGTCAGAGAAACTTCCATCATGGCCTGGAATTGACCGGTTTGCACGGGTATTCCATGTTGGCGGACTGCGGCCGCAAATGCAGTATAGAGGTTTTCGGCAAGTTCGGGCCGAGCGGCCTGGGACCAGGACGGTCGGCGCCCTTTTCGACAATCACCGTACAGGGTAAACTGGGAAACAACAAGCAGACTGCCGCTGGTATCGAGCAGTGACAGGTTCATCTTACCGTCCGGATCATCGAAGATGCGCAGGTTGACGGTCTTGTCGGCGAGCCAGGCTACATCCCGGTCGGTATCAACGGCATGAACACCAAGCAGGATCAGCAGTCCTTGTTCAATGGAACCTATGGTAACATTGTCAACCTGAACAGCAGCGCATTTAACCCGCTGGATTACCGCTCGCATGGAGAATACAATACAATCTGGTCAGGTGGCAAAGGAATCGTCACGATGGGAAAATGATTTTTATTTCATTCAGCAGGGCCAGTGGATTGGCAGGGCCGGAGAACAAGGCTCCGCCCCAATGATCAGTCTTCAACTCAGTCGGCTTCCCAGAAATCTTCCTTGGCGGCGCCGCATTTAGGACAGACCCAGTCTTCAGGTACTTTTTCCCAGGGCGTACCCGGCTCAACACCATTCTCATAGTCACCTTCTTCGGGATCATAGATATAGCCACAGGGGCATTCCCATTTCTGCATTATAGACCTCCTCTGTTAACATATGTTCATTATTGAATAAATATTTTTATGATTGTAAGTGTTTTTTCAAGGCTGTCAAGAAGATGATGCATATTGTGTCCGTAATGTGGTGACCATGAGGTACATTCCACCGCAAACGATCAGTAAGGCGCCAAGAACACTCAAGAGTGCCGGCATTTCATCCCAGAAAAGGTATCCATAGAGGATAGAAAGGACGACCGAGGCATAACTTGCAGCGGCCACCGTCGGCGCATGGTCGAGACTGTAGGCTTTGGTGAGCAGGTATTGACCGAGACTGGCAAATCCGGCAATCGCCGGCAGGAGCAGCCATTGATGGGACGATGGTACTATAAATGTTGACAGGGTTGCAAGACCGCTGACCAGGCAGAGCAGAAAGGTGAAGTTAAAGACAATGACCGGAGTCGCATCGGTCCGGCTGAGTCTGCGAACCATGAGGTGGGCCAGGGCGGCAAGGAAAGCGGCGGTAAGGGCCGCTGTTGAAGCAAGGGTCCAGCCGACCTGGGGTTTCATGATCATGGCTGTACCGACAAGACCAAGGGCAATGGCGATCCAACCATTTTTCTTCCCCTGTTCACCAACAACAAAAGGGGCCATCAGGGTGAGAAACAGTGGCTGGGTTCGGCCGATAAAAACACAATCGGCCAGCGGCATGTGGGTCAGGGCGTAGTAAAAACAAAACATGGCGGTGGTCCCAAACAGCATCCGCAGGAGGAGCCTTTTCCAGTCCCGGACAATGAGCGGGTGACCGCCATGGAGAATAAGCCCGAATAAGACCGGCAGAGCAATCAAGCTGCGGAGAAACATGAGTTCGGTGATCGGCAGCCCCTGGCCAAGGGTTTTGATCAGTGCCGCCATGGTGACAAAGCAGGCTGAGGCAACAAACATGAGCAGGATTGCCAAATTCTCTATTCCTGCAGCCGGGCAGCCTGTAGACGGGTGAGATACTGGATGATGCCGACAGCGGCAATAGCCGCAGTTTCGGCCCGGAGTACAAGCGGCCCCAAGGTAACGGATTGAAAGCCCTGGTCACCGGCCCACTGTACCTCCTGTTTATGAAAGCCGCCTTCAGGACCTATCAGCAGCAGCACCTTGCCGAGGATGGTGAAGAGTTCAGGGTGAACCATGGCCTGCTCTTCACCTTCCCAGCACAAGAGAGGGTAATGGAAGGATGGAACAGGAATATCCTGCAGAGTGACAACGGGTGTAATCCGCATGGGCGTGGGGCGTCCGCATTGTTTACATGCCTCAAGAACAATCCGCTGCCAGCGCTGCAGCCGGCGTTCCAGGTTCTTTTGCTGCTGGCAGTACCTGGTGAGTACAGGCATAAGGGTGTCGACCCCAAGTTCGGTTGCCTTCTGCAGGACAAGGTCCATCTTCTTTCCCTTGAGTATGCCCTGGGCCAGGGTCAAGGGAAAGTCGGTCTTGGCGGATTCGACCACGTGCCCGATAATGTGGCCTTCGATGGTGTTTTCGGTGCTCTTTTTTATTTCAGTCCGGTACACAGCCCCGGTACCGTCAAAGAGTTCGATGGTTTGACCCGGCCGGATTCGGAGCACCGTGCGCAGATGATGGGCCTGGTTTCCAGACAGGACAACCGTCTCGCCATCTATGGCCTGGGGGGGGACGAAAAAGCGATGCATGCTACCGGAAGCAGTAGGGATCGAGTTCGTTGAAGATATCCTTGCCGAATCCGTACATGACGGCAAGGCAACCGCCGCAGACCGGCCGGATTTCACAGTCCTTGCAGGCCGATGAGCCGCCGCGATAGCGTTTTGCCGCCTCTCCGTGATAGATCTCTGTGAGATTTGTCTCCTCTATATTACCGATCGGGGAGGGTAGTTTACGACAGGCATGGACCTCCCCGTCGGGAAGCAGGGAAACAAAGTTGAAGGCGGCTCCACAGCCGTACCCGGCGCAGCCGCCGATATAGGGCATGGCCTGTTTATGGCGTAACAGGTTAAAAAAATTATCCTTTAAGCTCATGGACGAGTTGTGCTTGCTTGCCGCCATGAAGCGTTCAAGAAAGGCCGGAAAATCAGCTGGATTGACCGAGGCAAGGTCGGCTCCCTCACCCACCATGGCCAACCGGTTGAAGGTGAACAGGTTGACCCGGTCGCGAAGCAGTTCAGCCAGTTCCAGGACCTCTTTCATGTTGGCCCGGGTCAGGGTCAACATGACCATGGAGAAAATATCGAGCTCTTTGAGCAGGTCAAGAAAGTCGAAAATCCGGTCAAAATGGCCCTCGCCCCGGATATAATCGTTATGCCCCTGCAATCCCTCAAGACTGACCTGGTAGAATTCAGGCTTCTGGATCGCCATCATTTCCTCGATACGGTGCCTGGGCATGGGGTTGCCCAGGACGGCAAGCATGAAACCACGGTCGGCCGCCTCTTTGTAGAGCTCGTTAAAATGAGGGTAGAGCAGGGGATTGCCGCCGGTAAATGTGACTTGAGTAAAAACATTATGCTTCCTGCAGAAGTCATAGAGATCATCGAGTACTCTGATGGCCTGATCAAGTTCCAGGGTTTTGCGATCGCTGCGGTCATAACAGTGGCGGCAGTGGAGGTCGCAGACCTGGGTGATGTGCCACTGCAGGGTAAAGGTCGGGGCTGTAAAGCGGTCAGGATCGGTGAGGACTCCGCGGGGAAATTCTTTTCCCCGGACAATCTTTGATTTCGGGGCCAGCAGGAGGCCGCGATGGATAGCACCATAGAGGATGTCGTCTATGGTGCCCAGAGACACCCTGCCCTCTTTAGCCGCCTGTCGGGAGTCAACCTCTTCATTGACGAGTTTCAGGGCCAGCAGATCATGTCCGCCCGGCTCCAGCACAAGGATTTCTTCGGCACCGGGTTTACGCAGGACCAGAACATGGGCATCCTGTTGTCTGGGGTGCCAGTTCTTGTCGGTGAGTAGTTCGGGCAGGCCGGACCATCGGACGGACAGGAGTTTCAGGGCCGGATTGATCATCCGTTTTTCGATGACCTCGGGAACAGGCGGTGGATCTGTTGTTAACAGGTAACAGGAGTATTCAATTCTCGCCAGATCGGGAAGATAGGGATAGCGGCTGCAGAGCTCCGGATGCTGATCAAGATAGTCGGCAAGTTCAAATGGATCAAGTTCCGGCAGACTTATGGGGAGCAGGGGAGTACAGAGAGGATAGACAGTGGATAAAGAAAGCGTGTTTTTGGACAAGGAATGTTCTCCGGCAGGAAAAAGTGACCACAATTTTTTTAACCATGTAATCGGTGAAAAACAACTTGAAACAACAAAACCGGCGCCCTGAGAGGCTACCGGTTTGTTATTCTACATATGGAACGTGCAACCTGCACGTTTATTTTTGAGCTGTTCAGCTACTGGCACCTTTTTTCTTTACTGCATCTGCGGCTTTGTCCACAGCCTCATTCGCTTTATCGGTAGCGGCATCAACGGCCTCGTTCTTGGCCTCTGTTGCCATACCTTCGACTTTTTCTTTTGCAGCGTCCCCGACGCTGTTCATATTACCGCTTCAGCTGCTTCCTGCGGCGTGTTGAGCTGCATTTTCAGTGCTACCTGCACTGGGTGTTGAACTTCAGCCGCTGCCGGCAGCATGCGCTCCGGGGACAGAGATGCCGCCGGCACTGATCAGACCGGCTACACCCAGGCCAGCGAGGAATTTTTTCATGTCCTTGCTTATCATCGGGGTCCTCCTTTGAGAGAAGAGAAATGAGAAAATATAGAAAAAACCGATACCATATCGATTTAATATAGGGAAAATATATACGATCTCAGGGAGAAGTGTCAAGAAAAATGAGAATATTTATCGTTGGATACGCTGATATGTGTTGATGGTATAGGGCATGGGGGCATCGACCTGTTCGCTGCCGACCAGAGAAAAAGTTTGAGATGAAAATTGAGGGAACCTGGCGTCTCCGGTGACGGGTTCCGGCAGTATGGTGAGGATTAACGTATCGGCAAGGGGTAAGGCGAGCCTGTAGAGTTGTTCACCGCCGATAATAAATGCTTTTTTTTCATTGGTACACAGGGCAATTCCCTTGTCCAGGGAATGTGCCACCTGGGCGCCCGGGGCCTGAAATGAAAGGTTTCTGGTTATGACGATATTACGTCGGCCCGGCAGGGGACGGCCAATCGATTGCCAGGTCTTGCGACCCATGATCAGGGCATGACCCATGGTCATCTGTTTGAAACGGGCCTGTTCTCCGGGAATATCCCATGGAATGGTGTTGTCTTTGCCGATGACCCGGTTGGCGGCCATGGCGGCAATTAAGATAATCTCAGTATTGTTGGGCATGAGTTCTCTCGCCTGTTGTGTCGGCAGTAACGGTTTATGTACTCCTTTTATACAGTACCGGGGCAGGTTTCGCCAAGGGGAAGAACAGCGGGATTTCTATCCTGTCGATAGTCGGTTGAGAAAAATAAGAAATTCCTCTTGACGATTGTATTTTGCTGGTTATTTTTTTTTACAGTCAGGGAGCGGTTGATGTCGCGGCCACTGATTTTGTTGTTGTATTCATGACACTATATCAACCTGTTAATGTTCGGGAGCGGTCGGGAAGGTTTTGTATGTATCCATCCCGGCTGCTAAGGTGAAGTTCAACTGATATTCGCTTTATGGAGGGAGGTAGACCATGGCAAAGAAAGAGAAAGCAGAACTGGTTAAAAGAGAGGAGATGCAGCCTGTATCGCCGTTTGCGGAGATGGAGCAGTATTTTGATAAATTTTTTCGAAATCCGTTCTCCGTACCGGCCCATCCGTTGATGTCTCTTGGTATGCCGAAGATGATGGAAATGTCACCATCAGTGGATATTTTCGAAGATGGCGATGAAGTGGTAGTCAAGGCGGAAATTCCCGGGGGGAAAAAGGAAGATCTTGATGTCACTATCACCGAGAACAGCCTGACCATCAGTGGTGAGAAAAAGCAGGAAGAGAAGGGGGAAAAAAAGGATTATCACCGGGTGGAGCGCAGCTATGGCTCCTTCAGCCGGAGTTTCAGGCTGCCGGATAATGTCAATGGCTCCAAGGCCAAGGCAAATTTTAAGGACGGATTGCTTGAGGTGAGGTTGCCGAGAACCAAAGGGGCAGAACAGAAGAAGATCGAAATCGCATAACCTGTTCGGCTTGAACCAAAAAAAACCCGTCGACATGGTTGACGGGTTTTTTGGGTTCCATGTACCGGGGAGTGAAAAGGCCTTAAGAGGGGGCGTCTTCTTCCGCCTTGCCCGGATCCGTAACGGTTTGTCCATCAATGGGCAGGCCCAGGCCCAACCGGATTTTATGTTCAATCTCAACGACCATCTCGGGATGATCCTTGAGGAATTTTTTGGCGTTTTCCCGGCCCTGACCGATTCGTTCATCCATGTAGGAGTACCAGGCGCCGCTCTTGTCAACGATATCGTGCTCTACGCCTAGATCAAGCAGGTCGCCAATTCTGGAGATACCCTCACCGTAGACAATATCAAATTCCGCTATGCGAAAGGGCGGGGCGACCTTGTTTTTGACCACCTTGACCTTGCCCCTGTTACCGACCACTTCCTGTCCATCCTTGATCTGGGTCAGCCGGCGGATATCGATCCGCAGGGATGAATAAAACTTCAAGGCATTTCCGCCGGTCGTCGTCTCAGGGCTTCCGAACATGACGCCGATCTTCATCCGAATCTGGTTGATAAAGACCAGAACCGTGTTGGTTCGGCATAAGACGGCGGTAAATTTTCGCATGGCGTGGGACATGAGCCTGGCCTGCAGGCCGACGTGATGGTCACCGACATTGCCGTCAATTTCAGCCCTGGGAACCAGAGCCGCCACCGAATCGATTACTATAACGTCAATACCGCCGCTGCGCATGAGGATTTCCGTGATTTCCAGGGCCTGTTCGCCGAAATCCGGTTGAGAGACCAGCAGGTCGTCTACATTCACCCCAAGCCTTTTGGCATAGGAGGTGTCAAGAGCGTGTTCGGCATCGATGAAGGCGGCATTTCCTCCCCGTTTCTGGGCTTCGGCGATAACATGCAGGGCCAGGGTCGTCTTGCCTGATGATTCCGGACCATAGATCTCCGTCACCCTGCCCCTGGGGAAACCACCTACTCCAAGGGCCAGATCTATGGAGAGAATGCCGGTGGGGATAACCGGGATATTCTGATGCTCATTGGAACCCAGCCGCATGATGGAGCCCTTACCGAACTGTCTGTGGATCTGGGTTATAGCGTTATCCACGCTTTTAAGTCGTCCCTCAGCCTGGGTAGCCTGTGCTGTGGCCATATATTATCTCCTTGATTGTTCTTATACTTGTTGTTGATCCGAAAATAGCCATCAAGGCTTTGTTGCTTCGGACTATTTTTATTGTCGAAGTCTACGCTTATCTGGTTGTGGCTGTGACCTGTGAACCCGGAGTCTCGCTCCGCTTACCTGGTCCAGCCATGCTGGTTTATGCGAAAATATCGGCTAACAAAAAGCTAGTCATGCCGGAGTCGGGATCTTCATGGTTAGTTGCGGCCGGCCAATCTGGTCCAGCTATGCTGGTGCATCATCAGCCAGCAGGGCTCTGCGAATGGTATCAAGGGCGGTGTTGGCCGTCATTTCACGAACCCGGGCGCGGTTGCCCTCAAAATGGTGCAGGCTGGCTTTGACCTTGTTGTTGTGGAATAAGCCTATGTACACGGTGCCTACCGGTTTTTCCTTACTGCCGCCCCCGGGCCCGGCAATACCGGTGACCGAGACGGTCATGTCGGTTTGAATTCGGTCGGTCAGACGCGCCGCCATGGCCCGGGCGACCTGCTCACTGACAGCGCCGTAGTTTTTCAGCAGATCCTGATCCACATCCAGCAGAATTTCCTTGAGATGATTTGAGTAGGCAATAACGCCGCCGGCAAACCAGGCGGAACTCCCGACAACAGCAGTCAACTTTTCACCAATCAGGCCTCCGGTGCAGGATTCAGCCACGCTGAGTTGTTTTTTGTTTTTTCGTAACAGGTCGCCGACCACGGACGCCAGCGTTTTATGGCCGGTCCCGTAAATCGCATCGCCAAGTGCCTGGGTTAGAGATTGATCTGCCTTGATGAATTTTTTTTCTGCGCTCAGGTCATCTTTTTCCAGGACAGTCAGGCTGACGTGGACTTCACAGTCCACCGGGTAATAACCAATATGAACATTTTCCTGTTTTTCCAGCTCGATCAGGCGGCCGTTGATGATTGTTTCCGGGAGGCCGAAGGTTCTGTATATACGCTGTTGAATATAGTTGCGGTTGTCTGTACTCCAACCCGAAAGTCGCGGTAGAACCTGCTCTACCAGGAGTTCCTTCATCTGCGAGGGAACCCCGGGCAGAAAAAAAATGGGCACCGATTCATGGACCAGCATGTAGCCGGCCATTTTTGCCTTGTGGTTCAGGATTTCGGCCCCTTCAGGGAGCCAGGCCATTTTTTCAAGATTGCCTGCGGGCTGCGTTCCACCCAGGTGCTGCCGGATTTTTTCCAGAATGTCCGGGTACAGAGTCGGCGGCCGTTCCAGGGCCTCGGCAACGGCCTCGTTGGTCAGGTCATCGGTGGTAGATCCGAGTCCGCCGGTGACAACGACGAAATCAACCCGTCGGATGGCCCGTTTCAAGGCCTCACCGATGAGGGCAGGGGTATCACCAATGGTATGCATGGCATAGATTTCATGGCCGGCGGCAAAGAGATGCCGGGCGGCAAAACCGCTGGTGGTGTTGGCGATACGGCCTGAAGTCAGCTCGTCACCTATGGCAATTATTTCTCCGATCATGCCTGTATTTCGGGGTAGGGAAGAGGGGGACCGTGTCAAGCAGCAGTCCGACTGAGTATTCGAAACAATGTACAAGGTTCCGATAAAGAACTCAAGTCACTCCTGCTCAATTTCAAGGATACCGAGAGGCTGATCGTCTTCCATCCGATCGAAACGGACAGAGACTATCTGGTGACGGAGGTGGGAGGGGCCGTCAAACTGGAGCGGGATATAGTTCTCTGAAGATCCCTGCAGGAGACCGGATTTTTTATTTCGCCGCTCAACCAGAACACTCTGGGCCGAACCCAGATGTCGCCGGTAAAAGGTCTGTCGTTTGTCCTGGTCAAGTTCCCGCAGACGACCGACCCATTCATCTTTTACCTTGCCGTTGACCTGTTCCTTAAAGGAGGCGGCAAGGGTGCCCGGCCTTCGGGAATAGGGAAAGACATGCAGGTAGCTGACCGGCAACCCGTCGAGCAGGCGAAAGGTGTTGTCTGCCGTCTGTTCATTTTCTCCGGGAAAACCGGCCAGAACATCACAGCCGATGGCGGCATGGGGGAGGGCGGTTGATATCCTGGCAATGACATTGACAAACACCTCCACCGTATAGTGACGGTTCATGCGGGCCAGAATCCGATCATCGCCGCTCTGCAGCGGGATGTGCAGATGGGGCATGAAGTTGTCATGGCCGGTCATAATCTCAAGCAAGCGGTCGTTCACCTCTGTTGGTTCCACCGAACTGAGTCGGATACGCATTTCAGGGTACCGTTTGCAGAGTGCTTCAAGCAGGGTGTAGATATTCTGCTTTTCATCCAGATCCAGGCCGTATTTTCCCACATTGATCCCGGTGATAACCATTTCCCGGTACCCTTCCTGCTGAAAGGTCTCCACCTGATCGAAGACCGCAGCCTTGGGCAGGCTCCGGCTCCGGCCCCGGCTGTAGGGAACTATACAGTAGGAGCAGAAGTTATTACAGCCATCCTGAATCCGGAGATAGGCCCTGGTCCGTCCGCTGAAACGATGCACCGGCAAAGGACAGATTTCCTTTTTCATACTGATCTTGCCGGTGAGCATGACCAGTTCGGGAAGGGTATCGGTCAGGGCCGTTTCCACCAGCAGGTGTTTGTTACCGTTGCCGATGATGCAGGTCGGGTTATCAATCATCTCCAGAAGCTCTTCACCGGCTATCTGGGCGTAGCAGCCGGTGACCACTATCCGGGCCTCGGGGTTAGCCCGCATGGCCCGGCGGATCAGCTGCCGGGACTGCTGACCGGCTCTGCCGGTGACGGCGCAGGTGTTGATGACGTAAATATCCGCCTGTGAGGAAAAAGGCACCAGTTGGCTGTCGGCCTCTTCAAATCCGGTGATAAAGGAAGCGGATTCAAACTGGTTGACCTTGCAGCCAAGAGTGGCAATGGCAATCTTTTTTTTCATGGCCGAGGGGACTCTGCTGCTGTTATTGTGCCGCTGCCGACAACCCTTTGGTCTTCATAGAAAACGGCAAACTGGCCCGGGGTGATGGCCCGTTGGGGCTCCCTGCAGCTGATCAGCCACCTGTTTTCCCCGGTTTGCTCCAATCGGGCGCCCGCTGGTGTATGTCGTGAACGGAGCTGAACCAGACATTGCCGGGGCAGGCTGAGGTCAGGAGTGGTCCATTGCAGGTCGCAGATAACGATTTCCCTTTTAAAGAGATCTTCATTTTTACCGACCAGAACCCGGTTGTTTTTCGGGTCAAGGCCGACCACATACCAGGGCGTTGCATCCGGCAGCCCAAGGCCGCGGCGCTGGCCGACCGTATAGTGACTGATGCCGCTGTGAAGTCCGAGCATCCTGCCGTCAAGGGCGCAAATCTCGCCGGTTTGTTCCTCCACTCCATGGTTGGTAAGAAATTCCTGCAGACCGGTTGATAAAAAACAGACATCCTGACTTTCGATACCGGAAAATCCGGTAAGCCCAAGGGATTCGGCCTTGGCATACACATCCTGTTTGTGCCAGGTTCCGAGGGGAAAGAGTATCCTGGCCAGTTGTTTTTGATCCAGCCGACAGAGGAAATAGGATTGGTCTTTTTTAGGATCGAGCCCGCGCAGCAGGTGGTAGCCTCCGGCTGGATCATGATTGATACGGGCGTAATGACCGGTTGCCCCTTTATCCATCCCTCTGGAGAGCATGGTCTCCAGCAGCACACCGAATTTAATGGTTTTATTGCAGATCACACAGGGGTTTGGGGTTTTTCCCCGCCGGTATTGTTTGATAAAATAGCTGATTATTTTTTCTGAGAACTGCTCACGCATATCGATCAAATCAAGATCAATATCGATGGTTGCTGCAATCTCCTGTACCCGCTGTATCTGCCGTTCACCTTCAGCCACCGGCAGGCGCATGAAAAAACCATGCACTCCATAGCCCTGCTCTCGGAGAAGCAGGGCGGTCACAGTGGAGTCTACACCACCACTCATGGCAATACCTATTTTTTCCGGACTCATACGTTGCTGGTTGTGAAAGGAGATAAACTCGAAAAAAGGCAAAAACGCCATTTGCACTGTACGGAAAAACAAGAAGTTATAATCTTTCCGCCGTCGGTGGCGAGGCTTCTCGGAGGATCTGCGACACCGTCAAAGAAAAGCAACAATCCTCTTTATTTTAGCATGTCAAACAATTATTGAAAAGAGAGAAGGCGGGCAGAGAGAAGAAAAAGCGGGCGGAAAACGGAGAATGTGATCAGATCAGGGAGGAGAGAATATCGCAGTTGCGACAGATTTCCATCTTGTCCTTCCAACCCTTTTTTGCGGCACATTCACATTGAGTTCCGCTGAGAAACCAGCAGAGATGTCCAGCCTGAAATTCCCAGGCAGGGCATTCTTTTTTATATTTGCATTTCTTTTCTGTCCAGCAGTCTTTACGCTTGAGGGGACTCTTCTGCCGTTGATTTCCCAGCAGGAAATACATCTGTCGTTCCACATGCACGGGGACGGACCGCCAGCCCTGCTCGTAGCTCTGAACCGCTTTCAGGGAAACACCAAGCAATGACGCCAGTTCTTTCTGGGTCTTGTTGAGCTTTGCCCGGGCCTTTGCAAATAATTCTTTATCCATTGTTTTCGTATTTTCTACTTGTGCATATGTACATAAATACCACATGGTGCTGCGTCAGCTGTATTGTTACACTGGTTTTTTCCGGAGTTCAAGAAAAAAGAGAGACCGGAAGGACAAATTCTCCCTGATCAAGGTGAATTTCTGTGCATTCACAGGGTTGGCTGTGACAATATGTGCCAAAATTCGGGGCAGGCTCCAACGCGCTCAGGAGATATGATCCTGAGCAGAAACGTGGTTTGACGATTTTCTGGAAACCCCGGCTGGCAACAGCTGTCGAGATGAGGTACAAGTTGGAAATGAAGACGTGTTGCAATACCACTGCAGGAGGGACTATTTTTCATGAACGGTCAGAATAAACCAAATAAAACAGGGCTGACTCGTCTGCTCAGGGCTGCGGCCTGTTCCTGGAAAGGATTCAAGTATATCTGGAAGAGCGAGGAGGCCTTCAGGCAGGAGGTACTATTCTGTATTTTTTTTATCCCCCTCGGGTTATTCCTTGGCGACGGTGGTACTGAACGGGCTCTGCTCATCGGCTCGATCCTTTTGATCCCCCTGGTTGAAGTGTTGAACTCCGCCATTGAATGCACCATTGACCGCATCGGCCCCGAATTTCATGAACTGTCCGGCAATGCCAAGGATCTTGGTTCCTCGGCCGTTATTCTGTCCATCTGTATCACAGTTGTTGTCTGGGGCCTGGTGCTCTGGCCTTGAGTATCGGATTTGAGTTTAGAGTTTTTCCTGCGATGGTTATGGATATGATGCTCTGTGCAAGGGGTCACTTGGAGTGGTCGTGATGGTGGCCCTGTTCGCCAAGGGGATGGGCGTGCCGGTGCTGGTGCACTTGGAGGGTGTCACTTTTCAGCAGGCGGCCATGGTCGAGGCCGTAAAACCCATTGCAGAGCTGAGCAAGAAAGTCCCAGTCATGGGAAATAAGAAGAAAGGCCTGATCAAGGCCGGTGAGAATATCAAGCAGCCGGTGGCGGCCATCGTGGTCCAGATCGTTGGTAGGCTCATCCATGAGCAGGATGGATGGTTCCATGGCCAGGACCGTGGCCAGGGAGACCAGACGTTTTTCTCCCCCGGAAAGCCGGTGGGTAATTCGATTTTCGTATCCGCTCAACCCCACCCGCTTGAGGGTTGAGATGCTGATTTCCCGGGCCTCTTCCTGCGACTGTCCCAGGTTGAGAGGACCAAAGGCCACATCTTCGAGTACCGACGGGCAGAAGAGCTGATCTTCGGCGTTTTGAAAGAGCATGCCCACCTTCCGGCGCAGTCTGAAAAAATCTTTTTCGTTTTCCATGACCCGGCCGTTGAAAATAATCTTGCCCGCATCGGGTTTGAGCAGGCCGACCATGATCTGGAGCAGGGTTGTTTTTCCTGAACCGTTGTCGCCGACCAGGCCGATTTTTTCATTACAGAGCTGGAAATCAAGCCCGGAAAAAACAGGCTGTTGGTGGCCCGGATAGCTGAAGGTGATGTCTCGCAGTTCCAGAGAACAGGGTGATTTTACGCATTCCATGCCCTCGCTTACCAAAAAACAGGCAAGAGAGCAAGGCCCGTGCCGCAGGCGAGGAAAAATAACAACAGCAGCAGATCGGCCGGTCGGGTCGCCTGGAGTGCCAGCAGGGGAAAGTGCCCCTGGAAGCCGCGCATGAGCATGGCCTTGTGGATTCGCCGGGAACGGTCATAGCTGCGAATCAGGGTCATGCCGATCAGATAGCCGTAGGTTCGATAGGTGTGCAGGTTGGTTGAAGTGGAAAAACAACGCAGGGCGGCGGAACGGCGCAGCCGCTGGTACTCCTGTTCGATGAGTCCCAGGTAACGGTAGGTCGTTAACAGCAGGAGAATAAGTTTATGGGGCAGGTGGAGCCGTTCCAGGCTGTGTCCGATTTCAAGGATGGACGAGGTCGCGGTCAGCGCGGTCAGGATAAGGACAATTCCGTTGGTCTTGAAGGTAATCAGCAGAGCCAGCTCAATACCCCTGCTGCTCAGATCAAGAGGACCCAGTGGCGTTATTGCCTCACCGCCTCCGGTCAGAGGCAGGGTGATCCACAATAGGAGGATAAACAGATTTACGGCCAGCAGCCGCTTGTACAGCGGGCCCAAGGGCAGGCGGGCGCCTGCTGCCAGCATCAGGCCGAGAACAAGTCCGGCCACCGGAGTGGCAAGGGAAGAGCTGACGGCAATGATGAGCGTGAGCAGCAGGGCACCGGTAATCTTTACAGCTGGATCGGCACGGTGGAGCAGGGAGTCACCAATGGCAAACGGTTCGCTGATCATGTTTTATTTTGTCCGAGGCCATGGAAATTGTGCGGTTGCTTTATGGGGTAAGTATTAGTTTCCATAGCGTTTGCCGCACCGTTGAAAAGGTGTTCGTCAGCTGGGAAATATTTCGTCATAGACGCGTGTTACCGTTTCTTTTTCAAGGCTGCAAGCAGACCGCCGATTCCAACCAGCCAGCCGATCCCGCCGATGATATCCCGCATGGAGGGACCGGAGTCCATCTTTTTGGCAAGCATGTGTTTGAGCGGCTCCACCTCTCGGGCAACGGCTCGTGAAATGAGTTCAGAGAGGCGCTGTTCTTCAGGGGACAATGAAGATGCTTTGCTCTCTTCCGCCTCCCGGGTTTCGGATAATTTTACAAGCTCTTCAGGGGTCAGGGTGCTGGAGCCCAGATGGCCCATACCTGAGTTCACGGAAATGAGTAAACCGGTATCCGGCGACAGCTCTGGAATAGGGAACGTGAACCGGCCCTGCATGTCGGTTTCCCCGCGCAGCAGGACATCACCGTTGACGCTTTTGGTGACGGTGACTTCGCTGCCTCTGGTAACAGGCTGCTCGTTGCCGAGAGTAGCCTCTACAATTATTTCACCTCCGCTTGGATAGGCAAGAACCTGGATTCGATGGGCCAGGGCAGGCAGGGCCGGACCAAGAATCAACAGCACGGGGAGGAGTGTGCGTAATATAACTATTGGAAATAGAGATTTTTTCATGGCGTTGGGGCAGAGTTAAGATGGAGGAGCTCAGGTTGTACCCGGGCAAGGAAAGAGAGGACAAACATGGTTATCGTTCCTTCGATGAGCATGAGGGGCAGCTGGGCAATAAGGAGCAATCTGGCGGTATCGATAAATGAGCTGTCCGTACCGATCATGGCCAGGGCAAGTAGAATCGTCGACAACAGGATAGCCGTCGCCCCGGCAAGAAAGGCGCCGAGCATCTGTTGTTTTCCCGGTTTTTTGATCATGCGGCCAAAGAGCAGTGAGACCAGGACGGCCGGGGCCGCCATGATGACAATGTTCACTCCGAGCACGGTCAGGCCGCCATAGCCGAAAAGAAACGCCTGCAGGAGCAGGGCGATACCAATGGCAGGCACACTGGCCCAGCCGAGCAGGATACCGATCAGGCCGTTCAGCACAAGATGGATCGAGGCCGGGCCCAGGGGGACATGGATCAGCGAGGCCACGAAAAAAGCCGAGGACAGCATGGCCGTCCCTATGATATGGTCATAGTCAAGCCGTTTCAATCCGACAGCTGTGCCAAGAACGGCGACAACGCCGCCGCCGGCCAGAATCGGCAGTGAGAGAATACCTTCAGATAGATGCATGGAAGAAAAAGTGTTACGATTTAATATTTTGTAATACAATAGTGAGCCACCTGAAAATCGTCAAGTACTATTTTACCAACCTGTTCTTCAATGCCGAAAATATAAAAGTAATGACCGCTGTCCTGCCGATACATACCGTTCTGCCCGGGCTCAAAGAGACCCTGGCAACGGAGCATTCAGCGCTCCTCACCGCCCCCACCGGTTCCGGTAAGACAACCGTGGTTCCGGTTGCCCTCCTGGACCAGGAGTGGCTGGCGGGAAAAAAAATTCTTCTCCTGGAACCACGGCGTCTGGCCGTCCGTCTGGCGGCATCTTTTATGGCCGGGCAGATGGGTGAACAGGTGGGGGAAACAATCGGTTATCGGGTTCGCTTTGATCAGAAAATCTCTAAAAAAACCCGAGTGGAAGTGATCACCGAGGGCGTCCTGACCCGGCATCTGCAGCAGGACCCTGAACTTGACGGTGTCGGCCTGATTATCTTTGATGAGTTTCATGAGCGCTCCCTGGAAGGGGACCTGGCCCTGGCTCTGTGTCTGGATATCCAGGAGGGGCTGCGCGAGGATCTGCGCCTACTGATCATGTCGGCGACCCTGGAGGGGGACACACTTTCTACCCTGTTTGGTGGAGCGCCGGTCATCAGGGGAGAGGGAAAGCTGTACCCGGTCGAGATCTGCTACCTGCCGCCCCCGGCCGATCTGGACAGTTCCCGCCCGGATCATATTGCCCGCATGACTGTGCGGGGGGTGCTGCAGGCACTGAAGGAGCAGTCCGGGGATCTTCTTGTTTTTCTGCCCGGCCGAGGTGAAATCCACAGGGTGATGGAGGGGCTGGCACCGATAGTTGCAGATGATACCATTGTTCTGCCCTTGTACGGTGCCATGACGCTTTCCGAGCAGACCAGGGCAGTTCGTCCGGATCCGGCAGGCCGACGGCGGGTGATTGTTACCACCACCATTGCCGAAACCAGCCTGACCATTGAGGGGATTGCAACGGTGGTGGATTGCGGCTGGAAGAGAGTGCCTCGTTTTGATGCAACCTGCGTACTGAGTCGGCTGGAAACGGTTCGCATTTCCAGGGCCTCTGCTCTGCAGCGAAGCGGCCGGGCCGGTCGTCTCGGACCGGGCACCTGCTACCGGTTATGGAGCAAGGGGGGGGAACTTGGTCTGCAGCCCTTTGACCGCCCGGAAATCCTTCAGGCCGACCTTGCGCCTCTGGTCCTGCAGCTTGCCCTCTGGGGAGTCCATTCGCCGGATCAGTTGCGCTGGCTGGATCCGCCTGATCCCCATGCCGCGGC
>JAJRQC010000109.1 GCA_024280455.1 Deltaproteobacteria bacterium | reverse complement strand
CTATGTCGCTATCCGCTGGCTGATTGCATACCTGAGTAAACACTCACTTTATATATTTGCAGGTTACTGTCTGGTCGTCGGGATTTTGATTATAGTTACAGGGTGAGAGGTCGGAAAAAATAGTCATTTTCCGGAATGCTTGCCGGGAAATGATTATCTACTCGTTTTTCGTCACGAATTCCGGATGCTCTTTCGGGAGGCTGAATAATATTGAAAATAAAAATCGGTTTTCTGCCCCGTACCGTCATCGTCCTTGGTCTGGTCTCCTTTTTAAATGACACGGCCAGTGAAATGATAACCCCGCTGCTGCCGATTTTTCTGACCGCCACCCTTGGCGCCGGGCCAGCCGTTGTCGGACTGGTTGAGGGCGTGGCCGAGGCAACCGCCAGCCTGCTCAAACTTGCCTCCGGACGGATGGCGGACAAGGGCGGCAAACATAAGGCGCTGGTCATCGGCGGCTATTCGGTTTCCAATCTGGCCCGGCCCCTGATCGGGCTGGCCTATGGCTGGGGCTGGGTTTTGGTCCTGCGTTTTTTGGATCGAGTAGGCAAGGGGGTGCGCACTTCTCCACGGGATGCGTTGATCGCCGCCTCCATAGATCGCGGCCGGCTGGGAAGAGCCTTTGGCTTTCATCGGGCGCTGGATAATGCCGGAGCCATGCTGGGACCGCTCTGTGCCTGGGTTCTGCTCAGCCGTAATGTCGGTATGGCTCATGTCTTTCTCTGGTCGCTGGTGCCTGGTATTCTGGTTCTCTGCCTGCTGTGTTTCGGGCTTGAAACTGCACCCCAACAGACCCAAATAAAAAAACTTCCCCCGCTCAGGTGGTCTGTACTTGATCATAGACTGCGCGGTCTGATCCTGGCCACCGGCGGTCTTGCCCTGGCCAGTGCGCCGGAGGCCTTTCTTGTCCTGTGGGCGACGGATAACGGTCTGCGGATTGCTTGGGTGCCGCTTATCTGGGCGGCGGCCAGTGGCGTTAAAGCCATTGTTGCCGGTCCGGCTGGGGGTCTGTCGGACAGGTTCGGCAGAACCGCCGTTCTTCTTGGTGGATGGTCGATCCGGATTGTGCTTCTCTTCAGTCTCGCCTGGAGCTGTCAACACGCAACATCCGGGCTGGTCTGGTTTCTCTTTCTGGCCCATGCGGCCTCACTTGCCTCTACCGAAGGGGCTGAACGGGCCCTGATCGGTGATTTTGCCCGCAGTGAAGAACGGGCCACGGCCTTTGGTCTCTATCATATGGTCGTCGGCCTTGCCGCCCTGCCCGGAGCCGTGCTTTTTGGTGCCCTCTGGCAGTGGTTCGGCTCTGGAGCCGCTTTCATGACCAATGGAGTTCTTGCCGCTCTCTCCGTGTGTTTTCTTGTCCGAAACGTCTACATGACCCGATAATTCTACCGGACGGCGAAGAAAAGGGAACTGTTTCTTGAAATCCGCAGGTAAATTGAATATCATAATTTTTATGTTTTTTATGATTGAAGTCCCGGAGTACCGTGCCGACCCTGTATGAAAAGCCGCCGACAAATCCTTTCTCCATACCTTGACTGGGTCAAATTTCTTTTCGTTCTTGCTCTTGGCTGTTACCTGCTGATTCGAGGCAGCGAACAGCTGGGCTACAGCTGGCACTGGCGCACCATTCCCGGCTACCTGTTGACCTACAACAACGGCAGCCTCCAGACCGGGCCGATCATTGACGGCCTTCTGGTTACCCTTGAGATCACCCTCTACAGCCTGTTTGTCTCCGCCGGCATCGGCCTTGCTACAGCCCTGCTCCGTCTTTCCGGGTCACGGGTCGGGCGGTGGCTGGCCATGACGTATCTCGAATCCATCCGCAATACACCGCTGCTGGTGCAGATTTTTTTCCTCTATTTCGTCATGGCGCCGATTCTTGATATTGATCGGTTTGCCACCGCAGTTCTTGCCCTCAGCCTGTTTGAGGGGGCCTACGCCTCCGAGATATTTAGAGCCGGAATCGTTGCCGTGCCGACCGGCCAGTGGGAAGCCTCGCATGCGCTTGGCCTGAGCCTTTTTGATACCTACCGGTCCGTGATTCTGCCCCAGGCCATCACCAGGATTGTTCCACCCTTGACCAGCCAGGCGGTGTCTCTGGTCAAGGATTCCGCCCTGGTCAGCACAATCGCGGTCTATGACCTGACCATGCAGGGCCGGACGATTATTGCCGAAACCTTTCTCACTTTTGAAGTCTGGTTCACTGTGGCGGCTATTTATCTTGTTCTGGCCCTGATCCTGTCCTTTGGGGCTGATCAGGCCAAAAGATATTTCCAGACCGCGTGATTGAAAGGTTTTTTGTGAACACCGATATCCCGCCCATCATCACCGCCAGGCACCTGTGCAAGACCTTTCCCGGCCCCGTTATCGGTCTGGATGATTTTTCTATTCAGGTTGACCGTGGTGAGGTGCTGGTGATCATTGGTCCTTCCGGTTCGGGAAAGTCAACGTTCCTGCGCTGTTTGAACGGACTTGAGGAGATCGACAGCGGTGCGATCGTTGTTGACGGCATTGCTCTTGATCACAATGAAAAAAATCGGTTGGAAATCCGGCGAGAGGTAGGGATGGTCTTTCAATCCTTTAATCTCTTTCCCCATCTTACGGTGCGAAAGAATGTCGATCTGGCCCAGCGGCTGGTGCGTAAGAAAAAAAAGGGTGATGCCGCCGAATTTTCACTCCGGCTTCTGGAGCGGGTCGGGCTTTCCGACAAGGCGGACAACTATCCTCACGAGCTCAGCGGCGGTCAGCAGCAGCGGGTTGCTATTGCCAGGGCGCTGGCGATGATGCCCAAAGTCATGCTCTTTGACGAGGCGACCAGCGCCCTGGATCCCGAAATGATCGGAGAGGTGCTTGATGTTATGCGGGGACTGGCCGAGGACGGCATGACCATGGTGGTGGTCACCCATGAGATGGGCTTTGCCCGTGAGGTCGGCGACCGGGTTGTCTTTATGGAATCCGGCCATGTGGTTGAAGAAGGGCAGGGCGAGGATTTTTTTCTCAATCCCCGCCACCGGCGAACTAAAGAGTTTTTGCGACAGATACTTTGAACTAAGGGCTTGTAGGAAAATAACATGGCTGATATTGCGCTTAGGTGTCCTTGTCAAACACTTTCATAGATTAATTCCTGACACTGAAAGATACAGAAAAGCCTCCATCTTTCCAGCTAGTCTGACTCAAACTGACGTCCAGTGTGAGCCGTTACTACCAAAAATAAATTTCAAATAGATTG
>JAJRQC010000108.1 GCA_024280455.1 Deltaproteobacteria bacterium | reverse complement strand
TACCTGCGCCAACTTTGCCAAATAACTACCCATATTTTCGGATAAACCAGCATGGCTGGACCAGATTGTACAGGTCACAGCCACAACAAACTATGAAAATAGCCCGGATCGGCATCACTTCGTGGGCGATTTTCGGATAAAGTTTGGCAGTCGGTCTACGGTACTCCATGTCTGAGAACCATGAGTGTAGAAGATTTTTTAGAGTTATAGATTGATCTGCAGGATTGTACCAAGGTTCGAACTGTCGATTTGAACGGCAAAGAGCCCGGTAAGATAGTCCTGAATCTCCGCCTGCTGGTCCGGCATGACCAGAAATCCGGGCAAGGGTTTGGCCTGACGTAGATATTGGCCGGTTTTTTCCGGCCGCAGCTCACCACGGTTTTTGTTTTCCTGCCTGGATTCGTTTTTCCTGATCATCATCGGCAACACATCAAGCATGTTCCCCCAACAGTTTCCCTGTCCGAGATGCTCGATGATCTGCAGGGTGACCGTATTGACTTCCATGAGAATATCGGGTTGCTCGGCCATCCCTGTTCTGACGCAGTCTACGCTTGAGCCGAAACATCGGCAGGAAAAAGGACGTAAAGAGTACATGGAGCAGCTTTGATTCTGATCCAGAAAAGGGCAGGGGGCAAGGATCTGATCAGATTCCTGGGCTCTGATTTCCCGCCCTTCAAGACAGTCCCTGGCCCATTCATTGGTCGTCATGACGGGACGGCCGGTCGGGCCTTTGAGCTGCAGCCTTTGGCTGAGCCAGTCCAGTTGTGCCTGCTCCTGCAACCCGTTGAGAATAAGCTGACCTTCGGCCTCGGTCACGGTTACGTTCCTCGTGCAGCAGGCTGCACACCCTTTATGACAGGCCAAATCCAATTCGGAGACCCAGGAAGCATGGAATCGATATATTTCCTGTAAAGCCGCAATGGCCTGAGACGAGTTGATCATTGGCATGACCTGTTCTTACCGGGTGCTGACCCGGATATCATCTTTTTTCTGCGGTTGCCAGCGCAGACTTCCTTTGAACCCATACCCCCGGATGATGTACAAGGTCTGCACCAGTTGTTTGCCAAGCCAGGGTGAGGTTCTGTACAGGTTTACCTCTTGCGGCGGGTCAATATGATCAAAGAGCGGGGCCAGATACTGTTCCATTCCTTTCCATTCATAGACCCCGACCCCGTCCCTGCCGAGTACCATGGAATCATCAAACCAGTAATCGTATACGTTGGGCCGGGTCCACTTGTTGATGGAAACGGTTTTCGGCTGGCCGGGCATGTAGAAGGCGAGCTCACTGGCCTGCTGATAACGGAGGCCGAAGATAAAAGTTTTTTCGGGCAAAGGCATGCTCCGGACAACCGAATCGACCTCAGCGGCCAGTGTGTCCCAGCCGACAGTCTCACGGGCAATTCTGTCCAACTTTATGGGGAGTGGCAGGATCGGGTAGACAGCCTGCATCAGTACAGGAATGGTCATAAGATAGGCCAGCACAAGGGCGATGGTCCACAGGCGTGTAGTGCGCGGTCGTGTTCCAGCCTGTCCTGGGCTGTACATGGCGGCAAGAAGAATCACCCCGCTCAGATAGCCGGTTGCAGGCCAGTTGCCGTAAATGCGAACGTGGAAAGAGAGCACCAGGAAGATAAAAAAAGTTGTCGCCGACATCCAGATCAAAAAAGCGCTGTCTTCTCTTCCCAGCTGTTGGCGGGTTCTGCCGGAGACCCAGCAAACAACAAGAAGGATAAAAAACAGGGGCGAGAGCAGTAAAAGCTGTGCACCGAGATAGTCACCGACATAGCGTAAGGTAAGCAATTTGGAATCATCAACTCCGCCCTGATAGAGGACATGGCGAAACGTTGCCCAGCCGTTTTCGGAGTTCCAGATCAGAACAGGTGTAAAGAGCAGCAGGCCGAAAAACAAGCCAAGCCAGGGCCAGGCTGTGGTCAATTGCTTGCGGTAGGTTGGAACTGCGAGCATGCAGAAAAACAGAGAGGGCAGAAAGAGGAGCATTGTGTACTTGGAGAGCAGGCCCAGGCCGAACCAGAGGCCGGTCATCAGCCATTGCCCCCGGGATCGATTACTGAGAGCCATGGCACCATGATAACTGGCCGCCGCCCAGCAGGGGAGAAGAAGCCCGTCCGGGGTTGCGATCAGAGAAGCCCCGTTAAAGAGCAACACTCCCTGGGTAAGCAGGGCCACATGAAAGGCACAGCGGCAGGAAAACCAGCGGGTAGCCAGCAGGCAGAGATAGAATGAAGTAACCGCCATCCCCAGGACTGTTGGCAGGCGCACTGCAAATTCGGTCTGGCCGAAAATCTGGGTGGAAAGCCAGATGGCCCAGGCAATCATCGGTGGATGGTCGTGATACCCAAGGGCCAGATATCTGCTCCATTGCCAGTAGTTCGCCTCGTCAGGTACCAGCAGAAACTGAGTGCTGACGGCAAGGCGGACCCCAAGACCGATCAAAATGACCAGCCAGGTGGCAACCATACAATTCCATTCTTTTGTTGTCTGCATATAGCGTGTTGTGAGGAGCGACAGGAAGGTTCAACAGCCTGCCCACATCATTTCCCGGCTTTTTTTAAGTATCCACTGATGAAAACTTTATGAAACTATCACAAGGTGTGACAACTGACAATAGAGAACTCTTTATTGCGCAACCGGAGCGATACTGGTAGGTACTTCTATCCAGTCGAACTGGATTGTAATTTTTTATTCATTAAACCTTGGGTTCTGCCGGAGTGACCCTAAAAGACTGCGGGAATGACGAAATGTTTGTAGCAGTGGCCGCCATGGCCGAGTGTTTATGTTTTTTCTGGCATCCAGAAGATCACTAATGAAAAAAAATCCGTACCGGAGAGGAGCCCGTCTTTGACAAACATATTTTTTCAAGCCGTACGGCGGGAAAGGCAACCCGGGATAATGGAGCTGATTTTTCTTGTCGGTGCGCTGTTGCTTGCAACGCTTGTCATCTACCTGACGGACGGGGACAGATTCCTGGCCAGGATAATTTACGGCACAGACGGCATCTGGCCGGGTATTGATCGTTTTCCGTGGAATATCCTCTATGACTGGGCCCCGGCCCCCGGTATTGTTCTGGCTGGTCTTGCGCTGCTGGTCTGTATCGGAGGTTTTTTTTACCAACCCCTGAAAAAGCAGCGCCGTCCGGCAATTTTTCTGCTCCTGCTGCTGGCTATCGGACCCGGACTCGTTGTCAATATCCTGCTCAAGGATAACCTGGGCAGGGCCCGGCCGCGCGAGATTATAGAATGCGGCGGCTCACATCAGTATACGGAAATCTGGCAGAAAGGAACAACCGGCAGCAACTCCTCGTTTCCCTCCGGTCATGCCTCCATAGCTTTTTATACTCTGGGCCCCTGGTTTATCCTTCGTGAGAAAAGAAGAAAAGCAGCAGCAGTCTTTTTGTTTTTCGGGATCGGTTTCGGCGCCGCCGTCGGTCTGGCCCGCATGCTTCAGGGCGGCCATTTTCTCAGCGATGTACTCTGGGCCGGCGGTATCGTCTACCTGGTCGGAGGAATCCTGGCCCTGATTTTTCCACCGGCAGCAGGTTCGGCGCAGACGGAACAAAAGAGAGCGGGTCAAGTCAGCTCTTCAAGCACCGGCAATACTGCTGCATAGACCTGATCAACGGTTATTGCCTGCAGGCATTTATTGTCGGTGCAGGGCGTCTTCCGATGGTTGGCTGTACTGACACAGGGCGAACAGGACAGTCCGGCGAATATCGGGGTCGAATTACCGAGTGAACCATAGAGTTTTGGTGTTTCAGGACCAAACAAAACAAAGGTCGGCAGCGGGGTAACCGAAGAAAAATGGCCGGGTCCGGAATCATTAGTGACCATCAGGATCGCCATGGAGTACAGGACCGGCAGTTCGGCAAGCTTCAGGGCTCCGGCAAAGTTCACACAGCGCGGGTCTCCTATGCGGTCGCACATCCGGGCCGCTTCATCCTGTTCCGATGGTGCTCCGGTAATCAACACCAGAATATCGGCCCGAAGCGCAAGAATTTTTATTATCAACGCTTCAAAACGATCCTCCATCCAGCGTCGCTGCGGCAGCAGTTCACTGGCGTTGGGATTGATCAGTACCAGATGCTGTTTTTCATCATTGTAGTTCGACGCATACTCCCCAATACGCAGGGTCATGGCTGTAACAGCCTCATCCGTACAGTTGAAGGTAGGCAAACCAAGTTCATCGTCCTCGACCCTCTGTTTGGAATAGGGCAGTTCTTTGTTTTCCGTTATCAGGGAATTTATCAGGGCAATAAAGTTTTTTGCAATGTGGATGTGCGGGTTGTAGCTCACTCGGTGGGTCAACAGTTCACCCCGATAGAGCCCTTCGTTGTAAAAACTGTAAAAACCCACCTTGCGCGTGGCTCCGGTAAGGCCGGTGAGTAGAGCGGTAAAGCGTGAAAAGAGCTCGAGATCAACGACGGTGTCGATGTTGTTTTTTCGGGTCCAGAGGAAAAATTTAACCGTATCGATAAGCAGGGCAAAAAGATTATCCTCCCGCAGGGTGAAAATATTGCCCGGCGGGATGGTTCCGGTCAGTTCAAGGCTCTCTTTGTTCTTATGAAAGATGAGAAAAAACAGCTCGGCCGACAGCTGTTTCTTTGCCTTTTGCAGGGCCGGATCAACCAGGATGGTCGAGCCCATCTCGGAGAGTTCTATAAAAAGAATGCGTTGCAGCGATTGCTTCCGCACAAACCCTGAAATACGCAACAGTCGTTGCAGCTGCGTGAGACAAAAGGTCAGCGGAATGCCTGCCCATTTGTCAATGGCGCGCATGGCATCAACATCCATTAAATTGCTCCTTACAGGTCAAAAAAGAACGTAGTGAAAAAGACAAACAGTACATGTTAGAGGCTGTGTTTCTGGTTGAGATAAACCAGCAGCCCGGGCAGGGATGCGGTCAATGCTGTAACTCCGTAGAGGAGGGAAAAAGAGACGACCTTGGATTTATCGGCACCGATCAGAAGAAAAAATCCGACCAGGGCACCTTCACGTATGCCCCAGCCAGCCAGGGAAACAGGAAGAATGATCAACAGCACGACCGGTGGAACCAGGACAAGATATACCGAGAGCGGATAATCCAGGCCCATGGCCCGACCGAGAATAAAAAAAGCAACCATGGCAAGAACATGAGTCACGACCGACAGGCCGATCTGGACGACTGCGGAAAGCGGCGACGAGTAGACCTGATAGTATCGCTGGGAGAGGCGGCCGAGATGACCAAAAAAACGGCCCTTGGAAAAAAAAGGTATTTTACGCAGAAAAAAAAGACCGCCAAGACCGGCAAGCAGAAACAGAAGAATGGACAGGAGGGCGATGGTAATATTCCGGGGAAGAATGGTTCTGTTGTAGAGCAGGGCAACAATATTCAACAGCAGCAGGCCGGCAAGGCCGACAATACGGTCAATAAAGACCCCGTAAAATGAATCCTCCGTGCCGCCGTTTCGTGTACAGTCAAGCACCCGCAAACCGTCACCGCCGATGCTTGTCGGCAGCCCCTGGTTGAAGAATGCACCTTTGAAATAACTTTTGAGGTAGAAGGGGAAAGGTTGTGTAAAACCAATTTTACGCATGATCAGAAACCAGCGCCCGGCCGCTACGCTGTTACTGGCAAGCTGCAGGGCAAGGGCAAGGGCAAACATCGCAGGAGAGACAGAGGCCAGTTGGTGCCAGGTCTCCTGCGGATTGACGTTTTTTAAGATCAGAAAAAGAAGCAGACCGGTTATGGCAAGTTTAATAATATATTTCATGTCGGATCCTGGCGGTTCTGTTTGTTGATAAGTTTTTTACAGAAACGGCACGGGGTAAAACCGGCATCTTCGGCAACCTGGGTATCTTTAAAGTCGATGGTGCAGTTTTCACAGTTATAATGTTCGCAGCCGGGTAAGTGATAGACCATGGACAGACTGTTGGCATGAACCAGCAGGCCGGGACTCTGTGCTGTTTCTTTTGGCGGGATGGGCTTTTCACGACGCCGGTTGATAAGATTATGAACCAGAGCCATGAAGCCGGTGAAGATCGGTGTAATAACACGATCAAAGATGTCATTCAAGAACTCCTGCACAGGTTTGGGTAAAAGTGTTCGCTCCTGTTCAGCCCGGTGAAAAACGTAAACCGTAATAACGAGAAAAAGAATGTTCGGCGACCACATACCGAGGACCAGCGGCAGGGTAAGGTCCTCCACCATGACCCGGGCAACGGTGAAAGTGAGGTAATACAGGACAAAAAAGCCAAGGCCCATGGGGATACCGATGGCCTTCTTGCCGGGGCCGGCCTGCAGACCCAGCGGCATGCCGAGCAGGCTGAGTATAAAACAGCCCACAGGCAGCACCAGCCGGTGGTGATATTCGGCCAGATACATTATCCGGTCTCTGGGCGTCCGACCCGGGGTGTTTGCAGCCGCAAGGAGTTGGGCCTGGGTCATGGATCCCTTGCCGATCCGGGTGACATCATCTCCGTCAATTCGAGTTGGCGGCTTCAAGGGAATCTGCAGCTGATAGCGTTTGAATCGGATAACCTGGTTATCCAGACCCTGTATATTGTGCAGGGTTCCGTTATTTAAAACAATGGTAACCATCATCCGGTCGATATCGGCCTCCATATGGCCCTGCTTTGCCATTGTAATGATCGGCTGCTCACGGTTGCGCATGTCGGAGACGTAGACTCCGTGCCATTTTTTTTCTTCATCAATTCTGTCAACATAAACGACCAGGTCGCCAAGGGCCTCGGTAAATTGCTTTTCTTTCAAGCCTTTGTCAATCTTTTCCTTGGCCAGTTGAAACATAAGCTGGCGCATGGCAATCTCACCGGCAGGAATCAGGCGAATGGAAAAGAAACCGGTGAGCAGGGCGATGGATATAGATACAAGAATAACCGGAACCAGTATCTGGTGAAGACTGATACCGCAGGCCTTAAGGGCAAGTATCTCCCTGTCGTTGGTCAAACGGGTAAAGGCGATGATTACTCCGGTCATGCCGGCCATAGGGATGACATAAAGCAGCATGTGAGGGAAAATATAGGAGAACAGCCGAATAAAGTCGGTAATGCCGATGCCGAGGCTGAGGACTACGTCGAGAAGCGGAACGAGACGAACCAGGAAAAATACGCCATAAAGGATTAGAAAACTGGCAAAAAAAGGGGCCAGCAGCTCCGTGGCAATATAGGAGTAAAGGAGCAGCGGAATATGTATCCTGGACATGGACGTTTTGACTATTGAAGGTGGCCTGTAAAAAAGATGGAATTAATCACACCTGGGGAATACGAACAGGTTCAGGATACACGGGCCCGAAGGTTAAAAAAAAATCCGGGAAATTCCGGTAGCAGTTGTTTTCGCCGGGTGACCGGTGGAAGCTCTGTATTGTCGGTGTCGTAGATAGCGAAGACTTCCGGTAAGCGAACTCGTGAGACTCCGAGAAGCCTTGCCACCGACGGCGGAAAGGTTGTAATTTCTTGTAGTTCCGTACAGTGCAAATGGCGTTTTTGCCTTTTTATGAGTCCACTATTTATTCACCTATAATATTATTGATATTGACATCTATCCAGTGTTGATCCCACCATTCTTTCGGGGTAACAAAAATTCCATGGATAAGCATGGAGAAATGGAGATGGTCGCCGCCGGCCATACCGGTGGCTCCGGAATGGCCGATGAGTTCGTCTTTGGCCACTAATGTGTCTTTTGTGGTGTCAATTCTGCTCAGGTGTGAGTACAGACTGAACACTCCCTGGCCGTGATCCAGGATAACGGTGTTTCCATAAATCCCCAGGTAGTCGGCAAAGATGACCTTGCCGCTGTTGGCGGCCTTGATAGCAACCCGTGCCGTCGAGGCGATATCCATGCCAAGGTGGGTCTGGTGGTCAATGGCCTTACCCTTGTAATAATAGGTACGCTGGTCGGCATAACCGGCTTTGCCGGCACCGGGCATGCGAATAAATCGATCGCGCCAGATCCTTTTTCCGACAGGATTGCCACAGATTTTCTTGATTGTGTCGGCATTGCGACGACGAATCTGATTGTTGGTAAAAATATATTTTTCAAGCATGGAGCCTGTGAGTTCCGGGTAGTGTTCTTCAAATTCAGGAATTTTTTTATTGAGGAAACCATCACCGACATTGATTCGATCTTTTTTCTCCGGCACCTTTTTGAAGTTCATGGAAAAAAATGCCTTCCCTATGTTTCCTGCTTCATCAATACCGATGACCCTGGTGTCTTCGGGTTTGGTACTGTCCCAGGGGAGGGCGATGTAGGCTATAAAGCGCTTGCTTTCATCGAGCGGATAACCCGGGAAGAACAGATTGTCGACCTGAACCCCATGTTTTACGGCGGGTTCGGAGAGCGTATAGACGACAATCCCTGCACCGCCGGGGCGGATATATTTCTGGGCGTGTTCAATGGAGACCCGCGGCGGTTTGGTATCGACTGTTACCGGCAGCTGCAGAGAGGTTTCGTTCCCCTTCAAAGTCCCGTTTAAGGAAAAATCTCTGGCCGTTACAATCAGAGTGGCTTTGCCGTCTTTCACTCCGGATTTAGTGACATTGATTTCAACTGTTTCTTTCAGTTTCCCCGGCCCGGCCTTTGAAAACCAGGCTTTTCGCTGAAAAGTCCGGTTGAGCAGCTGTTTCCTGTTTCCATTTTGTTCAATTTCGAGCACTACGGAGCGCAGGCCGCTTTTTTTGTCAATGGCGACAATCGGAATCTGCACACTGCTGCCGAGGAAGGAAATATTTTTCTCAACCCTGACAGTTGGCTTTTCCGCTTCAAAGAGGATAAAGGCACCTACTGCGCCACCGGCAACCAGCAGGGTGATAAGAATCAGGAGGAAGTTGCGTCCGGTATGGGATTTACCATGACGTCTTAGTCGATTTTTACGAAGCATGTTTATATTCAGCGTTTTGAGATCAGGGTTTGAGTTGTAAGGATTTCTGTTTTTATATAACCACTCATGGGGTTATGTAACCAGCATGGCTGGACCAGGTAAGTGGAGCAAAGCGCAGACTCCGGGTTCTTAGGCCACAGCCACAACCAACAATGAAAGACACTCAAGAGTCAAAGCCTTGGAAGGCACTTTCATATAAACCAGCATGGCTGGGCCAGGATTTTTAACGTCACAGTCACAACCAAGGATGAAAATAGCCTGAATCAGCGTACTTCGTGGGCGATTTTCGGATAAACCAGCATGGCTGGACCAGATTGTACAGGTCACAGCCACAACAAACTATGAAAATAGCCCGGATCGGCATCACTTCGTGGGCGATTTTCGGATAAACTATGTGTTTTCACATACCTCAATTCTGTAAGTTGTGATTACGTACGTTTTTATTCGTTCCAGATAATTTCATACCGTTTGATGTGCATATCAGGGACTGGAATAATTGTAAACTGTTTATCCGTTTCCCGCTCCAGCCGTTCAATATGCTCGGATTCTTCCCTGAGCAGCATGTCTGCGACCCGGGGATGGACTCGGATGGTTACATTGTTGCCGCCGATGTTTTTAGAATCTCGTGAGACCTTGCGAAAGATTTCGTAGCACACGGAGCGCTGTGATTTGATGATGCCGTCACCGCCGCAGTAAAAGCAGGGTTCGCTCATCATCTGTACCAGATTCTGACAGGAGCGTTTGCGGGTCATCTGGACCAGGCCGAACTCGGAGAGTTTAAGAATATTCACTCTGCTTTTGTCTGCCCTCATGGCTTCCTGGAAGACCGTGTATAGCTCTTCTCTGTTCTGCTCACTGTCCATGTCGATAAAATCGATAATGATAATGCCGCCGATATTACGCAGCCGGAGCTGATAGGCAATTTCCTTGACCGCTTCCATATTGGTTTTGAAAATGGTTTCAGCCAGATCGTTTCTGCCGACGTAACGTCCGGTATTTACGTCGATAACCGTCAAGGCCTCGGTGGTCTCAATGATAATATACCCACCTGAGCGCAACCAGACCTTTTTATCGATGGCCCGGTTGATATCCACTTCTATGCCGTAGGCTTCAAACAGCGGGGTCGGCTCATCATAATAGGTGATTTTTTTTTGAAGCTGCGGGGCAAAAGTCTGAATAAAGGACAACAGCTTTTCATGGGTTTGTTTACAGTCGATAATGAGCTCGGTCACATCCTCAGTGAACAGATCGCGAACGGACCTGAGAACCATGTCCAGGTCTTTGTAGACCAGGCTTGGCACCTTGGACCGGGCTGCGGTCGACATTATCTCATCCCAGAGCAGGAGCAGAAATTCCATATCCGCTTCGAGCTCGGTACTGCAGATATGTTCGGCTACCGTCCGAACTATAAAACCCGTTCCCTGGGGTCGGAGCTGCTCGATGGTGTCCCGAAGTCGCTGCCTGACATTTTCATCTGTGATTTTGCGCGAAATGCCGATATGATCGGTCAGAGGCATAAACACAAGATTTCGACAGGGCAGGGTGATGTGGCAGGTCAGTCGTGCACCTTTTGTGCCGATGGGTTCTTTCGAAATCTGGACCAGGATATCCTGCCCTTCATGAAGAAGTTCTTCAATGGAGGGATGCGGTTCATGATTAACAGGGATATCAGGTTCAAGGCCATTGGTTTGCGGTCGTCCGTTGCAGACCTGATCCTGCACCGCCATATGTTTTTCGATTCCGGCCTGACTGATATGGACATCATCCACGTAGAGGAACCCGGTTCGCTCAAGACCGATATCAACAAAGGCCGCCTGCATGCCTGGAAGAACACGAACTACACGGCCCTGGTAAATATTGCCGACCAATCCTTTCTTCGCCGGCCGCTCCAGGTGAAATTCCAGCAGAGTGTCCTTTTCCATCAAGGCAATTCTGCTTTCGTAAGGGGTTGAATTTATAAGTATAGTTGTATTCATGAGTGTATTATTGTTCGGTCGGCAAGGTCTTTTGAAGACCAACGGTGTTCCCTTTATTTCTGACCGATTCTGATCTTTCCATGTATGAACGGCAAGGAGTGTAACAGGTTGGCCTGGTGAGGAGAAGATTGCTCCTCCGGATCTTGTTTGCTTTTAACATCTCTTTATACTACAGAAGAGGATCTTTGGGCATAAGAATCTGTTCCGGGCAAGGCGGTGTTTTTTGAAATTTTCCAGATGTTCAGGGGTTGAAAATAATGGTTTCAGTTATTGTCCCGACATACAACAGGGCAAAGTATATCAATCGGGCCATGGACTCCGTTCTTGGCCAGACCAGACCACCGGATGAGCTTATAATCGTTGATGATGGCTCCACCGATAACACCTTGGAGATTATAGAACAAACCGCCCTCCGGGCCGCGTTTCCGGTGCGGGTGCTGCGCCGGGAAAACAGAGGAGCGGCCGCAGCCCGCAATGTCGGTATAGCCCATGCAGCCGGTGATATCTTGTGTTTTCTTGATTCCGACGACTGGTGGGACAAGAGAAAAATCGAGTTGCAGCTGAAAGCTATGCTCGCCGCTCCCGACATCCTTATTTCTCATACCAGAGAAATCTGGTTCAGAAACGGGGTTCGGGTCAACCCCAAAAAAAAACATGCGCCCGTTAACGGTTATATCTTTGCAGACTGCCTGAGAATGTGTGTAGTCGGCATGTCGACGGTCATGGTAAAAAAAGAGCTTTTTACCGATTATGGCCTTTTTAACGAGGCTTTGCCCTGTTGTGAAGATTACGATCTCTGGCTCAGGGTGGCCCGTGAGCAACCATTTCTGCTGTTGGATCACGCTCTGACTTTGAAGGAGGGCGGCAGAGCAGATCAGCTTTCCGTGATCTACCGGCTCGGTATGGACAGGTATCGAATCCGTTCTTTATGTGACTTGCTTGAGAGTGGTATGTTAACGGAAAATCAATACCTGCAGACGTTATCCGAACTTGAACGAAAATGCCGAATTTACGGGCGGGGATGCATAAAACACGGTCGTGAGGTAGAGGGCCGTGTATTTCTTGTTCTACCCGACAAATACAGACCGATGAGAGGCCCGGTTGCACCGGGAATGGAGGAACCTGCCCCATGAAAACCGGTTACGGTAACCCGGCCCGGTATATCACCGAGCTCCATGTGGAAGAGAGCTGCCTGCAACTCCCGTATACTCAGGAAATTATAGCCCGCAGCGGTCTACCGGTCCATATTCTTCAGGAAAATGTTGATCCGGATATTCCCGGCAGATATCCTGACAACCTGACCCAAGGTAAACATCACCTGATGCTGACCAAGAACAGGGGCACATTTTTCAAACCCTGTCCGGCAACAAAACAGTACCGTTGCTGTGATTATCAGGTCCTCAATATAGGCATGGGCTGCCCCATGGATTGTGTTTATTGTATTCTGCAGGCCTATCTCAACAATCCCTGGATCTCGTTTTTTGTTAATATTGATGACCTGTTTGCAGAGCTTGATCAGGCCTTTGCCGCATCGGATGGAGCATTTTTCCGCATAGGAACCGGTGAGTTTACAGACAGCCTGGCCCTGGATTCTCTGACCGGCCTGAGCCGCCGCCTTGTAGAATACATGAGCCGTAAAAAGAGTGCTGTTCTGGAGCTTAAAACAAAGAGTAACATGATCGATAATCTGAATGGTCTTGATCATAAGGGCAGAACCGTTGTTGCCTGGTCACTCAACAGCCCGTCCGTCATGGCAGCGGAAGAAATCAGGACCGCAACTCTTGATGAACGGCTTGCAGCAGCAGCACAATGTGCCGACTGGGGGTATCGGCTCGCCTTTCATTTTGATCCGATCATTTATCATGAGGGATGGCAGGATGGATACCGACAAACTATTAAAAAGTTATTTTCCCGGGTTCCGGCCGACCAGATAGCCTGGATCAGTCTGGGTGCTCTGCGTTATCTGCCCGCATTGAAAAATATCGCCACTGATCGTTTTCCTCAGTCACGTTTTTTTTATGAGGAATTCATAGACGGACTCGATGGAAAATCCAGATATTTTCGCAGCCGCCGGGTGGCCATGTATAAGGTGATTGCCGATGAGCTGGCCGGGTATGTTGCCCCGAAAACCTGCGTGTATTTCTGTATGGAAAATGATGCGGTCTGGCAGGAAGTTTTCGGGTTTTCCCTCGAGGACAGAGGCGGCCTGCCCTCCATGTTGGATGGTTCGGTAAATCGTTAACAAAACATATGGTTAGTTAAAAAATAAACAGAGTGTTGTTTTCTCTCTTTGGCTGTATTAATATGTAAAAATTATATGTAGACTGAGAGCATCAGACATTGTGAAATTCGTAATAGTTCACCAGGGTATCCGAAGCGGGCTATATTCTGAAATTCAGACCAACAGAGGCAATATGGTTAACAAGGTAATTTTGATCGGAAATTTAGGGGCGGATCCGGAAGTTCGTTTTACCCAGAGTGGTACAGCCGTGGCTACCCTGCGGCTTGCAACCACGGAAAAATGGAAAGGTCAGGACGGTCAGATGCAGGAACAGACCGAATGGCACCGGGTTGTGGCCTGGAACCGGCTGGCGGAGATCTGCAAAGATTATCTTTCCAAGGGGGCAAGGATCTATATCGAGGGTAAACTCAGGACAAATAAGTGGAAGGATCAGAATGGCAATGACCGCTACACCACTGAGATTGTCGCCCGTGAGATGAAAATGCTCTCGCCGAGGAATGCCGGGGGCGGCGGCTCTCAGGCCGGATATGACAATGACAGCGGCGGCTTCGGAGGCGGGCAGGGCGGTTTTACCGGCCCCCAGGAGAATTCCCCTGAATTCAGTGAAGACTCAGGTTTTTCCGAACCACCGACAACCGGTAATGATGTCCCGTTTTAAAGACGGTACCCGGTACATTCGCAGAACTCTATCTGTGAAAAAAGCGACCCGCTTGGGTCGCTTTTTTCGTTTCCATACCTGAAAGAGCCATTAAGATTGGAAATGCGGATAGACAAACCATGATTTGAACTTATAGTAATATTTGTCGGAAACTATACGGAAACCAAGTCCATCACAATTGTCGGTGTCGTCGATAGCGAAGACTTCCGGTCGTGATGTGGCAATGACCACATGACGAGCGAGCTCGTGAGACTCCGAGAAGCCTCGCCACCGACGGCGGAGAGGTCGTAACTTCTTGTATTTTCGTACAGTGCAATTGGAGTTTTTGCCTTTTTGCGAGTCCATCACAATTTAAAACCTAAAAAAATACAGCAATGGATTATTACGAAACACTAGGAGTGGCCAAAGGGGCCGCGCAAGATGAAATTAAGAAAGCCTACCGTAAGCTGGCTCTCAAATATCACCCGGATAAAAATGCCGGCAATAAAGAGGCTGAGGAAAAATTTAAAAAGATCAGTGAAGCCTATGCCGTGTTGTCGGACAAAGAGAAACGTGAGGAGTACGACACTTATGGCTCATCCGGTTTTCATCAACGCTACTCCCAGGAAGATATTTTTCGAGGTTTTGATGTTAACGATATTCTTCGCCAGTTTGGTTTTGGTGGCAGTTCTTTTCGATCATCCGGAGGGTTCAGGACAACTCAGGGCTCAGGCGGGTTTGAGAACCTGTTCAACAATGCCGGAGGTATGGGTGGTAGCTGCGGCGGCGGAGGCTGTCGTCCTCAACCGATTAAGGGTGAAGACCTGACTTATGAAATCACCATCAGCTTAAATGATGTTCTCCATGGGGCTGAAAAAACTATCAATCTGCGCCAAAACGGCAGGGACAACAATCTGTCCGTCAAAATCCCAAGGGGAATCGAAGCAGGCAAACGGCTGCGGCTGACCGGCAAGGGATCGCCGTCAATGACAGGCGGGCCAGCAGGGAATTTGTATTTGAAAATTAATATTGCCCCGCATCCCGTTTTCACCAGAGAGGGTGATGACCTGCTGATGGAAAAACGGATTCCGTTTAGTGAGGCCTGCCTAGGCACAAAAATTGAGGTGGAAACGCTTGATGGCAAAAAATTAAAGGTGAAGGTGCCTGCCGGTGTTCAGCAGGAATCAAAACTTCGGCTCAAGGGACACGGACTTCCCTCCGGTCCCATCGGCAGTCGGGGCGATATTTATGTGAAAATTGCCGTGCGGATCCCGAAAAAACTCAGCAGAGAGCAAAAGAAAGCGGTCAAGGCTCTGGCCGAGGTCGGATTATAGCTCAAGCTTCAGTACTCATTTAGAAAAGCGCTGTTCTCCTGTAATAGGAAAACAGCGCTTTTTTTTCTGATTACCACTGAAGTTCAGCTCAGTGTATAGATTTTGGAAACACACAAAAAGACGGGGTCAGGTCTTGAAATGCCACATGTTTTTTTGCAAGCAGCACTGCCTTCCTCTTCCAGCGGCAAACTAAGGGCAAGCCTTCGGTTTACCGGCCAATTTCCCACGAAGTAAAGCGCACTGTCGCATAAGGCCCAATTATGTCTCAATGGTCCGGCCTCTGGCACGAAGCGGTACAATGCACCCCGGCATCAACACCGAATTTGGCGCGCAGGGGTAGGCGGGGTTCTTATCCCATGCGCGAAGCGCCACTTGTCTATGGACTATCGTTGTCTTTTAATAATGATACCGGCAGGCAAGTATCCTGATCGTATCGTCAAGAACTTCATAAACAAGCCGATGTTCCCGGTCAATGCGGCGTGACCAGCAACCGGCAAGATCATGCTTCAAGGCCTCCGGTTTGCCGGTGCCGGTGAATGGGGTGCGTTGCACTTCCTTGATGAGCTTTAGGATACGAAGAGCTTTCTTGCGATCATTTTTGACCCACCATGCAAATCATCAAAAGCAAGCGGATCAAATATCAAGCTCTTTGCGGGTTTCTTCAAGATCAATACCTTCCGTTCGCTGTCTGGCCGTCAAGAGCCGTTCACGCATAGCCTCGCTTTTAAAAAGATAGGCGGTTTCTTTCTCGGATTGTAGCTCGTGCCACACCCTTGTTTCTGCTGAAATCTTGGTGATCCGCGCAGGGAATGCACCTGTACGCCGGTGCAGATCCAACGCTACCGATCCAGACTTTCCGGACCGTTGCTTGACCGGATCGACCTCCATGTGGAAGTGCCGCCGGTCAGGGGGGAAGATATCGAATGGGCGGAGTCGGGGGAGAGTTCAGGCGAAATAAACAAACGGGTGAACGCGGCCCGCAGAGTGCAGAACCTGCGATTTGCTGACAGCACGATGATCCACTGCAACGTCCAGATGGGTGCAAACTGATCAAAGAGCACTGCCCGCTTGACCAGGATTCCTCCCGCCTGCTTCATCAGGCCATCGACCGGCTCGGCCTATCGGCCCGGGCCTACACCAGAATCTTCAAGATTGCCCGCACCATCGCCGATCTAGCAGGAGAAGAAGGAATAACCTCCACCCATATCGCCGAGGCCATTCTGTACCGGCGTATGCAATATGATGGCGCGTGAAGTTGATCCAATCTGTTTTTTTTTATCCGCTTCGTGGCGAGTTAGATATACTGTCACCGGAATTTTCCTGTCACCGGAATTTTCTGTCACCGGAATTTTGCACGGAATTTTTACTTATCATGGATGTCACCGGAATTTTGCAAATCTTTCTTTTATGCACATCCAACCCGCAACAAACAGGATGAACAATGGATACGGATTCGGTATACTTCTTTTGAGTCATGGCAATCCTCCGATTGTTTGTATTCCCAAAAAATACTTTGCAATAAGATTGCCATGACTCACCTGTTTGTACAGAGTATTTTCATCCTTTGTTGTGCCCGGCGCGCCGGGAATGATGGTTTATCCGAAAATCGCCCATGAAGATGGAACTTTTAGGCTATTTTCATGGTTCGTTGTGGCTGTGACGTTAAAAATCTGGTCCAGCCATGCTGGTTTATCAGATGGTTGAACACACCTCGGAAAATTGAGATCATAAGAAGGTGCAGGAGTGCAGCCACGACATTCATTGATTGATTTCATCTTGAAAGAGTGGCTGCTGATAGTCTCCGGTGTCGGCGTTGTTCTGACCTCCATATACAGCGGACATCTACCCGCCTATTCTCTTCAGGAGCTGGAGATACTTTTTATTCTGTTTGCCCTGTTCGTGGTTGTTCAAGGGCTGCGGAAAAGCGGATTGATAACAAAATATTCCAGGCGGATAGAGCAGGGAAAGCACCTGCCTTTAAAGCTGGTGGTCACGACATTTTTTCTTTCAATGCTGGTTACCAATGATGTTGTTCTGCTGGTGACGGTACCGATCACCCTGTCACTTAATATCGAGCGTAAGGATATTCTTGTTATCCTGCAGGCACTGGCTGCAAACGCCGGTTCCGCCTTAACGCCCTTCGGCAACCCTCAGAATTTATATATCTACTGGTTTTACGATCTATCCCCGGTCCGGTTCATCTCCTCTATTGCCCCTTTTTCAGGTGTATTTTTACTCCTTCTTGTCATCTTTTCGCTCATCATTGAGACTAAAAGAGAGTCGCAACCATCAGCGCAAGCGGCCAGGGTGGAGAAGTCGGCATATATCTACGGGGTCCTGTTCTTTGTTGTTCTGTTGACCGTTCTCCGCCTGTTGCCGGTTCCAGCACCTCTTCTAGTTTTTCTGTATACGCTGATCTTTGACCGCAAAGCGCTCAGGGTCGATTATACACTGTTGGTCAGCTTTTTTTTCTTCTTTGGTTTTGCAGAAAATATCAGGTTTCTGCTCGCTGCCGACATACAACATTCCGGCCACGTTTTCTTGTTTTCAGTGCTTGCCAGCCAGGTTATGAGTAATGTTCCGGTGGCTTTACTGTTTGCAAAGTTTACTCTCCACTGGCAACCGCTGCTCTGGGGAACAAATGCCGGCGGCTTTGGCAGTCTGTTCGGATCACTGGCAAATCTGATTGCCTACAAACTGTATATCAACCATGGCGACACCAGGGATTCTGCCATGTTTACGGCCAAGTTTCTCCTGATCGGCTATGCCGCTTTTTTTGTATCCATCGGGCTGTATTTTGCGATACAAAAGCTGTCATGAACCCTGCGCCCGACTGTCGCAATGGGTCAATTCAATACAAATTATGTTGGCAACAGCTTGAATTTTTTTTAACCTTGGCCGTGATCAGCTGTGATCCCCATCGACTATG
>JAJRQC010000010.1 GCA_024280455.1 Deltaproteobacteria bacterium | reverse complement strand
GCAAGATCGGTAGCGCCAATACTCTTGCCCCGGATAACCATTGCCTCCATGCGTTCCCTCCATTATTATAATGGAAATGGGTCTATCATAATTCAGATTTGAACGCAAGTTTTTTTGGGGACACGCACGTAATGCTCCCGTTCTACTGCGTTATGGATCCCCGACAACTACACTCGGGGATGACGAAAAAAAGAAAATGTTACAAAGCAGGACGGATATACGGACGATGGTTGATATCATTTAAGGATAAGGTACAATGTTATTATATATTTGAAATCTACCAATGCCCCGCTATCATTTTTCTTCTCTTTTTAACAGGCGCCATTCATGAAATATTTACTGACCATCGTTATCCTGGTTCTCGCCTCAACTGTATTGACCCTGCTGTATTTCTGGCCCGAGAATAAAACTGTCCCTGAAAATACGGTTGTAAGTGTAAACGGACGTAATTTTTCCCAGGATTTCTTTGATGCCCTCGACAAAAAACAGGGCTACCACAGTGGGGACACAAAGGACACATTAAACACCGTGATCACCAGGGAGTTACTGATCCAGGAGGCCCAGCGGCTCGGGATTGACCGGGAAGAACAGTTTCGCATCTCCCTGAAAAACTACTACGAGCAGTCGCTGATAAAAATCCTCACCGACCGGCAATATAAAAATCTGCAGGTTAATGTCACGGATGAGGAGGTCGAGAACTATCTTTCCTGTTTCGGAAAAACATATACCTTCACCATCCTGCCCGTTAGCGGAAAACAAAACACACCGACTCGGCAACGCTCCGCCCTGTTTGATGATCTTTCCGACCCGATCCGCCTGCTGCTTGCGGAGCTAAAACCAGGTGAATCCAGAGAACAGTTCGACACCGGGTCCCGGGTCGGCAAGATACGGCTTGACAGCATAAAATTAGATCCCGGCTATCAACCTGAGCCCGTGGACAGGCAGCATATCCGGACATTGCTTGAAAGAAAAAAAAGGGAGCGATTAATCAGCGACTGGATCGATGATCTTCGCAGCAAGGCATCCATCATCGTTTACGAAAAGGCCGACAGCCATGAGCAATAGACATAAAAGAAGACTGTTTTTTATTAAGAAAAACTTCCAGGGCAGGCTCATTCTCGGGTATTTCCTCTTTGTTATCGGGGGATGCCTGCTGTTCACAATCATTCTGGCCGCATTTTCAGCCGATACCCTGACGGTTGTCTACCAGAACCATGACCTGCAGCTTGGCCAGACACCCATGATGCTGGCAAAAAAATTGCTGGCTGCACAATGGGTTTTTATCGTTCTCGGCGGCAGCCTGATTGTTGTGGCCGCACTGTTTATTACCCATAGAATGGCCGGGCCCGTGTTTCGTCTCGAACGCGCTCTGGACAACATGAACAGCAAAATATTAAATGATCGAATCCACCTGCGCAAGAAAGACGAAGGCAAAGAGCTGGCGGCAAAGATAAATGATTTCAACCGGCAGTTATCGCAGCAGATAGGGCTCATTGATACCCACGCGGAGAGCATCGAAGAGCTGATTGGGCAATACAGGTCGACCTGCAACCCGTCTTCCGATGAGTCAGAAGCTCTGAGACAGCTTCTGGAGGCGATTGCAACCCACAACACCGGCATCCGGGAAGTAACGCGTTCTTTTACCCTGGCAGATGAATAAGCCCTTCCTTCCCGTCATCTGTCTGGCCATCTTTTTCGGCCTTCTAGTACAGCCTGTTTTCTGCGCTGAAAAATCGAGCCGGTACGTCACCCTGCGTTACAGCGACAGGATGCTGCTCAACGAGTTCAACGACCAGTTGGTTCTGGGCAGACGCCTGGCCTACAGCCTGGGCCGGAAAAACCCGGTCACCGTCCATGACGAGGTTTTGGCCAAGGTTGATCTGATCATAGAGAAGGCGGAGGTTGTTCTGGATATGTTTCCGAACAACCTGCATATCACTCTGATCCTGCTCCCTTCATCGGATGAAGTTTCCAGGGTGTACCGGAAGAAATACGGGAAAGAGGTTGACCATATCGCCTATTATTCGCTCTCCGAAGATACTATATACATATCGGTACGTGACACCCGGCTGCGGGTTCTGGCCCACGAGATCGGTCACGCAATAGTCGACCATTACTTTAAGGTCCGCCCGCCTTATAATATCCATGAACTCATGGCCCAGTTTACCGAAAAACACATTACGGACTAACCCGGAATCGCCGGTACCGATTTCTGTACCGGACAGAGAGGCGCCGCCATGCAAACTGCAGTCATTTCCGAGTGTGGTTGTCGGAAATCCAGTCATTATGAATGCCCCTGTGGCTTTTGTCATCCCCGAGTGGTTACGCTGTATGTAACGACAGTGCTGTCGTCGGGAATCCAGTCATTCTGAATGCCCCCCGGTGGCTTTTGTCATCCCCGAGTGCTGTTGTCGGGGATCCAGTCATTTTGGATGCCCCGGCCCCAAATCCTGCGCTATCAAGCCGCTCAAAGTAAACGCAAGATAGACTGCCGGAGGAAGACATCGGGTTGGGGAAGGTCTTTTATTGATCTGGATCCCCGCCTTCGCGGGGATGACGGACAAGGCGTGGCGCTTCACTAAAAAAAACTCTTCCACTTTGTCACATATGATTACCACTGAAACTCAGCTATCCCTGAATTCAGGGATAACATCGCTCGGTTTCAAACGTTTTCAACTCTTCAAATGATCGGAAAATCTCATATGTTTTTAAGCCCTTATGCGGGATACCCCAACCCGATAAATCGTAGAGTGCAGGTCGGGTGCATTCCCATTTTGTCGCAAAGAGAAAAACACTCTTGTTTGGGTTGACTTTTGGTGGGCGGTGCCCACCCTACTTTTTTGTATCAGCCAATGACAATTTTTCCTTAGATATTGACGGCTATGCGGCATCCCCGAGTGGTTACCCTGTATGTAACGACGGTGCTGTTGTCGGGGATCCAGTCACAATGGATCCCCTGCACTTTGCGCTATCAATGTGTTCAAAGCAAGCACAAGTTAAAACTGCCAAGAGGCAGACGCCGGGTTAGGGAAGGTCTTTCATTAATCTGGATCCCCGCCTTCGCGGGGATGACGGGTAATGGTATTCAGCGAGGGTATTCCTTTTTCCGTCATCCCCGAGTGTTGTTATCGGGGATCCAGTACGTTGCAACGCCTTGTCCTGTAGCCTGACTTTTTCTTCTACCGTAAACATGCCGGGGTTAACAACCAAGGGGACACTCTGAGCCGAGGAGAGTTTCCGTCACTCCTGGACCCCGCCTTCCCGGGGATGACAGATAATGGTATTCAGCGATGGTATTCCCCCTTCCGCTTCCGTCGTCCTATGCTTGAAGGAGAGACTTTTTTCCACCTTATCTGTACAATATAAGAGAGAAAGCCAGGACACGCTATTGTTCGTCATCCCCGAGTGTTGTTATCGGGGATCCAGTACATTGTATCGCCTTGTCCTGTAGCCTGACTTTTTCTTCTACCGTAAACATGCCGTGGTTAACGACCGGGCGAACACTCTGAGTCAGGGAGCTATCGGCTGAGTTTCTTCAAGAAGCACGTTTTGCAATAATCAGCTTTTTTCGTTTTGGAATCGCTCGACCTGATGCATACGCTCATGGAGTATGGTCACGACACCTACCGTGCCGTCGTTTAAATATTTCCAATAGACAAAGTGCTTTTCATACTTAAAGAAGAAACCCTCAACACCAAATTCCGCCGGGATCGGGCGTGAGAAGACCTCGTGTGTTTCTATTTTTTCAAAAGCAGCAAACAGGCCGGTTATATAGGATCCTGCTTTTGTTGCCCCCCATTGTTCGAGGGTGTGGCGATATATCTCGTCAATCCTGAAAGAAGCTGCGGTCTGAATCAGGAATTTCGGCATTTATTCCGGTGAGCCTTGATTCCGTTTTATTATGTCGGACGCTGTCAGCGCTACATAGGAGCTTTCAGGCGTTGAAAAGGCAAGCTCAAGTTCCGCCTTAAGTCGATCAAAGGCTTGTTTTTCTTTACTGGCTTGATCACGACGGATGAGATCACGAATGTACTCGCTCACATTCTCGTAAGAGCCGGTCTTCCCGACATTTGCCGCCACAACGTCTCGCAGTGTGCCGCTGAGTCGAACGGTCATTGTAGTATGAGGCATGGAGTGCTCTCCCCAGGTTTGGCTTCATTGCCCGTACTCATTATAACCAATATTAAATACGGAGTCAATGGACCTTGGAATTGCAACAGGACAAAAATTAGATACCAACCTATTTTTTATTCACTATTGCCAAAGGCATCTGATCCGTATCCCGCCCTGCGGGCGATCATGCGACCACGTGTGGCCTTTACCTACAATCGCCCGCAGGGCGGGCTCCAGGGGGCAGGATACTATTCAAAAAATGATAATTCCACGAATTAAGTCAGTGGCATACATTTACCGTGGGGATTGCGATAAAAACACTAAGCCAGAGCCTGAAACTTAATGAACAAATGCACATGGTACCACGTCACCCCCAAGTGGTTACGATGTATGTAACGACGGTGATGTCGTCGGGAATCCAGTCATTCTGAATGCCCCCCGGTGGCTTTTGTCATCCCCAAGATTTTTTTGTAGGGTGGGCACCGCCCACCAACAGGAAGTGGGTTACAATAATTGCCGTTTCGCCGGCAGAACGTAGCTACAGATAGAGTGCATCAGGGTTCGGCAGCTTTTTTGGTGGGCAATGCCCACCCTTTTGTGTACCTGCCAATGGCAATTTTTCCTTGGCTTGACGGCTATGCCGTCATCCTCAAGTGGTTACGCTGTAAGTAACGACGGTACGGTTGTCGGGGATGACGGATTCCGGCTATCGCAACATGCCCTGCCCCCGGTATTCCAGCTGTTTGAGTTTATTTCCAACCTTTTCATTGCCGGGTTCCAGCAGCAGAGCCTGTTCATACTCTTCCCTGGCTCTGTAATCGATGCCCTCTTTCTTATAATAGTTGCCGAGATACACATGAAAAGGAGCATAATTCGGCAACCGCTCAATAGCCTGCCGTAAAACGGCAATGGCCTTATCCTCCTGGTTCAGGCGTCGATAAAAACCGTATAACTGGCCGAAATACCAGGGTTTGATTATTTTTTCGCGGTCAAGATACTCCAGAGCATGGCTTCGATAGTATCCAGACTCGATGAGATCGCCCCGTTTTTCCATAAATTTCCCAACCCGGATCCAGGAAGCTGTTGATTCGGGCAGGATATCGGCAATCTCTTCCCGGCTGAATGAGTAGCCCGTAAACAGCGAGAAATACGATGAAACGAGATTTAGATAATCCCCGGCTCCTTTCCTCATGACCGCAACAGCCTCTTGCCTCTCGCCGGTCTGCAGCAACCAGCCCGCCCAGGTCAGTACAAGTTTGTCCCTGTGCAGGGCCCTGGCATAGGCATCCGCCAGCAATATTTTACTTTGCTCCGGAGAGGTGTCCGCCAGAAAAAGGCCGATATTCTGCAAGTATATACCGTTCATAGGATCAAGGCGGGCGGCGCTGCTGTATTGAAACAAAGCTCGATCAGCCTGTTGCAGATAGTATTCCACGTAGCCGAGAGTAGCGGGATAAAGCCCTTCCAAAGGATCATATGTATTCGCCTTTATAACTGCACGGCGAACCTGCTGCAATTTTTCCTCGGAAAGATGTCGATTGAGATAGATCGATGAGATTTTATCATAACTGGAAGCAGCCAGGAAACCTCCGCCATGCAACAGCAGGACCATGGAAAAAAGCAGTAGACCGGCAACCGGTAAAAGGTACTTTCGGTGCCCTCCGGCAGGTTTGAGCAATGTCGGCCGGGTGCGGAAATGCAACCTGGTGTTACCGGCGGAAATGAGCAAACCGCAGAGAAAGAAAAAATAGAGGCCATTGGCCCCATTGTGCATGTTAAAATCCGTTACACTGTGCAACAGGATCGAGACAATACCAGTCAGAGCGCCGATACCAAGCAGGATTGCATATAGGTCTCTTCTAAGGGCGATCTTTCTCCATCCATGAACAATCACGGTGAGGACAAACCAGGCCGCAAGGACAAATCCGATCAGGCCACCATCAGTGAGGAGTTCGATATAGTCATTGTGGGCATGATCGGCTACAAGAGATCCGGCCACGGTTCGATATTGGGGATACACATCAACAAAGGTACCAAAACCGGAACCGGTGAAAAGGAAGTCACGAATTATCCCGCCCGCATCCTTCCAGATCATGAGCCTTGCATCCTTTATTCCGCCGGTCTCGGCAAAGGCCCGGTTGAACTTACTGACCAGCGGCTCCCAGCCAAACCAGCTCAGAGCCAGCAGCAGGCCACAGAAAAGAAGAACAAACAGGAAGCCGCTATTGGTCTTTTTCCGGCTGAGCAGGAAAAAGAACAGGAGGAGGGACAGGCTCATGCTGATCACCCCGCCCCTGGACAGGGATATCAAAACAGAGGAGAGAATGAGAAGAACACCAAAGCCAAGGAAAAAATGCAGATTGGTGGACGGCTCGGTAAAAATCGCCGCGACTCTCGCCCGTAACGTTTCACTGTAGTTGACGGTCGGCCTGTAGTAGAAAAAAAGCGCCAGGGCCAGAGGGCAGAGCATTTCCATAAAACCGGCGAAATGGTTATGATACACCCACGGCCCTACCGTACCGGCCCGCTCCGGAGTTGCTCGAAACCAGTAGATTTTATCCGGTGAGGTAAACTTCTGAATTATAGCCAGAAAGGCAATGGCGATTGCCAGCCAGACAACCCAGCGAACGGTTTTTGTCAATCGTCCGCTGTTACTGAGTAACTGAACGGTCAGGATATAAAACAATCCATAACAACTGATGCGCACCAGTTCCAGAGCGGTTGCCTTCTGCATGACCGTCAGTGGGATCCAGTGAGTGGAACTGCCGACACTGAGAATCGGTTCATAGATCCGGTACACTGCCGGAGCAATGATCTGGACAATACTGGGAGGCAGGGGAATCAGCTGGAAAAACATCCAGCCGATGAGCAGGCCCAGCGGCAGCAGGCCTGGAATTTTAAAGACTGCCTCGGTTTTTTTTCGGATCTGAAAGAAATAGAGAATAGCTGTGCTGCCGACCAGTAGTTCAACGGTTGCCAGAGACCAGACTTCAACAGTGCCAAAGGCAAGAGGCGCAAAAAAAAGAGTGCCAAGAAAGAGCAGAAAGGGAATGTTTTTCTCTACTTTTTGCACAATAATAAAACCCGTTCAACGCAAAGAATATCCTTCAGGAAGAATAGCCAGAGGATTATCCCGCACCAATGCAAGAGCGCCTTCTCTGCTCAGATATGTTTTTGCCTTTTTTACAGCTTTACTCAAAATCGGCTTTCTGAAATTCGGCGAATGCGAATCCGTGGCCATAAAATGAACCAGATTATTTTTCAACAGAAACCGGGCACATATTTGAGCACTGGTCCCAAGCTCACCAGTCAGACTGGAGGCGGTTATCTGCACTTTGGCACCGGCCCCCACAAGTGATGAGAGTTTTCCCGGCTCCATACTGATTTCCCGGTTCCGTTCCGGATGAGCGATGATCGGTGTTAATCCCTTTTGGATAAAAGTATAGATGAGATCCAGCGCGTCAGCGGGAAGATGGGAGTGGGGAAATTCGAGCAGAAAGAAAGAACCTGAAGCCAGGCAGTACTGATCGACGAGCTGCTTTGCCGCATGGAACTGGAGCTCAGCGCCGGGAAAAACGATCAGGCCAAGACCTCTCTTTTGCAAGACACTGTTAAGCTGATCCACTGCCGTGTTGATCATGGCCATGGTCAGGTACCCGGATCCATCAACATGGGGTGTAGCGATGACAACCTGAATACCGTCGGCAACGGCTAGTTCGGCCATGGCAAGAGATGTATTCAGGTCAGGGGCACCGTCATCAATCCCGGGCAGAATATGGCTATGAATGTCAATCATGCATCTTTGGAATAATAATCGTAATAACCGTAGTAACCGGAATCTCCGCTAGTTTTGTTGTACCCGTTGAGGACAAAACCCAGAAGATGTGCATTGACTTCCCGCATTTTCTTCATGCCGTTATCCAGGGTATCATAGGTGGTTTTTCCTGATCGAACCACAAGCACGGTTCCATCAACAAGCCTGCTCAGGGTGAGACTGTCGGTCACGCTCTGAACAGGAGGGGAGTCAAGCAATACAAAATCATAGGTCTCAAGCATCTGCTCAAGCAGCTGTTGCATTGCACTCGAGTTTAACAGCTCAGCCGGATTCGGCGGTATAGATCCGGCTGGAATCAAGCTGATCTGCTCATCCGGTATGGTTCGAACCAGGGTCTGCTGCCTGTCACCTGTCAAATAGTTACTCAGGCCATACAAGTTCGGCTGTGAAAAGAGAGAATGCATGCGCGGACGACGCATATCGCAATCTATAATCAAAACTGTTTTCTCGCTCTGGGCTAGAATACGAGCCAGATTGGCAGTAGTTGCGGTCTTGCCCTCTTTAGGCGCCATGCTGGTAACAAGCAGGGTACGGGGAGGATGGTCGGGAGAAGAGAGCAGCAGGCCGGACCTGATCAGGCGGTAACTTTCCGTCAACGGGGAGAGTGGATTATTGACAAGATAGGACTCAATAGTCTCACCTTTTCCCTTGATCTCTTCCACGGACCCGAGCACGGTCAACTGAAAATGACGTTCGAGTTCTTCCTCATTTTTTACAGTATTATCAAGATATTCGATAAAAAATGCCAGCCCGACTCCGCCGAAAAGACCAAGGATAAGGCCAAGGGCGAGATTCCGTCTCTTGCGGGGACTTGATGGATACATCGGGAGTTCCGCTTTTTCAATAACCCAGATCTTCACATCCTGAGACTGTTCGGTCACATTCGCGGTCTTGATGCTTGAAGTAAGACTGTCATAAATGGCTCGATTCAGATCTACTTCTCGTTTCATGATAGTGTACTGCATGAAGCGTTCGTTGATATCAAGCATCCCCGTCTTGCTTTCAGCAAGAAGTTTTTTCAGGTTCTTCTCACGTGATTTGGCCAGGTCATAGGCATTTTTTGTGGACTCGACAATCCGGTTGATTTCAAAACGTTGTTCCTTGAGCAGCAGGTTCTGCTCACTCTTGGCCTGAATCATAACCGGATGTTTGTAGCCGTATTTCTTTGAAAGCTCTTTGACTTTTTGCTCTGCGGTGTACACCTTATCCCTGAGATTCTGCAGGACTTTGTTATCGGAAAAAACAGGTATGGTCTCAATGTTTTCATAATTCTCCCCGGTGGATTTGATCTTGGCATAGAGTGCTTCATACTCTTTCTGCTCGGCCTGGGCAGCCGACAACTGCCTACTGAACTCAGCAAGCTTTTGTGGGAATACAGCAAGTTTATTCTCAACCGTGACCAGATCATGCTCCCGCATATAGCGCTGCAGGGCGAGCTCCGACTTCTCCAGTTTCTTTCGTTCTTCAGCCGCTTTGGTGGTCATCCACTGCAGGGTATAATTGCTGGTACTGTGCTTGATCTCCAGCATTTCATCCATGTAGGCCTGAACCACCTCATCAACCACGAGCTTTGCCATGGCCGGATATTTATTGGTGTAGAAGATATATACGGTTTTTGTGTTTGCAATAGGCTCAACTGAAAGATTTGCCCGGATCATTGAAGCGATAATTTCAGCATTCGTCAGAGGGACAACGGTTGCCATTAAGTCATCCCCTCCGGTTCCTTCTTCTTCAACAGCATCATCAGAGGAACCGAAAAGACCGGCAAGAAACCCATGAATGGTTTGCATGAATGAGGCAAAGGGTGAGGTGGATTCCTCATCAAGATCTTCCAGAAAATACTGTTTATACCTGGTGTCAAGCTGAAGCTTTTCTACAACCCGGCGGGCGACATTATCACTGCGGATAATTTCAAACTGGGTGGTTAAAAAATCCGGATCCCAGTAATTATAGGTCCTCGTTCCAGCCAGGCCGCCGGCACCAATATTTTTCTCTATAAGCACCTGGGAGGTGGCGGTATAGAGTGGCGTTGAGGAAAATGTAACTATCACAACCGTAAAAAACGTAATTGCAAGAAAGGTAAAGACGGTCATTTTTCGTTTCTGCAGGACACGGATATAATCCCGCAGGTGAATTTCCTGTTCAACGGACGAGGAACCGGGAAGCTGGTCTGATATACGGTTAGTTTGCATTGTATTTCAGGAAAGAAGAAGAGAAGGAAACAAGAGAGTAGAAGTCGTTTACGTTTATCCGAAAATCGCCCACGAAGTGATGCTATTCCAGGCTATTTTCATGGTCGAAGTCTACGCTTAATTGGTTGTGGCTGTGACTTGTAAATTTTGGTCCAGCCATGCTGGTTTAGAAGAAACTTTCCGGGACAACTATAATATCGTCCGGCTGCACGTGGCTGTCGAGATCCACATCTTTAAGCAGGGTTTTCTCGCCATTGACCACCCGAACAATCCGAACACTGGATTTGGCCGCTTTCCGGTAAAGCCTCCTGCCAGGGCAATCATTTTGAGAACCGTTACATTATCACAGGGATATGCATCCGGATCATCTACTTCGCCGGTAACATAACAGGTGCCGCCTTTTGAAACGTAAACAGCATCCCCGTCAAGGATTGGTATATTTTTGCTGAGATCGCCGCCTTCAATCAAAGATTTAAGGTCTATGACAATAACTTTCCGTTTGCCGTCAACCGTTCTCTTGATGGTTGCAGTCTTGCCGGCCCCTTCTTTCATTCCACCGGATTGTGAGAGCAACTCAAGAAATGTCATCTGCCCCCGAAGTTCCACCAGACCGGGTTTATTGACATGCCCCAGCACCACGGCTTTTTTACTGCGAAATTCCTCGAGAAAAATATTAACCTGAGGATCGACTATATAGCCGTCGGCAAGAAGAGCGGTCAGCTTGTCGGCAACTGCAGAGGTTCTCATATCACCGACTTTAACCTGACCAATCAGCGGCATGACAATGTAGCCGTTGTTGGTGATCCGCACCGTGGTTTTCAGGTCGTCGTGGCCGTAAACAGTAATACTGAGAACATCTCCAGGCCCGACAATATAATCATCGGCAAACCCGAGTGTCGGCACGGAACAAAATAGAAGGATTGCAAACATACAAAGACTTGCCTGCAATACACACAATTTTTTAGACATTATCAACCCTGCCTGATGTACTCGTGTTCTTATAAGGCAAAGTTCAGACTGAGCATTACCCGATTTGTAGTATAGTCAAAAAATCATCCGTAGAATTTCTTGCGTCATATGTATAGGTCAGCTCACTCATAAGCCAGTCTCTGAAAAAATATTCTATACCAGGCCTGAAGACAAAGCGATCTTCATTACGCTCTGCAGCAATGACCTGGTCATAATCCGCATTTTCAAATCCAATATAACAAACCCCTTTCCAGCGCTCTGAAAATTGCTGATTATAAAAAAGGGCGGCCGCAAAAACCTTTTTATTGAGGGCCACGGAGCTGTCCGTTTCCTCAATTTTGTGACTCAGCTTCAAGGCGACCGTGGTCTTGACCGTAAACTGATAATCGAGCTCTCCCTCAAAGGCAAAGTCGTCAGGATTGCTGTTAATATCATCAACCCTGTCATTATTATAATTTTTTTTCTGATACCCCGCTTTCAGGCGTAAAGAGATTTTTTCAGTGGTATCCCAGTTTATGCCCGCGTACACAAAATGATTTGTATTGTCTTTGAGATCAGCATTCTCCTGATCATAGCTGACATCAATCAAACGGTATTCAACAAAAAAGTCCGTTTTGGGGCTGTATTTGTAAATGGCATATGCAGCACCTGAATTATCGGTTCTATCAAGAAAACTATCCTGTTTATCGGTGTAATCAAGCAGGAAGTTTGTATAATCGAGTTTTGCCCTGAACTTTTCCGAGAAATCCCAATCCGCCGTTCCCTGGAAGATGTTCGAGTTATAACGACGAATACCGTTGAACGTGGAACTGCCCGCATCAAATCTGTCCTGGCCATAGGTGTAGCGGTCAACAACCTGCAGGGTCAGGCCGCTGCGGAGATTGTACTGAAACAGCCCCTCTACTTTGGCATTGGTATCGTTGAGATCGGAATCTTCGGAATAAAATTTTAAATCCAGGCCGCCGAGAAGATAAAAATGATATCTGTCAAAGCCTTCATAATCACGCAATGACAGCTGCAGGCCACCCGGAGCGGTGTTGTGTGGTGTGATGGTGATAGGTACTTCCTTTGTTCGGGGCAGAGCCACCCATAACCCGGGCGAGATCGTGGTCAGCCAGTTTTCCTTTTCATCCAGGTCCACATTAAAGAGGTTGTCGGAATACTCTTCGGAAATAGAGATATATGGATGAAAATATCCGCCCTGCATACCAAATAGATCCTCAGCCCCGACAGTATCTTCCGGCAGAAGAGAGGGTTGTGCCCCAGCACCCTGCCCCATCGGCATATCCTGACTTATGGGTGAAGTAGCGGCAAGAACATCATTCTGGGCAACAACTATCATGTCGTTGACCTGTACCCCCTGGGACGCAAATGCATTCACGGCAATCGGCTGTATCAATAAAAACGACAACAGTAGTGATTTATACTTTTTTACCATCCCACTTCCCCCTTTGAAAGTTCTCCCCTTTCTAAATATCAAAAGGCTCTACAGTAAAAACCGTAGAGCCTTTTGATATTTAGAAACTGCAAGGAATAATCAACCCCTGATGACAGTATTAAAAAAATGAACTTAAAAACATCTGATTATGTATGAAACTCAGTCAAACTTTACATAGCAAAGAAATAAAGAAAAAGAATTGCAATGGAACATGAAGCCTTCCGAATGCGGCAAAAAACCACCGCATCCAGAACAGCCTGATGAGAAATCTATCAGAAAGAAGCAGGACTAAAAGTACTCCCGCCCTCATTCGAAATGGCAAAGGTCGGGGTGAATGCAACCGGAGTATAGGCCTGAGTATCTGCAACAACATCTGCACACTCGGCAACACTTTTCTCATAACCGGTGGAAATAGCGAGTTCGGAAAGACCTGCCGCTCTTGAGGCCTGCTCAACTTCAGGCCCCTTCGCTCCGGCACAATACAGGGCCTGCACCAGCTTTATCGGATTCAACCCGCCCAGCTTCAAACCTTCATCAAGGATCAATGCCGGAGTAGCGCCCTCTTTCATGGCATCAATAACAGCCTGATCAATCCCCCGTTCCTGATAATTTGTTTTGAATACATCCACCCAATCCGCCAGGGCAAAAGAACTGCTCATCAGGACAATCAAACAGGCCATGATTATCTTTTTCATATCCCCTCCATTAAAGGTGACGGGCCGAATCTCGACACAAAACAATCACTCTATAGTAATCATATATAAAATATAAGATACCTTGTCAGCCCTACTTTGGCAAGTTAAAAACATCCTCTTTTTCCGCAGTTAGAGCCCCGTTCCACTTTTTTGGTTGCCTATCAATGCCCTCCGCCGACAGTGACCTCTTTTAATGTCAGAAACAGAAGCTTGCAATCCAGCCAGAGTGACCAGTTATCTATATATTCAAGATCCATCTTCATCCAGTGCTCAAATGATATATCATTCCTGCCGCTTACCTGCCAGATACAGGTCATACCCGGCTTCATTGACAGTCTCCGCCTCTGCCAGAGATCATATTGCTGCACCTCTTCAGGCAACGGCGGCCGGGGCCCGACCAGACTCATTTCTCCCATGACGACATTTAAAAGCTGCGGCAACTCATCCAGACTGGTTTTTCGCAGAAAACGACCGACTCTCGTTGTCCTGGGATCATCTTTAATCTTGAAAACCGGGCCATCCATTTCGTTTGTCTCCGCCAGCCCTTCCTTCAGGTCATCAGCATCCCTGCTCATGGTCCGGAACTTATAGAGCAAAAACTGGCGACCGTTTAAGCCGGATCGAACCTGAGAAAACAAAACAGGCCCCTTGGAGCTGCTTTTAATAGACAAAGCGATACAGACAAAAAGTGGCGAGAGAAAAATAAGGCCAAGGGCCCCGCCGATGTAATCAATGATGGACTTTATAAAGAGTGCCGTATCGTGAGCCGGGGTTGAAGAGAGAGAAATTGTCGGCAGGCCGAGGAAGTGGTCAAGATACAATCGTGCCGTTGCCGGATGATATTGTATTTTATAGATCTGAAAATCAGGCATTATCCGCACGTTAACCCCCATATTCTCCCCAAAGAGGATATACTTGTCTACATCTTCCACCTCTTTCAACGGCAGAGCGAAGATAACCTCGTCAACGGTCTCCTGCAGTAAAATTTCACTAAACTGGTCCATCGTCCCGATGATAGTCACATCACCGTACACCATCTCACCGACCTTCTGCTGCTGATCGACCGTCTCAAGACAGCCCCGAATACGATACCCGGCCTCAGACTTCTTCTTGATTTCCTTGATAAGATCAATGCTCCGTTGCCGACTGCCGACAATAAGAACGGTCTTGGCCACATAATCACGAAGCCTGTTATACTGATAAGTATAGAAAAACAGCGCCTTGACTGCGACCAGAAGAAGTGTCAACAGAACGGCAAAATAACCGATCAGCAGCCGACTTACATTGTCGACATGGAGTATGTACATCAGGAAAATTATCCCGGCGGTAGCGGTTGGCACGGCCTTGAGGATTTTATAGACAATCTGTCTGAACATCTGACCGCCGAAGGGATCGTACACCCTGTACAAACGAAGGGTGACGTGACAGCAGATAACAGCCAGCAGCAAAATAAACGTATAGCTTATGCCTATATCTCCAGCCGGCTTCCGCAGCCAGAAGGCAAGCCAATAGGCAATGGTGACGAGTACAAGATCGACGACCTGATGGATACCGAGTAAAAAGCTTTTTTTCCCTTCAATCATGATGGACTCGTAAAGAGGCAAAAACGCCATTTGCACAGTACGGAATTACAAGAAGTTATAACCTTTCCGCCGTCGGTGGCGTGGCTTCTCGGAGTCTCACGAGTTCGCTCGTCATGTGGACAATGCCACATCACTACCAGAAGTCTTCGCTATCCAGGACACCGACAAAAATGACTACTCCTGAAAACTATACCTGCTTTTTCAAACCGGTCAGCGCAACAGTACCATGTATCTGTTGATGAATGTTTGTTTTCTTATATATAATGTGAGACAGTATGTTAAACTAGATAATACGTTGTCCACTGCCCGACATAGCCATCAGGACAAGACGAATACAATAACATATCAACGAGTTGCACCACGTAGGAGCCCGCCCCTGCGGGCGATTGGTGACAGCAGAGATATCCAACGACATTATTGACATTTTGCGTTAGCTTGACCTCTACAGGATACGGACAGACAATAAAACAAGGAACAGAGTTTACCTCATTTTCAGCCTCGAATATCTACTGCAAAAATAATGCAACCTACAGGAAAATTTTTCATACTTCTCTTTATCGCTCTGTTCCTTTTTCAGGACAATTGTGCCCTGGCTGAACAAAACGACGAAACCGGAAGTGGAAAGAGTAAAATATCCACTCTGCGCATTGACAAAGACAATCTGCTTGTTGCCGACAGCTGTGATGAGGCCAGGGAGCGGTATGATGAGGGATTGCTGCTTTCCGACGACTCCGAACGGGAAACATATTATTACCAGCGGGCTGTTGATCTCTGCCCCGGGTTTGTAGCTGCCCACACCCGACTTGCAGAGGTCTACAAGAATCAGGGAAAGTATATATTAAGTATTGAGCAGTTTGAACAGGCACGAATCCAGGCATTATCAAGCAATCAGTTTGCCTCCCGCTCAGGATCCAGAGCATTATTTCTGGAATCGGCCATAAGCCTGGGGGAAATATACCGGATACAAGGGCAGTATGAACGCGCAGCCCAGGAATTCTCCAAGGCGCTGCAAATGGATCCCGACTCCATGCCGGCACAGAACAACCTGCAGTACGGCTATAAACGCATGCATCGTTATGACGATGTGCTCTCTCCCAACAACATGATGCTCGTTAATGCACTTTTCACCAGAATATCAGGCCTGACACGTCCCAGGGGTACGTTCAGGTTTGATGTTCAGTATCGCACCTGGGACCAGACCGGGACCTTGACCGATGAGATGTTTGACGACGAACGAATCCAGTTGAGCATTCCGCCTTCGGAAAGAAAAACAAATGTTACGGTTGCCATAGCAGGAATACGCTATGGCCTGACCAATGACCTGACCATCGGTCTGATCCCTAAATATTTTTCCAGAACCCTGGAGATTGAACTTGCCGCCTTTGATGTCGTGGAGACGCCGACGGTTAAACATTTCGGAGATACCGAGCTCCTTTTCAAATACCATGTCTGGGGTGAACGTAACAGACACCTCTCCGTCTATACCCTGTTCAACCTGCCCACCGGAAAGAACATCAGGGTTCTCGGCGAGGAACCTTTAACACGGCAAGGTCAGGACATGGACGGAAACCGAATCATTGAATACCTTGATTTTGTACGATACATCCCCTTTGGTTCTGAGAGTTACGATGTTACTCCGGGCCTGGCCTTTACCCTCGGTCTTGATCCGATTATACTGCAGAGTAATATGCAGTATAGAATTACCGATGGTGAGCTGATCGGCGATGAATTTCTCTTGAATGGTGCGGCCATGTACCGCGTAAATCCCAGCGTGATTGCCTCACTGGAGATGAACTACCGATGGCGGGCGGATGTCAGGCGAAAACAACAGGTCATCACCTATGCACTCCGGCCCGACTTTATCCTCCGGGAGAGAATACCCGCCGGCGCGGTTGTACTGGACACCAATTATACTGAATTCGGCGGGCATACACTTTTTATCTCTCCGGGTATTCAATTTACAGTGGCCAGAGGAGTTATGCTTGAATTCGGCATGCAGATCCCGGTTATTCGGCAAGCCGAAGGGGTAACCGAAGATATCGTCTATCATGTGGGCCTGTCGGTCATGACCTTTTGACATTGTTTCAACATGATAAAATCTCCTCACACCTTCAATTCAATTCACAAAGCAACACGGCGGCTGATTCCGGAGCCTGGGTTCCTGCTCTTATGTATTCCTCTGCTTTTCATCAGCAGCGGCTGCAGCAGTCTTTTCTTTCCTTCAACTCGGGAAGACATTACTGTTGATGAAGAATATTTTACAATAAAGAAACAGGTCATTATCGCTGACAATGCCATCTACCAGAACAATCGTTCAGGCCTGCGGGTTCGTGGCAGCACGCCGGTGCACGTAACAGACTGCGACATCTATCAGAACGGACGTACCGGGATCAACCTGGAGCAGTCGGCCGAAGTCACCATCGAGAACAGTAATGTTTTCAAAAATAAAACCAGCGGGATAAGCACTAATAACGCCTCAAAGGTCATCATCAGAGACACGCTGATCCATCAAAACCAAAACGGCGGCATCCGTATCAGACAGAATGAACAGGCCCAGCAGAAATCCACCTATGTCAGCCTGCTACAGAACAAAATCTTTCTTAATGGTGAGGGTGGAGTTCATGCCATTGCAGATACACCCGCCCCCATACTACTGATTGTTTCTGGAAACGCCATATACCGGAACCGGAAAACCGGTCTCAGGATTGAAGACAATATTCACCTGACGGCAAAGAATAATAAGCTTTACAGCAATGGCACTGCAGGGATAGCCTCCTATGTCACCACCGAGCTGCCGCCGAAACTTGATATCTATAAAAATAAAATATACTTTAATCTTGGCTCGGGAATTTTTATTCGCAGCGGCATTACAGGAAGGATAGGCCTCAGCAACAACCTGATATACAATAATTACCGGGCCGGTATCGCCCTTGGTCTTTTGAATCAGGCTGAAAAGGAGCAGGTTGATGTGGAAGTTTTCCATAACACCATTGTCGGGAACGGCAGCAATGTAGAGGGGGCTGGAATACGAAACGACAGTAAAGGGGATGTCATGATTAAAAACAATATTATCGCCTATAACTTTACCACCGGCATCATGAGCGATGGCTGCGGCGGTTTTTCCTACAACCTCCTTTTTGCCAACGGGGAAACGTCAAACGTCAAACCGGACTCGGAAGATTTTTCATATTTAACAGAAAAAGTTCAATACTCAGGCTGTTCCGGAAGACAGTGGGGTGATGTACTTGCCCAGCCTCTGTTTTTCAATCCCGACAGGTATAACTTCTCCCTGCGGGAAGATTCCCCGGCCATAAATGCCGCCGATGCCATCCATTCCCCCTACTTTGATGCATTTCCGAGTACCGACATAGGGGCAGCTCCGTTTTCTCCTCCGACCGGACCAACTCAGGAACGACCATGATCCTCAAGGGTACAACTCGACAACGGAGAACGGAATTTTCCGTTAGGATCGTATGTAGATGGAGCGCCATCATACTCTGCGTACTGCTGTTATTTGCCGGCAACAGCTCGGGAACCGACAGGGCCGGGACCTCACCCGGGCCGGGAAAGGGACCGGCAGCACACCTCTACCCGGACAAGGAGAAAAAATTAACCACAATACAGTGCATGCAGTGCCATCCTAACATTGCCACCCTCCTCAGAACTGCAGACACCATGCACAGCAGAGTTGAATGCAGACAATGCCATCTTCAAATCCACGTCTATAAGGAAGGAAGAACAGACTATCAGGATATTCTGCCTAAATGCACCCGTTGCCATGAACATCCCCACGGTGAAGAACTGGTGCAATGCTCCAGCTGTCACCAGGAAGCCCATGCTCCGCTCTCTATTCCGGCCAGCCGTGCCCTTTCCCAGGGGTGTTATATCTGCCATCCTGCACTGGACAAAGAGATGAAAACGTTTTCAACCCGGCACACCGACCTCTACTGCACGGCCTGTCACCATACAAAACACGGCTATGTGCCGGACTGCCTGGAGTGTCATCAGCCGCACACCGGCACCGTACCGACATCAGGAAAGATGATGCCGGGCACTGGTCCGCTGGATCAATGTCTCTCCTGTCATCCCCCACACAAGGCATTCAAGGTTGCGTATGCCGAAACTACACCGAATGCAGCCTGCGCGTACTGTCACCGTAAGGCCAAAGAGATGTTGCAGAAAAGCAATACTAAACACTCAAAGCTCCAATGTACACAGTGTCATCCCGATAAACACAAAACCATCAAGCGATGTAATGAATGCCATGGCCGCCCCCATCCAGAGGCCATGCTGAAAAAGTTCAACTCATGCGGCGGCTGTCATGGCGTCGCCCATAGCGTGATGCGATAATGTCTGAAAAAAGAGACAACAACACCTTTCTGTTCATTTTCATTGCGGCCTGGTTGACGGTATCGTTTGCTGTATCGTTGGCCGGCGCAAACAATTATATCAGCAAACCATCGGAATATCCGGTACTGGTGCCTGACACCGGCCAAGTCCGATGCTACGATAATCGTAAAGAAATACCCTGTCCCGAACCTGAAGAACCTTTTTACGGCCAAGACGGCAACTACTCAATCAATGCACCGGTCTATGAACTGAAAGATCAGGACGGGATTGAAACAGTTATTGACCGGATCACCGGATTACGCTGGCAGCGTATACCGGATGGAATAAAGAGGACATGGAGCGAGGCAATAGACTACACCGACGACCTGAAGCTTTCAGGTTTTACCGACTGGAGGCTGCCGCAAAAAAATGAACTGCAGAGTATCCTCTCCTACGGCACGAATCCGTCAACCTTGCTGCAGCCGTCTGAAACAACTGGAAGCGATATGTCCCCGGATAAAAACACCTGCGCATGGACCTTAACCACCCGCGTTTTTCCCAGCCTGTATGCCAAGGTGCTTTGCTTAGATGATAACCAGGGAAAAATCCGCGACAAATATGAAAAAAACTACGCCTATGCGGTGCGGGGCCCATCGCTCAACTACGGAAAATTTCAAAACAACGACGACGGCACGGTCACCGATCAAATGACGGGTCTCATGTGGCAGGCCGGTGAGATCAGACCTGAAAAATGGCAGCAGGCGCTTGCCTACTGCAGGCAACTTGATCTCGGTGGTTATTCAGACTGGCGCCTGCCCACGATCAAGGAGCTCTCAACACTTGTCAACGAAAGCCGGATCAACCCTGCAATAGATACGACCTTTTTTCCAGGAACCCGGTCAGGCTCCTACTGGTCGAGCACGACCTTTACAGAACACCCCGGATTTGCCTGGCATGTCCGCTTTGACAACGGCCTGGAATATAACGGGGGCTACAAGGGCCGGCGTTACTTTGTCCGTGCTGTCAGGGGCGGAGAAATTGCCGCAACACCTCCTCCCCATTCCATCCTTCCAAGGCCGGGTACAGGAGAAGCAGAGCTTAACCTTCCCATGCCCGACGGAAACAGCAGGGACATGCTGGAGCCGTACCCTCTGGATTCCGATGCGCAGTATAAATAAACAGATAGCGAAGACTTCAAGATAATTTAAGCCCCCCGGTCGAGTAGACCGATTCCATCATTGTTCAACAAGTTCTTGAGAGCCGATTTTATTGACGCCCCGCCGCACGCGGCTACTACGTTCAACGCTCTTAAACTTGCCGACTCCGATGGTCTCAAGCCCCTCACAGAACCGTG
>JAJRQC010000107.1 GCA_024280455.1 Deltaproteobacteria bacterium | reverse complement strand
CTGGTGGTTAAAGTCAAATGGCAATGGTATGCTCCGATTGCGTTGTTCTCTTGTCAACGGGACGTTTAACAACGCCTTTGCACAGTACGTGACGCGGGATCAGGCAAAAAAAGTCCTGGGGACACGCACGTAATGCTCCCGCGTGTACTGCGCTCTCTATTCCCTGTTCTGCCTGATTATAAAAATGCTGAAAAATCACATCCGTTTTCTCGCTGAAAAGTCCCCGATCATAGGAATCCGGAAGGTTTTTATCGAGTACGAGCTGAATTTCTCTGCGTACCTTTTCCTGGCTTTCATGATGCTTGTACCAGGCCCGGATAAGCACCGTATCTTTGGCATCTTTTAATCTTTTCAGCAGTGTTCGGGCGGCAAGCTTTACACTTTTCTTTTCCGCCTTGGTCAGTTTCTCTTTTTTGAGCAGGTCAAAGATTTCCAGTTCTTCTTCCGTCATACCCTCACGGGTCGCCCGATTCTGTTCTTCACTGAGATTTTCCGCCTCTCTGATCAACTGTTCGTAAGCCTCTTCAATAGAAATGGAGCCGGAATTATACTCATCTATGATTTTTTCAAAACGTTCCAGAAAACTGCCTCTGGTTTTGTTGTCACGCATCATCTGCCGGAGTTTGACCTGCATGAACTGGCTTAAATCGGCAAATTCTATATGCTGGTGTTTTTTTTCTTTGAACTCCTGGCGCAACTGATCAAAGTTGAGTTTGCCCAGATCAACCAACGCTCCGTTGCTGAAGACATAATGACCTCTATTCTCTTGGGTCTGTTGTAAATCACCCCTACCGAGCACCGAGCTGTCCAGCAGGTTATCGAGTTTTTCTCTTGCTCGCTCGACCTGTTCGTCCTGATCCACATTCCTATCCACTATCTTACGCAGATACTCAAACACATCACGGTTCTTTTTTATCTCCGGGAATTCATATATTTCCGGTTTAGCAGAATCATACAGGGCAGAGATGGTATTGACGTACAAGCCGAGCTGATCCCGATACTCATTTTTCTCTAAAATCTTATCTGCATAATCGCTAAAGAGTTCCACTTCCTTAAAACCCTTTTCACCAAGGGAGAGGATCTTGTCAATATCAGCACCAAGCTCGCAACAATACTGTTTGGCTAGAACAATGGACTCTTCCAGCAATTTTAGTAAAACCGTAAATTCTTTTACCGGGAATTCGTCTAACCCCTCCCCGTCTTGGTTCTTTCCCTTGGATCCTTCGGCATAGGCGGCCAAAGCCTTTTTCAAATTCCGGAACACTCCAAAATAATCAATAACCAATCCGTTCTTTTTGCCCTCGTACACCCGGTTGACCCGGGCAATGGCCTGCATGAGGGTATGATTCTGCATGGGTTTATCAAGATAGAGTGTGGAGGCGGTGGGGGCATCAAAACCGGTGAGCCACATGGCGGTCACAAAAACAATACGGTAGGTGCTGTTGGGATCTTTAAAATAATCCTCGATATTACGGCCATCCTCATCCGGATATTCCATCAGTTTGCGGTGGGGAGCAATATCCAGCCCCTGGGCGGCAAATTTTTTTATCTCTTCTTTTTCACTGCCCTCCAGACTGATGACCACGGCCATTCTGGTCTCTTCCATAAAACTAATGGCCCGGCTGTAGCGTTTATTAAGTTCCGGATCACGATCTTTGGTTTTTTTGCGGCGTAGATTTTTGATTTCCTCTTTCAGGTGATACTGCACCTTTTCATACATCCTGACAGCTGTGAATTTGTCTATGGAAACCACCATGGCCTTCGTGGGTTTTCTCTTGCCTGCATCATCATCCACATCAAGACGATATGGAAAATGCTGGACAATATGGCGGGCAATCTCCTCCAGCCGGTCATCCCGCCGCACCACCTGCAGCATGGTGGAATATTCCCGGTCAAGTTTTTGCTGCTGCTCTTCGCTTAAGTTTTCCTCTTCAAGAATACTGGCCGCATCTCCCACCAGATCTTCATTGACCTGCTCAACCCTGGGCACGCTCTTTTTGTAATAGATGGGCACGGTTGCCCCATCCTCAATACTCTGGGCAAAATTATATTCCGAGACATAGCCACCAAACCAGTCCCTGGTCAGTTCGCTGCGCAAAAGAGGGGTGCCGGTAAAGGCGATATACTGGGCATGGGGCAACCCGATCCGCATATTTTCACCCAGGGCCTTGTACTGGCTGCGATGGGCCTCATCCACAATCACCACCCAGTCATCCCGTTTACTCAGGCAGGGAAAGCTCAGACCTTTTTTAATGCCGAAATTGAAAATGGTACTGAAGTAAAAGGATTTATTTGAATGCAGGGCATCTTTCAACTGCTTGCGGCTGCCATACCCCTTGGCTCTAAAACTGTTTTTATCCGGTTTCTCGTCGGCTGGCAGGCTGATGGTCTCGGTCTCCAGAAAATTTCGAAAGATCTGATCGTCCAGGTCATTACGATCGGTGACTATCAGAAAAGACCAGTTGCCGGTAACCTTGCGCCGTACCTTACGGGTAAGAAAGATCATGGAATAGGATTTGCCCGCCCCCTGTGTATGCCAGAAGATCCCCAGCTTGCCCTGGTTGCCTTCCCGCTCTTCCAATGCCCTGACTGTGTTGTTGACCCCGAGATATTGATGGTTTTTGGCAATAATTTTGACTTTATTACGATGAAAAAGAACAAAGTTTTCCAAATAATCGAGCAGATTTCTTGAATTACACAGCCCCTGACAGAATATCTGCAGGCTTAACCGATTTTGCTCCTTACGGCTGGCCTCCTCAATGGCGGGCAGACCTTCCTGATCCGGGTTGACGCTGTTATCCTCAAGTTTTGCCCAGGAGAAAAAATGCTCCCACGGGGCATTAAAGCTGCCCACCCTGGTCTGGATACCGTTGGAGATGCACACAAAGAGGTTATACCAGAAGAGTTGAGGGATATTTTCCTTATACTTTTGCAGGTTGTCGTCATAGCCGTGTTTGACCTTGACCGTGGCGTTTTTCAGCTCGATCATCACCAGGGGCAGACCATTGACATAGAGCAGCAGATCCGGCCTGCGGGTAATACCAGTTATATTCTGGTATTCTATGGAGAGCTGGGAGACCACCAGGAAATCATTGTTCTTTGGATTATTGAAATCAATAACCTGGACATAATCCTGAACCTCCCGCATTTCCTCATCGCCATAACTGACCGGTACTCCGCCCCGGATCAGCTCATAAATTTGTTGATTGGCAACCACCGGCGGCAGGCTTGCCCGGCTGCGGGTCAGTTCCAGGACAGCGTGTTCCAGGCACATGGGCGGCAGGTCGGGATTGAGCCGGGCAAGGGCGACCTGTAGTCGGTCTTTGAGCACCACGTCTTTGAGCGAATCCCGGCCCAGCAGTTTCTTCTGCCAGCCGTCAAGATGCTGGTAGTCGAGTGCTGAGGTGAAGAAGGCTATGTCTGCTTCTTCTATGTGGGATTCGTTGAGAAAGGCCATTTGTCAGAAACCAGAAGTCAGAAGTCAGAGGACAGAAGTTGCTCTACACTCAGTTTACCGCTCATCAGGCGAGGGAGGAGGAAGTCTCGGGTTTGTTTTAGGATTTTGTTTTTTTGCGATAGTAACTCAAGCTCTCTATCAAACGGTTCTACAAGGTAGTCAAACCTGTTCATAGTTTCTTTAGCAGGAATAATTATTTTAATATTTGCCAATTCTTTTTTGGAGACAGCATTAAATACAGCCCCATTGCCAAACGAATCTTCTATCTGAAAAATACAGCGTAAAAGATAATAACAATACGATTGAAAGTTATCGTTGTGGCGAATGGCACCTAAGCCTCTACCTATAATCAATTTACGATCCGCAATATTCAGCCGACCTACGGGTGCCCGGACACTTAGAAGAATATCCCCTCTTTCTGCAATTCTTTTATCGTCTGTACAATACGTTTTATGCATGGGGAAACGATTACCGAAATCTTTTACACCTTGATGAAAAGGTAACCCATTACCAATGTTATTGTAAAATTCGGATTTTGGTGATTGCCCCATCTTTATCGAAACAATTTGGCCCAATCTTTCCTGCTCCCATCCCTCAGGAACCCCGTCAACAATCCGGGTCTGTTTATGGCCGGGAAAGCGAAGGCGGACAAACCACTCCTTGTAAATCTCCTCAGCCATCTGTTCCAGCAGGCTGATGCGCTGGTTGTTGTTGTCAATGAGTTCGTCATAGGCGGAAAGGATGTCGGCGATTTTTTTCTGAATAGTTATTGGTGGTAACGGGATTAGCAACCCACCAATTTGTTTACCACTGATATGGGGCACATTTACCCCAGTTACTATCGGCTGAATACATGCTGAAAAATACTTGCTTGAAACAATGCACCGTAAATATGTTTGATCAAGAGTATTTTTGCCCTTTATTCTACATACCCGCTGTACAAGTAAAGCATTTGGATCCCGTTTTTTTATATATGCCCATTTAAGTCCAGCAGTAACCCATGGTCGATCCATGGCAAGGACAACATCGCCAGTGTTGAGAATAAAATCTTGGTAAGTATCAAGTTCATGTCTAGGCCAGAACTTTGAAGCATCCCAGTCAATAAACCCTTGCTGTACATTTTCGCCCTTAACAAGGGGAATATCAGAAGAATCATTTGTAAAAAATTTGCTTTTGAATGCATTACCAGCTTGTATGTCAGCGTGATCGCCTAATTTTTCGATTTTATAAGTTGAAAGAAGCATTAAATGAATTTTTCAAGCAAAAATTTTTCAAGGTTTTTAGTTATTGACTGTTCAAGCTGAATTGATTCTTCTGAAAGCTTGGTAAAATTATGCTTCAATTTGGAAAGGTTGTCAGAAAATTCATCCTCAGTCATATCGTCGCCCTCAATTACCACCCCCACATACCGACCGGCATTGAGCGAATAATCCTGCTCCTCGGTATACTCTTCCCGCTCCGCTGCCTTACACAGACCCACCACATCCGCATATTTACCATCGGGAAAACTGGACTGCAGCCAGTTCATGCACTCAAACCAGTAACGCGGCCAATCCAGCGCGCCGCGAATTCCCTGAACCTCATCAGCAAAGCAGACCCGGATGAACCGTTCATCCAGGGCCGAGTCAGCCCCGATAAGCCCCAACTCGCTCCAGCGTTTATCCTGCTTGACTCGCAGCAGTTTTCCGGCCTGTTTGTAGATTGCGGTTATTGTATTGTGTTTTTTCTTCAATGCAGTAGCCAGTTCCCCGTGGCTTTGCACCACTGTACCCAGCTCTGCGCCGAAATCCAGCTGGGCTGCATTATCCAGCCTGTCCGGATCAAATCCTGTCAATCCACCGCTTTCAGGCAGGGTGAAATCCTACAATGGCGCAAGTTCGGCCAAATGTTCAAGCAGCCCGGACTCCTGCAGTTTTTTTACCTGGGCCGGTTTACGTTTTTGCTCATTCTCTTTGGCGTAGAGGGTGAGATTCGAACTCAATTTGTTATACAACTGCCGATACTCGTCAAGGGGTTGTTCAATCTTGTGTAAGGCCGCAATGGCCTTACTGATATAGTTTGCTATCAATCCATGGTAGCGGTCATGCTCGCCCCGGTAGAGCTGGACAATGGCGGCCAGGTTGCTGATCTGTTCTTCGCTCCAGTCCCGGTGGGCCCGGTCAAGCTGGCGAAAGGTATTGCGGGCATCAATAAAGAGAATTGTATCCTGCCGCTCGGTTCCCCTTTTTCCCTTATCCAGAAACCAGAGGGTGGCCGGCAAAGTGACAGTGTAAAACATATTGGAGGGGATGGTTACCATACAGTCAACAATATGGTCATCTACCAGCTTGCGGCGAATCTCGTACTCGGCATTTCTGGCATCCGAGGCCGAGTTGGCCATGACAAATCCGGCTCGGCCCGTTTCGTTAAGAGAGGTGGCAAAAAGAGAAATCCACAGATAGTTGGCATCGGTTATTTTGTCCTGCCCCTTTTTGCCGCCCTTGGGCTTGGGTAGGCCGTAATGGGTAAAACGGCTGTCATTTTTGACCGTGGATTCTTTAATTCCTTTGACATTAAAGGGCGGATTGGCCATTACATAATCATATTTTCCCTGGCTGTTAAAATGGTCGACCTCATAGGAGTTGACCTCGGCAATCTTGCCGCGCAGGTTGTTGACCAGCAGGTTCATCTTGGCCAGGCGCACGGTCTCGCCCATGAACTCCTGGCCTTCCACATAAATCTTATCACGGGACACCCTGGCCTTTTCCAGAAAATTTGCCGACTGAACAAACATACCGCCGGAGCCGCAGGCCGGATCAAACAGCGTGCCTGCAAAAGGCTCAATCACCTCGACTATAAAGCGCACCACGGCAGTGGGGGTAAAAAACTCGCCGCCCTTCTGCCCCTCGCTCATGGCAAATTTGCCCAGGAAATATTCGTATATTTTACCGAACACGTCGCCTGTGGCATCTTTGGGGATATCAGAGAAGAGCTTGAGCAACTGGGGCAGGATGTCGTCTTTTTTCTTCTCAATATCAAAGTAAGGATCTTTGGGCAGCACTCCCTGAAACTGGCCATCCTGAGTACGTTCAATGGATTCCATGGCCTCTTTCAGGGCCTGGGCATGTTTTATCTCTCCGGCCAGGTTGAGCAGATAGTCATAACGCGCTTCCGGGGCGAGATAGAAACCGCATTTTTCAATGGCAACCTGTTCCATGGATCGTTCAAGCCTGCTGCCCTTGTCTTTTTCATACGCCTTATTAATCTCCGGATCGGCATGGGAATATTTGTTATCGGCAAAACGCAGGAATATCAGCCCCAGCACCGGCACCGCATAATCCGAGGCCTTGATACCACCATAGGCCCGCAGGGAATTGGCCGCATCCCAGAGGTTATCTTCCAGTTTTTTTAAGTCTCCGTTATTCACTCTTTCTCTTTTGTCTTTTGTTTTTTGTAATACGTGGGGGCTATCGCTCTATTGCAACGGTCACAGGTGTGCGTATCATATTCGCCACCGGGGTATAGAGATCAATTTCTGTTTCCGGGGTCTTGATGGTAACGATGAGGGAATATCTGGCATGATTTGCCCACCGTTCATGTCTTGGGATGGATTTCCACCAACCCATGACCGGAAAGACAGCGATGTTGCCCCGCTCGGCAAGTTCAACGGCAGTTCCTGACCAGGTATCCGAATGGACGGAGCCGATTTTTCTGAGATTCTTTCCAAGTGTCCAGTTGGAATCACTGGGCGACGTAGCTCCCTGCCGTCCGCTTTCTTCATCACGGGCAGCCTTATTGATCCGTTGTCGAAAATTTTCAAGGGATTCCAGGGGTCTTTTTACCTCAAAACGAAGACCATGGCTGGCGTAGCTGTACTTCTTTCCCCAACCTCTTCGGGCCGGGTTAGGTTCGATAAAATAGGAAAGGGTTACCCGCATCTCCACAGGAGTATTACCCAGATCGGCAAGGAGTTCTGCTGGCCAGGGGATAGCATGGAGATGCAGATCGCGGGTAACAATACTGCTACCTCGTTTGTCAAACGGCTGCAAGGTATCCTGGGCAACCAGGGTAAGAGAGTTTCTGGCGCTCCACAGCGCCTTTTCAAGATTCGGCACACCATAACCGCAATATCTGAGCAGGTTTTCCCGGTCCTGCTGCACCCGCAATGGGGCAAAACGATCCAGCATGGCCTCTGTCCATTCAGCAGAATGGATCAACATTGCCCTGATTGTTTCCGGCCAGTACTCCGGGTACTGTGATTGCAACAGGGCTGCGAAACGCGAAGCAAGGGCTGTGGCTGCGCTGGTCTCTCCGGTATTAACCAGAGGACGCATCAGCGCATGCTGCCAACTGGTGGAGAGAAGTTCAAGGCTGTCTATGTTGTCGGCGGTTCCAGCTGTCGGATGGAGGCCCATGTTGCCGCCTTCCATGACAATGTCGGGTTTCATCGGCCAGGTTCGTGACCAGTCCATGGAAGTGGTGCTGGACGGACTCAGGTCTCCTGGAGGAGCTACTGCTTGCCAGTCAGGATAGTCTACAGGATCGATACTGCTCTTCTCCGTATACGCCCCAACGGTCAGCGCGTTCCAGGCCTGACCGGGATCGTGGATTCCTTCGGTAAGATTGTTGTCTGGAAAACGGTGCCGCTCCTCTCTGTCAGTGTTTCCGGCTGAAATGATAATCAACCTGCGGGTCTCATCGGTGGCTCCAGAACATAAGGAGTCGATACTGGCCGACCAGGAGGAAGGCTTTCCCGCATCCCGAAAATCGGTAGTTGTTACTGCCAGACAAAAATTTCTCTTTCTGCCTGGAGCATTTATTTCGGCCCGGGCCACAGCTTCAGTTGTTATATCACCATAGAGATGTGGTTCATTGGTGCCATGGGGAGGTAATATCTTGACTGATTCCAGTAGGTGCGAGAGATGAACCGGGCCATTGTAAGCCAGAAGATCCGTCAGATCGCCATAGGTCGCAAGACCTGCCATTTCTGTCCCATGCCCCTGATGATCTGCTGTTCCCCAGCCAGGATCGCAGGTGTCCAAGTCGTCCTCATGAAGAACCGGCAATAACAAGGGGTGAGTATGGTTAACGCCGGTATCCAGGATACAGATAGCTGGGCTGTTTTGATCCGGCGGAGTTATCTGGTCAAGGGTAGCATTTACCCAGTCAATCTGCTCTGCACGATCCATTGAACTGAAAAAAACCGCACTCTCTTTTACCCGGCGAAGTTCAGCGATACAGTTGAGCAGATTGACCGACCTGCTCATCTGCTCTTTTGTACCCTGCACAGCAACTACAGTTCTATCGGGGAATCTCAGCTCTTCTTCGAGAACAGTTAACTCCATCTGCCGGGCATGTTCTTTAAAAAAACCAACCTCAGCCTCCGGGTCTTCTCCTGTACGTAACCACACCTCCCACCAGGCAGATTCCCCTTCATCTGGCATGGTCTCAGGGGTATCAGTCCATAAGGCATCAAGAGCAGCTTTTCTGATAGAGGCAACACTTGCGACAAGAGACTCGTTTCTCGGCTTGCCTGTTGGGGAATCTTTTGCCGGATCAAGATAGGCTGCACATTTGTTCACCAGGATATCAAGCTTGCCCTCAGGAACAAACACAGTAGCCAAGGTATGGTTGTCAATCGTATGTTCTGACAACAACTCAATTCCCGATCGCCATACCTCAAGGCTTTCAGTTTTTAAATCAAAATCAGGATCACTTTCAAACTGAAGATAGATGCCATTTTTCGCATCAATACCAACGGCCCTTTGCTCTTCTACGGCTGTTGTAGCTTGTTCCCTGATAGTGGCAAACTGTTGCAGAAGCCTCTGCCCATGAGTTTCCCGCTGACGCTGAGGAACACGAAATGGCTTGCCGCCGGAAGCAGGTGAGGTATAGGGTTCGGTGGTGGAGGTTCCGGTAACGAGGAGGTGGAAGAGCTTTTCCTGTTCGTTTCCGGGCATTGGGTTTACACAGAGGCCTGATCCGTATGACTGGTCTGATACGGTCGGCTTGCCTTTCTATCCAGCAATAATCGGGCGATATCTTTTTGAGAAACTTTTTTCTGGTCATTGATGATTGCATCTTTGATTGCATCATCGCAGACTTTTGCAATATCCGCAAAACTTAAATCCTCGGCGCAAGCTGCTACATTTTCCCATATTATCCGTGAGGTGGGGAAGACGGCAAGTTTTGTTTTGATCAGCTTAATTGCTAGTGCTTGATCTGGGAGTTTGAATTGAATAACATCATCAAAGCGGCGGAACAGGGCATAATCCAGGATATCCGGATGGTTTGTTGCCGCAAGGATAAGGCTGTCAGAGTTGTCCTGCTCTATCATCTGGAGAAAGCTGTTTAATATTCTTCGGACTTCCCCCACATCATTGGCCTGACCTCTGTGAGAACCAATGGAATCGAATTCATCAAAAAAATAGACCCCTCTGGTTTGCGCCAGTGCATCAAAGATCAGCCGCAATTTAGCTGCGGTTTCTCCCATGAATTTGGTGATAAGCCCCTCAAGACGAACCACAAAAAGCGGGAGGCCAAGTTCTCCGGCCATAACACTTGCAGACATGGTTTTCCCTGTCCCAGGTGGCCCGATAAAGAGCATGTTTTTTCGCGGAGTTAAGCCGTGGGATCGCAGTTTCGCAACTTGCCTCTGTTCTTTTATAATCCTGGTAAGACGATCATAAATATCACGATCAAGGACGATATCGGCTAACCTGAGTTTTGGAAAGGATGCCGTCAATAGAGCGGATAGTTCACCCCTGGGCTGGGATGTTGGGAGAGAGCGTAATAAATTTGCAGGAGATGCTTTTTTCTTTTTAGCCGCATCAATTAGAGCCCGCAATTCTCTTGCCAGCTTTCCATGGCCGAGTTTTGCCTCATGGGCGGCAACCTGCATGGCAACTGCATGAAAATGCGCTTCGTCCCCATCGAGATAGGATTTAAAAAGTGCTTTGATTTGTTCGGCACTGGCCACGACTGAATCCTGTTGAGAGGGTTATCTGTCCTTGTCAAACACTTTCATAGATTAATTCCTGACACTGAAAGATACAGAAAAGCCTCCATCTTTCCAGCTAGTCTGACTCAAACTGACGTCCAGTGTGAGCCGTTACTACCAAAAATAAATTTCAAATAGATTG
>JAJRQC010000009.1 GCA_024280455.1 Deltaproteobacteria bacterium | reverse complement strand
GCACCTCATCTTCACTCATTTCGGCCTCCTCGAATAGCACAAGTATGCTTCAAAGACCTAAATAAGTAAATATGAGGCACTCCCGAACAGTTACATTCCCGGGTAAAGGCAAGTTTTTTTTGCGTCTACCTAAATAGTTACGTTAAGAATACTCATCTGCTACTCACCTGTCGACATACAGAGGAGTGAGTTGCACAATGTGGTTCAGTCATGTCAAATAGAAAAAATATTCTAAACCCTCTGCCCGGAAGTCTCAATAAAAAGATGCTGACAAACAGGATGTATCGTTGACAACAAACAAAGCCACCCCTATTACTCTATAGTATTCCCCCTCAAACAAACCAGGAGGTTCCCCATGAATAATAACGCTGCCGCCATGACTCTGGCATCCTTTGCTGGCGACTCGCTGGCGCTCGGTGCCCACTGGATATACGATACTCAGCTGATTGATACCCAAATCGGCCGGATGGAAACACTCCTGCCGCCACTTCCGGGCTCCTATCATCCGAACCGGCGGCAGGGCGAGTTTACCCATTACGGTGACCAGACCCTGGTGCTGCTCGAATCGCTGGTCAAGAACGATGGCTTCAAACTTGATGGGTTTGCCGGCGACTGGCAGGAACTGATGCAAGGTTATGACGGCTACATGGACAAGGCAAGCACTGCAGCCCTGGAAAATCTTCAGGCGGGCAAATCGCCGCAAGCAAGCGGTTCAGCCTCTTCCGATCTTGGCGGTGCGGCCCGTATTGCTCCGCTCATTGCCTGGTATGCAAACGACCTGGACAGCCTGGTTGAAGCAGCACAATCCCAGACCAAGATGACACATCGGGCGACAGCAACAGTTGCCGGGGCCGAATTCCTGGCCAAAACAGCGTTTAAGATTCTCCACGGCACCACCCCAACTAAAGCCATTGAAGAGAGTCTTGAAGAGGGTATGGCCGACCTGGATCTTGACAACCGTATCCGCATGGGCCTTGATTCTGCAGGCAAAAACAGTCGTGAGGTGATCGGACATTTCGGCCGGATGTGCGGAGTGGCAGCGGCCATGCCCGGGGTCATCCACCTGGTTGCAAGCTACGAGAACGATCTAAAAACCGCGCTGATTGAAAACGTGATGGCTGGAGGAGACTCGGCGGCCCGGGGACTGGCCTGTGGAATGCTGCTTGGCGCCCATCTCGGCATGGATGCCATCCCACAGGATTGGCTGGACGGTATGCGGCAACAAAACCATATTGCCAACCTGCTGGCACAACTGCCGACGACCTGAAATCTGATTACCCACAATCCTCTGCCTGATACAAGGGATACCATCGCTGAACAGCAAAGGGCGTTACGAACCTAACGAATTTATGATGAATTCATTGGGGCCTACAGGCCGACTGAACAAACGATATTATCCCTGATTTGGGAAAAGCTGAGCTTTGTACGTAATCAGAATCCAAAATGGCAGCGGGTGTTCAGCCGATCCTGCCGGCAGCCGGCATGGTCGGATATCCCGGGGCTGAAACCATTCCACCAGGAAAAGTTAACGGACCCGCCGAAATACGATAATTATAAAAATAAAGTTCTCCAACCCTCCATTGACACGACATCGAAGGCTCAGTATGTTAAGAAAAATAATCAAAAAAGCGTCTGATATTCAGTGCGAAGGGTGTACGCTCAGGTGCTGCAAAAAACAAAGAATACGCATCAATGGACCCTCCGCAGCTACTGCCGCCCTTTACAGACCTTCTTGCCCGGGAAAATTTCTCCGCCTACTTCCGATTACTCATTGAAAAGGGCATCGACTGGTGGCTCGACTTTCAGTTTCCCTGTATCGCCCTGCATCTTGCCCCACTTACCGGTGACCTTCCCGATGATGTTACCCCCTCCTCCGCACGTTTTCGTTTCCTGACCCTCTGCCTCAGCCCCGGCCCCTCCCTGGAAGAGCTGGATACTCTTTTCCACACATTTCTTGCGAAAGAAGACTATGACGCCGCATGCGCCTGTGTCGGCCTGGCCTTGAACACCATCTGGGAAAGCGGGAGAGCGTTCAACAGGTCTTCAACGTGGAACAGACGGGCGGAAGAATTGTGGAATTCCGGCGCCATCTCATCTCTTGCCCACGGCTCACTGCTCTTGAATTACTGTTTCGGGGAAATAGCAGGCAGGGGAGATGTCACCTCGGCCGATGGGCACCTGACGACGATTCTTTCCCTTGCCGAAGAGACCCGATCCGCCTCGATGATGCTCATGCACAGTGCCCTGGGGGCGTATATCTACTGCTGGAAGGCTGATTTTGCCGCCTTTGAAATCATACTGGACGACTCGGCTCCGTATATTGACGCCGGAAACGCCTCGCCGGTGGCCGTCCTTCAGCACATGATATCCCGTGGACTGTTCACACTTCTCCAGGGCAGGCCCAAAGAGGGGAAAGCCATCTTCAACACCCTTCTGGAGGCCCCGAATCTTGAGCAGTTGCCGTCTTCCATGTGGCTTCTACTGCATGGCCATTTCCTCTATTGCCTGGTTTCCACCGGAGATATGCAGGGAATAGACGAACTGACCGACACCCTGCGAAAGAAAATTATCCCCGAGTACAACCAGTATTCTCATGCCTATCTGCATTTCAATCTCGGCATTGCCGCGCTTGCCCATTCACGACCCCACAAAGCCCTGCTCCACAGCCAGGAGGCATTACGGCTCGGCGCCCTGTGCAACAGCGCCAATGCCGTCAGGATGTCTGCACTGCTGTACGGGCAGGCCCTTGCAGATCTTGGCCGACATGAAGATGCTCTTGCCCATTTTTCCGACTGGATGCCAAAGTGGCAGGAGGCCGAATATTTCTTTATTGCCGCGCTTGCCGGCGTGGAAAGTGGTTGGATCCACCTCAGGCTGGGAGAGATCGACAAAGCAAAATCCGCTCTCCAACATGGACACAGCCTGATACCCGCCAAAGAAAAAATCCTCTCCATCTACCGGCCGGTTGATTATGTGACCAGACTTGAGCAGACGCTGCATTCCCGGACAATTGAGGCACAGATATCCGGCAAACCCATAAACATCAAGACCCTTGGGAAATTTTCGATTTCAGTGGATGGGTGTATTATCGACAAGGGACAGTGGAAAGGCAGGCAGAGTAAAAAATTACTCCAGGCAATCATCAGCCTGGGTGGCCGCAATATCTCCACGTCCTACCTGTCTGATATCTTATGGCCCGATTCCGACGGGGATCGGGCGGCACTAGCCTTCAAGATCTCCCTCTACCGGCTCAGAAAAGTGATGAACACCGACGGATCGGACTATCCATGGCTGGTGGTCCGGCATAAACAGATTTCCCTCTCTTCCGAGTTCTGCAGTGTTGACGCGCATATTTTCGAGGAAGAGGTCCGCAAGGCATACGTGGAACCTGTTGATCCGGCGGCAATCCATCACACCCTCTCGCTCTACACAGGAAACTTCCTTGAAATAGAGGGCGACGAAGGCTGGCATATCGGCAGAAGGGAGGACCTTCGCGACTCTTTTATCCGGGCCTCCCTACGGCTCTTTGACCACTACAAGACCCATAATGCGGTAAAAACCGGCCTGCCCTACCTGACCCGGGCCCTGAAATATGACCCAACCAACGAGACCGTTCTTGCCAGGGCAATCGAAAGCCACCTGGAACTGGGGAACAGTGCCAGGGCCATTATAATGTATAACGACACCTGTCACCTCCTGGAGCAGGCACACCGTATCGGCCCCGGCAAATCACTGCAGGCCCTGGCACTCAAGATCCGGGGTAAGACATAGGTTCCCGCGCGCCAGCCTCCTCTCACGCAGTATCCACGGGACGATCCCGGGCCCTGGCCAATATTTCATCCTGCCTAAACAACCACCGACACTCTGTAAGGGCAAGCTGACAGCTCTCAACCAGCGTCCAGCAGGCGGGCCCGCTGGATCTGGACAAACTCCGCCGTATCCGCCCCAAGCGTTGCCCATGGCTTTGTTACCCGGAACCGGGCCAGGGCTGCGGTGGGCATGAGTTTGCCGTCTTCGGGCCAACGCACGGCTTCCGCCCCCAGATAAAGAACAAAATCTTCCATACCCGTATTGTGGCCGACCAGCAGGAGTCGTTTCACCTTTTTGGGAACCGCCCGCACCACCTGCAGCAACTGCACCTCGTCGGCTTCGTATACAACCGCTTTCTCCCTGATATTCTCAAGGGGAAACTGCATGGCACTGCAGGTCAACCGAGCAGTTTCCAAAGCTCGGACAGCCGGAGAACTGATCACATAATCAGGCAGCAATCCCTGCCCGGCCAACCAGGTCCCCACCTGGGTTGCATTTTTCCGGCCCCGCTTTTTCAACGGCCGGTGAAAATCATCCACCGGACGACTCCAGTCTGATTTACCGTGCCGCAGGATCAACAGTTCTCTCCGCATATTTCCCACCCTCTGTTTAAATATAATTCATTTTATTATCTCTTGGACAACTTAACACTTTTTTCAAATTAAATTATGCCGAAACAAAAAAATATGCGATACTTGTTCCAGAGCAACATCACTTTCTGTTTACAAGAGAATATTTACATGAAACCTGCTACGCCTTCCTCACCGGTTCTCCTCACCATCGAAGACGATCCCCTGCTTCGATCCACCCTTAGCACCTACCTGGACAGTTACGATTATACCATCATTGAAGCTGAAAACGGACAACAGGGCCTGGAACAGTTTAACCGATACAAACCGGATATCGTTCTCCTTGACCTGCGGCTCCCCATTCTCGACGGACTCGATGTGTTGTATACCATACATACCTCCTCACCGGAAACACCGGTCATCATCGTTTCGGGAATGGGGACCTTCGAGGATGTGGTTACTGCCATGAAAAACGGGGCCTGGGATTATATCCAAAAACCCATCACCGATCTGGCCCTCTTGCAGATCAGCATCGACAAAGCGCTTCTTCATGTCCGTCTCAGACAGGAAAACGAACACTACCGCAAAAATCTTGAAGAAGAGGTCAGGCAACGTACCGCTGAGCTGCACCAGGCCCAGAAACTTGAAGCCATCGGTGCCCTGGCCGGCGGCATTGCCCACGACTTCAACAATATTCTCGGAGTCATCTCCGGCTATACCGAGCTTTCCCTGCTCAGCAACAACCCGAAAACCATACCCGAAAATTTACAACAAATCCAACGGGCAGCGGAACGGGCAACAGACCTCGTCTCCCAGCTCCTGACCTTCAGCCGCAAGGGGCAAAGCGAACATCATCCCATCTCCATATATCCCGTTATCAAGGAGGCAGTCAAGATGCTCAACGCAAGCCTCCCGGCAACGGTTGATATAAAAACAGACATTGCCGTCGGGCTGGAAAAAATCATGGCCGATCCAACGGAAATCCTCCAGGTGGTCATGAACCTCGGCACCAACAGTTTTCACGCCCTTAAAGAGGAGACCGGCACCTTGGATATTTCCGTCCAGCCGACAGAGATAACTGAAGCCATGGCCATGGAATATATCGGCGGCGACCCGGGAGAATACCTCCGGCTCCGAGTTAAAGATAACGGCTGCGGCATTCCGGCCGATACGATACAAAACATCTTCGATCCCTTTTTCACCACCAAGGACGCCGGTAAGGGCACCGGGCTCGGCCTGGCCGTCGTCCATGATATCGTCAACGGCTGCGGCGGCTTCATCCAGGTAAACAGTACTCCCGGTGAGGGCACCGCCATAGACCTCTATTTCCCGGTGGTGGAACATACGCCGGATGAAAAAGAAACCGACAGTACCCCTTTGTCCTACGGTAGCGGGCGAGTACTCTTTATTGATGATGAACCGGCCCTGGCAGAGCTGGGGAACCACATGCTCACACACCTGGGATATCAGGTCACGGCCTGTCAAAGCAGTTTACGGGGCCTGGAGATTTTTCGTGCACGCCCTGACGATTTCGACCTCATCATCACCGATCAGGCCATGCCCGGACTGCCCGGTTCCGAGCTCATCACCCTGCTTCGGGAAATTCGGCCGAATCTACCGGTTATCCTCTGCACCGGCTACAGCTCAACATTGACCAATAAAAAACTCAACACCCTCCAGGTCAATACGTTCCTGATGAAACCGTTGACCCTGCGGGCCCTGGCCCTGGGAGTGCAGCAGGCACTCCATTAAACCTTTGGATATGACAGGCAAAAACAGACTGCCAAGGAACAACTACATTATGCTGCCCATACGTCTCTTTTCCCTCCTGCTCTTTCTTATTCTTCCCTGCCGTACCCTGCAGGCAACTTCGGCTTCGGTAAACAGTTCGCAAACCACTCCGCCAGATGTGTTTGTTTCCGTACTCCAGGTCGGTGACCAGATCGAAGGTTTACGAAAATATATGGGCCGGCCCAGAATCACGCCGCTCTCGGTCACGGTCTCCAATGCCAGCCCTTTTGACGTCTATTTTCAGGCCAAAACACTGTTTACAAAATCCAACCGCCTCCTGTTTGAAGTCAAACGGGAATCCCTGGATCCTCCAGTTACCCCGAAAACAAATATCCAGCCGGCGGATGTTCTTTTCCTGGTCAGAAAATCGGCAAACACTCTGCAGATGATTGCCGACTTCCTCGGCGCTCGGCTCAACCCCGAAAAATACACTATAGACAACAGCAAGACACCATCCGACGTGTTCATGGCCATCACTACCCTCAACAGACAGCTCAACCAGCTGCTGAGCCGCCGATTCTCACCCAGTGACGTCTTTGAAGAGCTCACCCTGGCCATCGGCTACAGTGAAATACTCCTGAACCAATTTCCGAAAGCCAAGCCTATTCCATCACCCCCACCTTTTATTGCCTTCAAGACGCCCAGTGATGTCTATTTCCGACTGGAAAACTGCACCAATATCATCAGCTCCATCTATCACAGGGCACGCCTGCCGACACTCACCTTCCAGGGCAAGCAGGCTCAACCTGGGGCGATATCACCCAGCGATGTCTATGACATCGCCTCCCTGATCGTTTCCCGGCTCGCCTATCTCCACCGGGCGGAAAACTGCAACCGGCAGCCCATGGAACCCTTTTATCCCGGACTGAAATTTCCATCCCATGTCTTTCAGCAGGCAGGTATTCTGGAACAACAGTTAATACAACTTTCCCGCCTGCAAACTCCGGTATCCGAGGTCACCGGCAGGAACCGATGAGCAGCGGAAAGGACGGTAAACAGAAATATAAGCGGCCATTGATCACCATTGTCGATCAACTGCGCCACTCCTACCTGCTCATTGCCGGAGTCGGCCTGATTCCCCTGGTATTGTCAATGATAACCTTCTGGTTTTTCCAGCATCAGTCGATAAAAATGGCTGAGCAGGGGATTCCACTGGCCCAGACAGCGGCCCGGATAGAATCTAAAATATATCAGTCCATGGCGATGTTGAGGGGATTTATAAGTGTTGAGAGTCAACAATACCTGCAGGAGTGGCAGGCCACATGGGATAAAGAAATCTACCCCACGCTGGAGAGGATGCAGCAACTGTGCATTGAATTTGAACAGCAGGAGTTAACCGTTCAGGTCGACAACCTGCAGAACGAATTGCAGAAACTCTATGCCGTCCAATGGTGGGTCCAAACCGTTGCCCATGCACCCGGAAATAATCAGGCTCAGGCCTTTTACCTGCAACAGGTTATTCCGGTGGCGGAGAGATTGCAGAAAATCCTTACCGACACCAACCGGTCCCCGCAAAATATCCGCCGCCTTTCGGTAGAACAGTTTTCTCACATCACAATTCGGCAGACCCTGCTTCTTGCCCTGCTCCAGCTGGAAAAAATTATTTTTGAAGATAAGAAATCGCTCATAAACGATTTTCGGGCCAACCGGAAAATCATCAATGAACGAACAAAATTCTATGACCGAACACGGTTTACCGGCAGTCCGCAAACCAGTATGCAGATTTTTTCCATTGAATTCCAAGCCTATAACCGCCTCTCGGAACAGGTACTCGCCCTGTACACCGCCCGACAGGCCCCTCTGGTGGTCACCCTGTTCAAAAACCGTGTTCTTCCCCTGAGCCATCAGGTGATCGCACAAACGCAGACACTGACCACGGCCTCAAGAAAGATACTGCAGCGTCAGACCAGAAATGCAGCAGACATTGCAAGATATACTTTTATTTTTCTCATACTGACCTTTCCCCTGCTCATCATAACCGCCATAGTTATGGCCCGCAGGCAGTCCTCCGCCCTTGCAGATCCAATGATCCAACTTGCCGATGCAGCTCACGCGTTTTCCTCCGGCACAAGCGAGCATACGCTCCCGGAGCAGGGGCCCAGGGAACTAGTCGTTTTAACCAGAGCCTTCAACCATATGCGACTTGCCGTTGAAAAAAGCAAAAATGAACTCACCCTGCTCAACGCCTCGCTTGAAGAACGGATCCGACAACAAACTCTGGAACTGCGAAAAGAAAAGGAACGCACGGAAAAATATCTTTCCGTGACCGAGGCAATCATCGTCAGCCTTGATCCGGCAGGAAAAATCCACATACTCAACCGTCGAGGCCATGAACTGCTGGGGTATCCGGACCAGAGCCTCATTGGGATGAACTGGTTTGCCCTTGTTTTGCAGGCGAAAAAACAGCAAGCGGAGATAGATACACACAATCAGGTAATGGCGGGCAAGCTGCAACCAGTAGAATATTTTGAAAACGATATTCTCACGGCAACAGGTAAGCTGCGTCGAATATACTGGCATAACACACTGCTCCGGACCGTCGACGACAGTATTTCAGGCAGCCTCAGTTCCGGTATTGATATTACGGAACGAAAAGAGACCGAACAGACATTACAGATTGCTCTTCAGGAAAAAGAAAGCCTGCTGCGGGAAATTCATCACCGGGTCAAGAATAACATGCAGGTTATTATCAGTCTACTCCGGTTACAGGCTGAAAAAATCGGCCGAAAATCCTTTGACCACATTGTCCAGGAAAGCGAAAACCGTATCCATACCATGGCCCTTGTTCACGAAAACCTTTACCGATCAACCGATCTTGGTGCCATTGACCTGCAGGAGTATATCGACAGCCTCTGCCGCAACCTGTACAATGTCTACGGTATATCCCCTCAACAAATAGGACTCAGCCAAAACATTGCCGACGTCTCCCTGGATATTGAAATCGCAATCCCCCTTGGCCTGCTCATCAACGAACTGGTCTCCAACAGCCTGAAGTATGCTTTCCCTGAAGGACAATCGGGAAACATCAACATCACCGTGGAGCAACAGGGAGAAAACCTGACGGCCTGCATCAGCGATGACGGTATCGGTATAACGACTTCGGACATAACCACCACCCGCAAGACCCTGGGGCTTGAACTGGTTAATATCCTGGCCCGTCACCACCTGGACGGAGACCTGCAGATCTTACCCGGCCGGGGAACAGGCTATCGAATAAACTTTCCCCATTCACCTCTGAAAACGGGCTTCCGCAATGAAAGAAGCAAACATTCTCATCGTCGAAGATGACGGTATAATCGCCCAAGACCTGCTGACCCGCCTGAACAGGGTTGGGTACAAGTCAATAGCAACCGTTGCCAGCGGTGAGAAGGCCCTTGAGCGAACAGCTCAATCCGTTCCGGATCTGATTCTGATGGACATCGTGCTCAAGGGTCGGCTCGACGGCATTGAAACGGCCCAGGAAATCCGCAGGCAACGACTATCTACAGCTGTCGTCTACCTGACCGCCTACAGTGATGACGTCACCCTTACCCGGGCCAAAAAAACCGAACCCCAGGGCTACCTGGTCAAACCGGTCAAGGATTTCGAGCTCTTTACCGCCGTTGATCTTGCCCTGATAAAAATACAAAACGAACGCAGGGAGCAGCATCTTCATGCCGTTCTCAACACCCATGTCCGGATGCATCGTCTCTTCATCCGCCACGAAAATGAAGAAGAACTGCTGCCCGCCCTCTGCACCTTACTGACGGAGAACCGCAGTTATCTGAGTGCCTGGATTATGCTGCTGGATGAGGCTAGACAACCCCTGCTTACGGTCTCCTCCAACATCAAGGGTGATATCAAAAAGCTGGAACAGGCCGTCATCAACAATACCCCGCCCCGCTGTCTCCAGGAGACACTGTCCGGAAAAAAAGTAACCGTTACCGAGGACCTCCAGGACTTTTGCAGGGACTGTCCATTAGACAACGGTTACGAGCGTTCCGGTATCACCTCAACCCAAATCAGGTTTAAAGGACATTTACTGGGGATCCTCACCATTGCCCTGCCCTCGGACTTCTGCCGCGATCCCGAGGAACAGAAAATTATCCGCAACATTGCCTCGGACATCGGCTATGCCATCCACAATCTCAGGCAGTTGCAGCGGCGCAACCAGGCGGAAACAGCACTGAATCGCAACAGAAACCGGCTGCGTGAGGCCCAGAAAATCGCCTGTCTGGGATACTGGGAGATTGATGCCGTCACCCTGGATATTGCCGGCTCCGATCAGGTTTATACTATTCTCCAGCGCAGTCCGGAAAACCCCATCACTACCCGTGCGGCCTTTCAGGCCCTCATCCATCCCGACGACCGCAGTGGAGCCATTCAGGCCATGGACGCGCTGCTGGCCGACGACACCCCCTATGACCTGGTCTACCGCGTTCTTATGCCCGACGGAAGCTTCAAACATCTGCAGATGAAGGCCCGGATGCATCGGGATAACCTCGGTAGACCCGTCCGGGTGATGGGGACCATGCAGGATGTCAGCATGCAGAAAAAAATGGAACAGCGGTTACTGCAGACGGAGAAAATGGAGACCATTGCCGGTCTGGCCGCCGGAGTGGCCCATGAGCTTAACACACCGCTTTCCGCGATTCTGCAGTCCATTCAAATAATTGAGCTGGCCCTTGATCCAAAAAACGGCACGGCACGCAAGCAAGCCGATAAGTTCAACATTGATCTGAAACAACTCCACCATTTTTTTACTGTTTGCAAAATAAATTATTTTCTGGAGGGAATTAAAAATTCCGCAACCAATACCTCCCGTATCATCAACAATCTTCTCCAGTTCAGCAGACCGAAAACCGGAGAATGGATCAAGATGTCCGTTCAAGAGATGATAACAAACTCCATTGAACTGGCCCGAACCGATTACACCCTGAAAAAAGACTACAATATCCTGAACATCGATTTTCAGACGGAGTTTGCCCCGGACCTCGACAGCCTGTACTGTACTCCCATGGAAATTGAACAGGTTCTGCTCAATCTGATTAAAAATGCCGTTCATGCACTGACCGGGCCCGGCGCAGATCCTTCTCCCGAACCATGCATTATCCTGCGGGCACTCATGGATGACAACCTTGTCCGTATCGATGTGGAGGATAACGGCTGCGGTATAAGGGAGCAGGATCTGCCCCATATCTTTGATCCCTTTTATACCACCAAAGACATCGGCATCGGCACCGGACTCGGACTTTCCATAGCCTACGGCATTATCAAGGACAACCATAACGGCCGTATCACTGTGAAAACCACTGTGGGCAAAGGGACGACCATGAGCATATACCTGCCTGTAGCCGGAGAGGAAGAGGAGATTCCAATATGAACAACCAATCCCGACAAAATTACGTTTCATTGCATGACAGTACAAAACAAAAAACCATTCTCCTGGCTGAGGACGACCTCGTTGTTCAGCAGTCAATGGCAACATACCTGCAGCTGCAGGGGTACCGGACAATTGAAACCGATAACGGCACCCATGCTCTGGAGCTCTTCAGCAGCAGAAAACCAGACATCCTGCTTACCGACCTGCGCATGCCCGGCCTTGACGGGCTACAGCTGCTGAGCAGTGTGATCGCCATGGAACCCGGTATTCCGGTGATCATCGTTTCCGGCATGGGAACCATGGAAGATGCCATTGAAGCCCTGCGGATCGGGGCCTGGGATTATATCACCAAACCTATTCACGAGCTGGCCCTGCTCGGACATGCCGTGGAACGTGCCCTGGAAAGGGCCTTTCTGCTGCAACAGTCCCACCAATACCACAAGACTCTGGAGGAAACCGTAGCCGGAAGAACCGCTGAGCTTAAAAAACGCACCAGAGAACTGGAACGGGAAATCAAACAGCGACAGGCAGCCGACGCGGCTATCCTGCACGCCAAGAACGAATGGGAATATACGGTGGATTCCATCCCGGATTTCATCGCACTTCTTGACATGGAACACCGGCTGGTCCGGGTCAACAAACCGCTGGCCAGGGCCGTGGGGATGCTTCCGGAAGAGATGATCGGCGAACCCTGTTGCCGCATACTGCGAGGTCGGGATGAAATACCGGAGAACTGCCCACACAGCAGGGTCATGGAAAGCGGATGCCCGTGTACCCTTGAAGTGGAAGAAGACCGGTTGGGCGGATTTATTCAATTCACGGCCTCACCGTTCCATGACCCATCGGACAATACCCTTATCGGCTCTGTTCTGATCGGTCGCAATACCACGGCCCGGAAAAAAATGGAGCGGGAAAAAGAAGCCATCCTGTCCCAACTCCTGCACGCGCAGAAACTGGAATCCGTTGGCCGGCTGGCTGCTGGAATTGCCCACGAGATCAACACCCCGACCCAGTTCATCGGCACCAATATCGATTTTCTACAGGTAAGCTTCGTCGATGTTGCAAAACTTATCAGCCATCTACACGCCCTGCTTAAAGCAGCAAAATCCAAAAAGATAGCGCCGGCGATGACCACAAAAATCGAGGCGGATCTGGAAGAGATCGACTGGGAATATCTGGCTGAAGAAATACCGGAGGCCATCCGGCAATCCTTGGACGGAGTGCAGCGGGTCACCTCTATTGTCCAGGCCATGAAGGAATTTTCCCATCCCGGATCCAGGAAAAAAGAACAGGTCAACCTCAACAGAATTATTGAAACCACGGTGACCGTTGCCCGCAACGAGTGGAAATATGTTGCCGATATCCACCTGCAACTTGATGACGAATTACCGTTGATTCCCTGTCTTGCCGATGAAGTGGGTCAGGTTATTCTCAACCTGCTGGTAAATGCCGCCCATGGAATTGCGGAAAAACTTGGAGACAACCCGACAGGGGAAAAAGGGACCATCACCATCAGTACTCTACCCCGGGATCAGTATGTTGAACTATCCATGACCGATACCGGTGCCGGTATTCCGGCAGAGATCCAAAAAAAAATATTTGATCCTTTTTTTACCACCAAGGAGGTGGGTAAGGGCACGGGCCAGGGACTGGCCATTGCCCAAGACGTGATTGTCAACAAGCATGGCGGAATGCTTGACGTAGAAAGCATTGAGGGTGAAGGGGCTACCTTTATTATCCGGCTTCCTCTTGAATAAGATCTCATAGATGTACCAGCCTGTCCCTGCGATTTTTTCACATCACCCTTATTACGCTGCAGGTAAGGCTCTACGTAAAATCTCTGAAAGGATTAAAACATATGCGAGCTTTTATCTACCTCATCATCAGCCTCTGTATTGTTCTGCCGTTTACGGAAAACCTTGCGGCGGCTTCCCGCCCTGAAACAATTCTCATTGGAGTACTGGCAAAGCGAGGCAAAAAGGAATGCAGCAAAAAATGGGCCGCGACCATTGAATATCTCAACAAGTCCATACCGGAATACCGATTCCTGCTTGTTCGCCTCAACTTTGAAGAACTTCCCCTGGCCGTGGCTGAAAACAGGGTTCAGTTTACCCTTCCAATCCAGCCATGTATGTGGAGCTCGAATACAAATACGGGGTCACCAGGATCGCCACCCTGAAAAACAAAATCCTGGGAAAGGCCTACACCCGGTTCGGCGGAGTTATCTTTACCCGCTCAGACAGGGGGGACATCAACGAAGCGGAAGATCTTGCCGGCAAGAAATTCATGGCCGTCAACCCCCGTTCCTTCGGTGGCTGGCAGGTTGCCTGG